>USJW01000012.1 GCA_900555045.1 uncultured Clostridium sp. | reverse complement strand
TCCATACATTCCCTGAGGCCGTAGGAGTTAAACTTCACATGGGTGTGAGGATCCTCATACCCGTCCTGCATACAGTTCTTTCTGCGGAATTCCAGGGGATCCATTCCCAGCTGCAACGCCAGGTCGTCGGCCATGCACTCCGCCGCAAAGGCGGCCTGGGGAATTCCGTAACCGCGCATGGCGCCGCCGGTGGCGATGTTGGTGTACACCGTGTAGGCGTCGGCTTCCAGCGCTTTTTCATCGTGATAAATCTGTTTAAATTCATTTGAAGTGTTCGCCACAATAGCGTGAGCGTGGCTGGCATATCCGCCCTGGTTGGAGTAAGCGGTAAGCTTTCTGGCCACCAGGGTGCCGTCCTTCCTGGCCGCCGCCTTCACGTGAAGGTCCATAGCGTGGCGGACTCTGGTGCAGGCCAGCGTTTCCTCCCTGCTGATCTCCATCTTCACGCAGCGCCCGCCCACCAACATGCACAGATAGGCGTTTAACGGCTCGTACAGCACATCCTGTTTATTGCCGAACCCGCCGCCGATATACGGCTTGATCACCCGGATCATCCCCATAGGCACGCCCAGCGCCTGACTGATCACCCGGCGCACGATATGGGGGATCTGGGTTGAGGTAGTTACGACAATACGCCCTTTTTCCATGTAGGCAAAGGAAACCGGCGTCTCTATATGACAGTGCTGCACGCTTTGCGTCCCGTACTTCTTGTCGATGACAACAAGGCCCTCTTCCTCTACGGCCTCCTCGTAGCTCAGTTCGCCCAGCTTGAATCCGGAGTGGGCGATCAGGTTGCCCGGCTTCTCGTCGTGCAGCTGGGCCGCCCCCTCCGCCAGGGCTTCTTCCGGCGTGAGAAGCGGCGGATACTCTTCATATTCCACCATCACCAGCCGCGCTGCCCTGGCCGCGGCGATCTCATCCTCCGCAACCACGGCGGCGATATCGTCGCCGTACACGCGGACCCGTGTGTTTAAAAGCTTCCGGTCCGCGATGTCCTGATGGGCCGTCTCCACGGACCAGGGATGGCCCGCGGTGGGGAACTGGTAGTCCGGCACATCAAAACATGTGACGATCTTCACAACTCCCGGCACCGCCAGGGCCGCCTCCAGGTCAAATCCTTTTACTACCCCGTTGGCGATGGTACTTCTGACCACTTTCGCGACCAGAGCGCCTTTCGGTTCCAGATCGGCCGTATATTGGGCGCCGCCTGTCACCTTCTCGCATGCGTCAACGCGGATGATACTTTTTCCAACTGCCATTGACAATACCTCCTGGTTTTAAACCAACGCCTACAGATGTTGCTCAGTCCAGACATCCGATGTGAAAATTGGCGGGTAAGGTTAAATCATCACATACTTGAGCACAAACAACACGGCCAGGACATACATCAGCGCGCTGATCTTCTTCTCCTTGGCCTTTCCGGTAATCAGGTTGATCACAACGTAGGAGATAACGCCCATTGCGATGCCCTCGGAGATGCTGTACATGAACGGCATTGCGATAACCGCGATGTAGGCGGGGATCGCTTCCGTGAAATCGTTGAAGTTTACCTTCAGGATTGCGGAGATCATCAAAAATCCTACCACGATCAGAGCCGGAGCCGTCGCGAAGGACGGGATTGCCAGGAAGATCGGGGACAGGAACAGGCTCAGTCCGAAGAATGCGGCCGCGGTCACAGCGGTCAGACCGGTTCTTCCGCCCTCAGCAACGCCGGAGGCGCTCTCCACGAAGGTGGTGGTGGTGGAGGTACCGAAGATTGCGCCGACAGAGGTTCCGATAGCGTCGGAGAGCAGAGCGCCGCGGATTCTCGGCAGCTTGCCGTCCTTATCCAGCATATCCGCCTTGGAGGCCACGCCGATCAGGGTTCCAAGGGTATCGAACATATCCACAAACAGGAACGCAAACATCACAACCAGGAAATCCAGGGACGCAACCTTGCTGAAATCCAGCTGCATAAAGGTGGACTTCATGCTGGGGATTCCAAAACCGGAGCTGAAATTCGGGATCACGCTGAACATACCCATATCAGGGTTGGGCTGGTACAGACCGGTCAGCTCACACACGATGCCGAGAATCCAGGTGATCAGGATGCCCCAGAGAATATTTCCCTTGACATTCTTTACCATCAGGATCGCCGTGATCAGCACGCCCAGAAGGGCCAGCAGAACGGTGATTCCCTCAGCGCGGAAGGTTCCGTTGGCCAGGGAGGCCTTGAAGGAGTAAACCGATACCAGGGTGGCGCTGTCCACCACGATCTTTGCGTTCTGCAGTCCGATGAATGCGATGAACAGACCGATACCGGCGGATACCGCGTGCTTTAAGTTTATGGGAATGGCGTTGAAGATCGCTTCACGCACATTGGTTAAGGACAGTGCGATGAAGATTAAACCTTCCACGAACACTGCGGCCAATGCCATCTGCCAGGTGTAGCCCATCTGAAGCACTACGGTGTATGCGAAGTATGCATTCAGTCCCATGCCGGGAGCCAACACGAAGGGATAGTTTGCAAATGCCGCCATGAGCAGGGTTGCAACCAGTGACGCCAGCGCGGTCGCGGTGAACACCGCTCCCCGGTCCATGCCGGATGCGCTTAAGATGTTGGGGTTAACCGCCAATATGTACGCCATCGTCATGAACGTGGTGATACCGGCAATTATCTCCGTTTTTGCGTCGGTGTGGTTCTCCGACAGGTGGAACACGTTTTCCAAAAATCCTTGATTCTTTTTTGTTTCCATACTTCCTACCTCCTTAAATTTGAAACATATTTGTTTCTTTTAAGGGAGTTCGCTTCCCGGGCGTCCCCCCAAACCTACCACTCACACTCTCTGTCCCGCCACATACTTCCCGGCGATCTGCCGGTCATCGGACAGATAAATCAGGCGTTCCAGCCGCTCGGCCGGACTGAGCTTCTGCGGGTGTTTTAAAGCGGAATCATCCAGAACCACCGCATCCAGCTCATAGCCAGTCTCAAAGCTTCCAACCTTCCCAAAGAACGCTCCGCCGCCCTTTGTTCCCAGGTAAAACGCCTCCTGGACGGTCAGCGGCTTTAAGTCCTCATCCACCAGGCGCCAGCGCAGCTTGGATACCTGGATCGCATCCGCCATGGCCCGGAAAATGGATTCCCCGGTTCCCCCGGCCACATCGGTTCCGAGCCCCACGTTCAATCCTCTGTCCAGATATCTGCGGACCGGCGCGATGCCGGAGGAAAGGTTCGTGTTGCTCTGCGGGCAGTGGGCCACATAGACGCCCCGCTCCTTCATCCGCGCGATCTCCTCCTCGGAGGACCACACGCAGTGGGCCATCACCGTGTCCGCCCCGCCGCCGAACAGTCCAAAGTGATCATACGCATCCCCGTAGAACTCAGACCAGGGACAAAGCTCCTGTACCCAGGCGATCTCGCCCTTGTTCTCCGACAGATGGGACTGCACCGGCAATCCGGTCTCTGCCTGAATCTTCGCTAAGCGCTCCATCAGTTCATCCGTACAGGAGGGGATAAACCGCGGTGTCAGAATGGGTTTCGTGTTTTTGTAGCGCCCTTTGATCTGTTCCAGCCACGCCACCGTCTCTTTGGCGGACGCCTCGGCACTTTCCTCAATCAGAATATCCGGGCTGTTCCGGTCCATATTGACCTTTCCCACCATGGTCCTAAGCCCGGTCGCCTCCATCAGATCCATCAGCATAACCGTGGAATCCCGGTGAATCGTGGCGAAGATGCAGGCTCTGGTGGTGGCGCTGCGCTTCATATTGTCTGCAAAAATTGTGTAGCCGCACCTCGCATACTCCGGGTCGGCGTATTTGGCTTCCTCGGGGAACGTCCGCGTGTTCAGCCAGTCTAACAGCTCCAGGTCCATTCCCAGGCCCCGAAAGCCGTACTGCGGCGCGTGCAGATGTAAGTCCACCAGCCCCGGGATAATCAGGTTATCCCCGTAATCCGTAACCGGCCATCCGGCATACTGCTCAGGCAGCTCGCTGTAAACCCCGGCGCTTCTGCCGTCCTCACAGACCAGATATCCCCTCTCCACCGTCTCGAGCTCTGTTGGGGATAGGCTATAGCAGATGTCGCCTCTTAAGATAAAATTTTGTGTTTCGCTCATAGGCCCTCCTACTTCTTCCTACTCCAGGCTTGGCATAAGCAGCGGTCAGCCTTCCGGACGGCTGAAATCACAACGAAAAAACCAACTACCGCTGTCATTGCAAGCTCACACTCCTGTCAACCAGCTTCCAACAGCTGGACGGCAGAAATGTGAAAACTCATAGTCAACTATTGCGGTAGTTGGTAGAAACACTCATCCGATTATGAGCATATATAAGTTTTCTACATGGATCTAAAATTTTTTGTGATTGTTGGTATCTTTATGTTATCACATTACACAACTACTTGTCAATTGCATTTTTCTTTTTGTGCATTTTTCCATGCTTTATAAAATTTTTATTAAATACAGTGCAATTTTTTTAAGGGACCACCCATGTTGCCTGAGTGATCCCCCGTCATTTTACACGATTTCTGAATTTACTGCAAACCCATTTACTGGGCACGGACCCCGGTCATCGTCTGCTGCACGATGCTCTCCATCATGTCCCCGCTGAGCGTGCCCGAGGCATACCCAAACACGTTTCCGTCCTTGTCGATCATGAACGTGGTGGGGAACGAGCGGATCATATACTGGTAAAACACATCGCTGGTCGTGTCCATCACCACCGGGAACGTGTAGCCGTGGTCCGTCAGGAACTGCTCGACCTCCTCCTGGCTCACATCGCTGTTGTTGGGGTTCTCATCCGTCTTGGGGTTCGCAACGCCCAGCACGATTAAGTCGCCCTCGTTCTTGCCGTAGCGCTCGTAGAGCTCCTGGATCTCGGGCATCTCCCGCTGGCAGGGCCCGCACCAGGTGGCCCAGAAGTTGAGGAACACGGTCTTGCCCTTGTAGTCGGACAGAGTGTGCGTGTTTCCGTACTGGTCCGTCAGGGTGAAGTCCGGCGCCGGAGTCGCCTCCGCCTCCTCGGCCGCGCTGGTCTCGTCGGTGCTGCCGGAAGTCTGGCCCGATTGGCCTGCCTGGCCAGCCGGGTCATTCTGCCCGTCCGCCGCCGAACCAGAACCGCCTTCCGGCTGCCCTGCGTTTTCCGCTCCGCCCGGGGTCTTCGGCGCAGTCTGCTCAGTTTTCGGCGCTCCCGACCCGCCGAAGGAGGACAGGTAGCTGGTGATGCCGTTCATGTAGCCGGTGAAGGTCATGACGCCCATCAGGATCAGCAGCGCGCCGCCCACCTTCACGGTGTAGCGCACCACGCTCTGGTGGTTTTTGAAGAAGTCCAGCACCGTGCCTGTGAACAGGCCCACCGCCAGAAACGGGATCACAAAGCCCAGGGTGTACACGGCGATGAGCCAGAGGCCCTGGGTCTTCTGCCCCGCGGACGAAACCATCAGGAGCACGCTCCCGAGGGTGGGGCCCACGCAGGGCGTCCAGGCGAAGCTGAAGGTGAAGCCCAGAATCAGCGCCACAAGCGGGTTCATGGTAAAACGGCTCAGGTTGAAGGGGAGGCGGTGCTCCCGCTCAATGGTATTGGAGTGTCCCAGGGCACCCAGCTGGTAGAGTCCGAACAGCACCATGATGATACCGCTGACCCTTGCAAACCACGTCCGGTTATTGCTGAAGAACGCGCCCAGTGCCGAGAAGCCGAAGCCCAGCACAAAGAATGTAAAGCTGATTCCCAGCACAAAGAACAGTGTGTTCACCATCACCCGGCTGCGGGGGTAGGTCACACGGCCGTTCTCATCCACGGTCCTGGCACCTCCCGCCAGATAGCTGATATATAACGGTACAAGCGGCAGCACACAGGGGGAGAAAAAGCTCAGCAGCCCCTGAATAAATACGGTAATCACCGGTACTCCGGTTCCAATTGAAAAACCCATAAACATCTCCTCTCATCATCTCGCCTCACCGGCCCGGGTCAGGGCCGGCGTCATATTCCAGTCAGATTATATTGCAAACAAGTCGTTCATGCCCTCGCTCATGGTGGGGTGCGTGTAGATTCCGTCCCTCAGCACCGTGTACGGGAGCTTTGCGTCCATGGCCAGCTTGATCATATTGATCAGCTCCTGGGACTCGGAGCAGAACAGCTGCGCGCCCAGCACCAGGCCGGTCTCCCCGTCCACCACCGCCTTCATGAGGCCCGTGGTGCGCCCGAGAAGCTTTGCCCTGGGCATAGTGCCGACCACCAGGCGGCCCACCTTCACCTTGTGTCCGGCCGCGACGGCCTCCGCCTCGCTGAGCCCGATTCTGGAGAAGGGCGGATCCACGAACACGCTGAAGGCCACCTGGCCGCGGTTCATGACGGTGCGGTCCCCGTCTCCTAAAATCTGGGATTTCACGATCCGGAAATCGTCCAGGGAAATGTAGGTGAACTGAAGTCCGCCCTTCACATCGCCCATGGCCCAGATATGGGGCACGCTGGTGCGAAGCCCTGCGTCCGTCTCGATCTCGCCGCGCCCGGTGAGCTTCACGCCCGCAGCCTCCAGATTTAAGCCCTGCACGTTGGGTCTGCGGCCGGTGGCGACCAGGATGGCCTCGCCCTCCGCCTCGTAAGCGGCCCCGTCCACCTCGGCGCGGATCACCGCAGCGCGCTCTAAGTCCTTCACCTCCGTGATCTTTGCGCCGGTGATGATGCGGACTCCCCGCTCCTCAAGGCTCTTTTTCACCGCAGCGGCAACCTCCTCGTCATCCCTCGGCAGGAAACGCGGGCCGTCCTGGAGGATGGTCACCTCGGAGCCGAAATTGCGGAAAATGGACGCAAATTCCAGGCCGATGTAGCCGCCGCCGATGATTAAGAGGCGTCTCGGCAACTCCTCCATCTCCATCATGGACTCGCTGGTGTAGGAAAACCGGCTCTCCGCGAGGCCAGCGATCGGGGGGATAAAGGGGTAGGAACCGGTGTTGATGAAGATCCGCTCGCCCTCCAGCACTTCGGTGGCGCCGTCCTCCATGACCACCTGGACGTGGTGACTGTCCGTAAAGCTGCCGGTACCGGTCAGAATATCCACATTAGCCAGAACATCCAGCTTCTCAAAGTTCTTTTGGCGAAGCCCGGATGTGAGCGCTCTCTTGCCCTCGATGGCCTTCCGGTAGCGCTCGCTGCGCTCCCCAAAGGAACCGCCTGCGGCCTCGGCGCTTCTGGCCTGGTTCTCCAGATATTTGGTGGGAATACACGCCACGTTGATGCAGGTGCCTCCGTACATTTTGTTGGACTTCTCAACCATCGCCACCGTCTGTCCTGCCTTCGCCAGCGCGCCCGCCAGTGTCTTTCCTCCCTTGCCAAAACCAATAATGATATTCTGATAGTTCCTCATGGTTCCTATCCCCTTTCCTGAGACTCAAATTGCCGCTATGTTCTTCTTTCCACTTCCAAATATGCGCTGGTCCAGCGTGGCGATCGTAATCTCCCTCAGCTGTCCCATGCAGCTTTCATTCAACCGCTCAAACACATCGTCCATCAGCGCCGCCATGCCGGAGGCCACCAGACACGCCATATCCGTGTCCCCGCTCTTCCAGGAGGTCTCCACAAACCGTACCTCTAACGCCTCCGCCACCTGCGCCAGCGTCACCTGCGCCGGGTCCTTTACAAACAGGTATCCGCCCTCACTTCCTTCCCTCGTCTTCACCAGTTCGGCCTTTTTAAGCTTTGCCATTACCTTGCGCACCCTGGCCGGGTTCGTACAGATATTCTCCGCCAGCTCCTCGCTGGAGAGTACCTTTGCCTTGTGATTCAGATAAACCAGAGCGTGAACCGCCACACAGTAATCGCTTGTCATTTTCCTATTCCCCCTTGAATTGAGCCTTGTGTTAACTGTAATTTTAAAAATTACATTTCATGCTGTAACTATAACATGTACAGTTATCCCTGTCAACCATTTTTTTCAAACTTTCAAACATTCGCGTCCAATGTCCTACGCTCTCCCCTGCAATCCCCGAAAAAAAATATAGCACTGAATTCCATCTCCTGTGAATTCAGTGCTATTCATACCGCCACGGCTCTGCGGACCGCCTTCCAAAGCGCCCGCGCCGTCTCAGCTCTTTTTGATAAAGTCCGTCCCGCATTTGGGGCAGTGGATGCTCACCTTCCCGCGCCCTCTGGGGATTCGCACCTTCTGGCCGCAGCTGGGGCATTTATAAATGTGGAACTTCCTGCGCTCCTCCGCCCGGAATTTCCATTTCTTAAAGGGCTCGCTCACGCGGAATTTGAGGCCCAGAAACACCTGGTTCTCCTGGTAGCGCCTGCTGATGTTGCGCGAGAGCATGCGAAAGTACAGATACGCCAACCCCGCCAGCTCAAGCAGCTCCAAAAACCATTTCCCGGCAAACAGGTTGATCAGAATCACCGCCAGAATCGCGTACAGCAGAAACTGGTTCAGCTGATCCATTCCGTACCGCCCGATCATAAACTGGCGCATCTTTTCCCTGAACTTTCCCATTCCACATCCCCCTCGTAATTGTATTCACATTCGAAGAATACTATATCCACGGCGGGCCGGAAAGTCAATGGAAGGCCACAATATTTTACTATAATTTAAGAATTGGACGGCCGGATCACGCGGTTTCGCTCCCGGATCTCCACCAGTTCTCCGCCGTGTAGAAGTGGACCACGCTCAGATAGTCCTTGGGATCCGGCACGTAGAGCCACAGCTCCACCTCCCCGCGGTTCGCCCGAAAGACGTCCCAGAGCTCCCTCTGGACCACCCGGTTGCCCCGCAGATCCCCATCCGCCTTTCCCGGTCCGTAGAGATCCACCGGCCCCCTGCAGCTGTTCACGACCTCCAAAAAGCCCTCCAGATTATGGATTTTGAACTTCAGCATGATATTCACCCTCCCGTCTCCCCGAGGCCCCATGGCCTCCTGGTGAATATCATTATAATCCTTCCCGCGCCCTGCTCCTATCCGGATTGCGCCCGCTATTATCACGATCCTGCCAACGTCCCCGGTACTCCGTGGGCGTGCACCCAAAGCGGCGGCGGAAGGTCTTCCCGAAATAGCTGCTGCTCCCCAGGCCGCAGAGATACCCGATCTCCGTCACCGGCTCATCCCCATACGCCAGCATATCGCAGGCCCGCTCCAGCCTGCAGTCCGTGAGGTACGCAAGCGGCGTGGTGTGTAAAAGCGACCCAAACACCCGGAAGCACTCCCTCTCGCTGATGTAAGCCGAGGCCGCGATGGCCGCCGTGGTCAGCTTCTCCTCCAGGTGCTCATGGATATAGGCGATCATCAGCTTGGCCTTCTCATCCGACCGCCCCTTCCCTCCCCGCCCCGCCTGCCCCTGGGCCCTGCACAGGTAAAACACCTCGCACCAGATGGACGACAGCGCATTCCTCAGCTGAACCTCATAGTCAAATCCCGCCTCATCCAGGCAGAACGACCTCTCAAGCGCCTCCAACACCGGCCGGTGCGCCTCCACCTCTCTGTTTAACTCCACCAGCTCTGTATCCCCCGCCGAGATGAGCGGAACCACGAACTTTTGCCCGATCCGCGTGTGGTGCCCCCCGTCAATGAGCACCGGGTCAAAGATATGGATCAGGCTGACGCAGTTCTCCTCCCCCAATTGCCGCGCCATGTGCAGCACATTCGAGTTGACCAGGCCCCCGCTCCCCGCGGCAAACGTAAAACTCCCCCCGGGCGTGACGTACCTAAGCGTCCCCTTCTTCACGTAGAACAGCTCCGCCTCCCTGTGCCAATGCCACGGCGACTGCGCCCCCGCCAACCGCCCCGTGTCCACCCGCGACGCAATATACGGAAAGTCCGCCGCATACCCCGGCAGCCTCTCCTCCCGGTTCCCACTCTTAAACTCCACATGATCAATATCTCTCACCGATCTCCTCCCCCTTCTAATAACAAATTATACCTTTCTCTCCTTTAAAAAGAAAGCCTGAACCCTTTTCCTTTCGTCCACCAGCGCACGCAACTCCCAGCAGCCGCAAAAAAGGGCAGTCCCCCCTCAAGGTTCCTGCCCTCAATTTCTATTTCTATCCCTATCTCATCAAATCTTCACAATCAGCGACGCCAACAGCGCAATCCTCGGCACATACTGGTCAATCAGCAGATGCTCATTCACCGCATGGGCTCCATCGCCCACGGCGCCCAGCCCGTCCAGCGTGGGAATTCCCATAGCGCTCACCTTATTTCCGTCGCTTCCGCCGCCCACGAACTGGTGGGAGAAGCTGAGGCCCAGCTGATCGCCGCACTCCTTGGCCAGATCAAACAGCGCCAGGTTGCCCGGAGTCTGCTCCATGGACGGCATCCCCTCGTCCGTCTCCACTTCTCTCGTGGTTCCGGGAACGGTGGTCTCAAGCTCCATTATGAGCTTGCGGATGCGCTTTCCCTCGGACATCTTGGTGAACCGGCAGTCCACGGCGTAGGTCGCCAGATCCGGCACCACGTTGGCCTTTGTCCCGCCCTGGCAGACGCCCACGTTTAAGGTGGTGCCCATCTCGTAGTCGGTCAGGCTGTGAATGAACTGGATCTCCCGGCACATCTCCTCGATGGCGTTGATTCCGCCCTTGTGGTTGTTGCCCGCATGGGTCGCCTTGCCGTGGATGGTGACCACAAAGCCCGCGTTGCCCTTGCGCCCTGTCTTTAAGTCTCCGCCTGTTACGGACGGCTCACACACAAGCGCTGCCTTGCAGCCCTTTGCCAGCTCACAGATGATGTCGCTGGACTCGGGACTGCGGATCTCCTCGTCGCCGTTGATCACCATGACCAGGCGCTTTCCGGGATCGATTCCCAGATCTCTGTAGGCCTTCATGGACCAGATCGCGGATACCAGGCCGCTCTTCATGTCCAGCACGCCCGGTCCGTGGAGCTCGTTGCCCTCCCGGTACAGCTTCATGGAGCCGATGGGGCACACGGTATCGTAGTGGCCGATGATAAGCACCGTGTCATCCCCCTCACCGTACTCGAAGCGCAGGGGATTGTGGCCGCCCTCCGTGTCGTAGACAAACGCGTCAGCGCCAACCCGCTCCTTGATCAAACGCACAAGCACTTTGCGGCACTCCGCCAGCTCTGCCACATCCGATGTGGATGCCTCAGCCAGGACCAACTCCTCCAGATCCGCAAAAATTTCCGCTTCATGTTCTTTTAAGTAAGATAAAATTTTTTGTTCCATACCCCTTATGTTCCTTTCTTCTTTCTAATGATATCCTATCACAACTGCTATGATAATGGCAACCGTACAAATGGCCGTCCAGATCAAAAATAGCGGAATTTGGAATTTCAGCCACTTGGAGAACGGCACGCCCGCCACGCCCAGAGCGGCCATCAGCACGCCGGAGGTGGGAATGATGGTGTTGGACAGTCCGTCGCCGTACTGGTACGCCAGAACCGCCACCTGGCGGGTCACACCGATCACGTCCGCCAGCGGCGTCATGATGGGCATGACGATGGCCGCCTGGCCGGATGCGGAGCTGACAAAGAAGTTGAACACCAGATTGATGTAGAACATTGCGACCGCGGCCAGGGCCTTTGGCATCACCTTCAGCGGGAGGGATGCTGCATAAATAATCGTATGGATGATGTGGCCGTCGGTCAGAAGCACGGAGATCGCGCTGGCAAAACCGATCAGAATCGCGCCGTAGGCCATCTCGCGGCAGCCCTTCATGAAGGCTCTGGAGATCTCATCCGGGGACATCCCCGCGATAAACCCGGAGATCACCGACGCCGCCAGCATGTAAGCAGCCATGTACTCCTGGCCCCAGCCCTTCGTCACGGCGCCCCAGACGTAAAATGCCAGGCTTCCGAACACGATCACAAGGATCAGCATATCCTTTTTGCCGAAGGAGTGCTCCTCCTCCATCTCGTCAAGCGCCCCAAAGCCCGCGTACTCGGTGCCGTAGAGAAGGCTCTTCGTGTTGTCCATGCGGATTCTCCGGCAGTAGCGCAGCACGTAGATGATGGTCACGACCGTCACGATGGAGGTCACGATAAAGCGCAGCCCGATCCCTGACAGCACCGGGATTTCCGCGATCTGCTGGGCAATCTGCACCGATCCGGCGGCCATAAACGAGGTGCACCACCCGGCAAAGCAGCCCAGGTAGATGATGGCCATGGCCGAGATCCGGTCCATCTTCATCTGCTGGGCGACCACCAGGCCGATGGGGATGAAGGCCACTACCGGGTTAATCAGCACGCCCGTGGCGCCCAGAAAGGCGAAGCAGAGCATCACGATGGGGATCGCGATCAGCGCCTTGTCCTTTAAGCGGCGGATGGCGACCGCCAGGCCGTTTGTGATGGCGCCGGTCTCGTTGACGATCTTGAAGTAGCCGCCGATTAGCGTCACGAAAAAGATCGTGGAGTAGTTCTTGTTGAGCCCGGTGTAGAACGCCATGAGAAACTGCAGAATTGTGGTGGGCGTCCGCTCGATGTAGTGGAAGGACGTGGCATCCACCACCTGTTTTCCCGTGGTTTCATTGGTGACCATATCGTAGGTCCCCGCCGGAATAATGTAGGTCAGCGCAGCCATCACGATCAGCATGATCGCGACCAGCACATACGTGTCCGGCAGCTTGAACCCTTTCTTTTTACTCTTGTCTTTCATACTCAGCCTCCTGCTCATTTAATAAAAAAGATGCCCTGGTACCCCCATACCTCCATCGGCATCTTTTTTCGCGTTAATACTTTATTATGATAAATTAAGCAACCTACGATGTCAACTTATTTTTATGAATAAAAATGTATTAATTTGCATGCAATCCGCAAAAAGCGCCCATAAAATTACCACTTGACATCCGCCTGGCCGTCGGGTATAATCAGGGCAAATTTAAGCGAGAAAGGTGGCAGCCTGAAGAATGATTATCAGCGAATGATGAGACCGCAGAAATTAATACGCAATGTACAGTCCCCGCATCCCTGTGCGAGGTATGTTATTTGTGTGCAGTCGATCATTTCGTTCAGTCATTTACCGGGCCGTCGCCAAAAGAGGCGGCGTTTGGACCTGTGCAGGTCCGAACGCTTTTATTTGTAATGCCCCGTGTAAATCCGTCCTGAACGAAATGGGTTTAGGAGGGATTTTTTTATGTTATTGTGTGCACAGAACATCAAGAAAGAGTATGGAATCCAGAGTGTTCTGGACATTGAGCGGCTGGAGATCCGCGACGGCGACCGGATCGGGTTGATCGGCCGCAATGGGGCCGGGAAGAGCACGCTGCTGCACGTCCTGGCCGGGAGAATCAAGCCGGACAGCGGGACCGTGCGCCGCAGCTGCGGGATCGCGGAGATCCTGCAGACCGGCCAGGCGGTGGGCGAGGCCCAGGCCCAGTATATCAGCCGCATGAGCCTGCGTGACAGCGCCGTCATGAGCGGCGGGGAGCGCACGCGCATGGCCATCGCCGCGGCCTTCTCCAAACGGGCGCCTCTGCTCCTTGCGGATGAGCCCACCACCAATTTGGACCTGGCCGGGGTGCAGACCCTGGAGGCCATGCTTGCGGGATACCGGGGCGCAATCCTCCTGGTATCCCACGACCGGGCCCTGTTGGACAAAATCTGCACCCAGATCTGGGAGCTGGACGACGGCCAACTTCGGGTGTTTGACGGCAACTACTCCCAGTGGGCGGAGCAGACAAGGAGGGAGCGGGAGTTCCAGACCTTCGAGTACCAGCAGTACCAAAGGGAGAAGAAGCGGCTGGAGCAGGCGGCGGACGAAATCGCCCGCCACGGGCAGCAGATGAAAAAGCCGCCGAAGCGGATGAGCAGCAGCGAGTGGCTTCTCTACAAGGGCACCGCCTCCATCCAGCAGGGGCACGTCCAGAACAATGCCCGGGCCATAGAGAGCCGGATCCAGAAGTTGGAAAAGAAGGAGCGCCCCAAGGAGCTCCCGGAGGTGTCCATGAAGCTGCCGGACAGCCAGAAAATCCGCGCCCGGTACGCGGCCAGCGTGCGGGACTTGACGGTGACCTACCCGGGCCGCACGGTGCTTGACCATGTGACGCTGTTTGTGGAGTCCGGAAAGCGGACGTTTATCACCGGCGACAACGGGGCCGGCAAGTCCACGCTGATCCATGCCATCATGGAGGGAGCCGAGGGCACGTTCATCACCTCCGAGGCGCGGACCGCCTACTTTTCCCAGGAGCTTGACACCCTTGACCCGGACGAGACAGTGCTTGAGAACGTGACGCGCGACGCCGCTTACCCCAAGCATATCTGCCGGGCGGTGCTGGCCAATCTCTACATGAACAATCTGGACATGGAGAAGCCGGTGTCCGTGCTCTCCGGCGGCGAGCAGGTCAAAACCGCCCTCGCCAAGGTGCTTGTCAGCGGCTGCAATTTCCTGGTACTGGATGAGCCCACCAACCACATGGACGTCTACACCATGGAGGGCTTGGAGCAGCTGTTGTCGGGCTACAACGGCACCCTTTTGGCGGTCAGCCATGACCGGATGTTTACGAGGAATGTGGGGGATATCTTGTACCGGTTGGAAAATGGAGGGCTGCGGCTCATATAATACATGCGGCAGCCCGTGGCTTCCAGCAACTGCTACCTGACCCCCATGGCGGCCCCGGCCATGACCATGGGCTACGAATCGGGCGGATACCGGATGAAGGACTATTTCAAAATGGGCATGGTGCTCTGCCTGATCCGGTTTATATTATTTGTAGTTTATGTGCCGGTGGTGTTTCCGTTAAATTAGAGAGACCGCTCCTATCGGTTTAAACTAAAGACGGCACTGAGAATTTTCCACATTCTCAGTGCCGTCTTCCATCTCTATCCACAATATTACCCTTTTATCACCCCGTCATCCACAACCGCTTTCACAGTCCCGTCCTTAATCAGCCCCACAAAGATGGGCACCAGCTCGGGGTCGAACTGGCCGCCGGCGCCGCGCTCCAGCTCGCCGGTGGCGAACTCCACGGACATGCTGGGCTTGTAGCAGCGCGTGGACACCATGGCGTCGAAGGAGTCGGCTATGCAGAGAATCCGCGCGGCAAGCGGGATGTCCTTGCCCGCAATCCTTCGGGGGTAGCCCTTGCCGTCGAAGCGCTCGTGGTGGCCTAACACGGCGGGGATCACGTAGTCCATGGAGGGCAGGTGGCGGATAATCTCCACCGAGGACTCCACGTGGCGCTTCATCGCCTCGTACTCCTCATCGGTCAGCTTGCCCTCCTTGTTCAGTATGTTCTCCGGGACGCCGATCTTTCCGATATCGTG
Source organism: uncultured Clostridium sp. (assembly GCA_900555045.1). GTDB lineage: Bacteria > Bacillota > Clostridia > Lachnospirales > Lachnospiraceae > Enterocloster. The sequence goes on along the minus strand of USJW01000012.1, from coordinate 44,564 downwards.
CAGCAGCGCGGACTCCTTTAAGATCTCCCGGTACTCGTCGCTGGTTCCGATGGCCTTAGCCAGCGATTCCGCGTAGTAGGACACGTTCTTGGAGTGCTGGAAGGTGTAGTGGTCCTTGGCGTCGATGGCGGCCGTCAGGGCGTAGATCGTGGGCGCGTACTCGGAGTACATGCTCTTGTGCTTGCCCGAGAGGCCCTCGTCCGTGTCCCTCCTGCCGATGATTCCGTCGGAGTACACTAAAATCCCGTTCTTGCCCGAGCGCTTCACGTGATACACCGCCCGGTCGGCGTTGCTGACCAGCTCGTTGAGCGTGGCCGCCGCGTAGGGGATGGAACAGATGCCACAGCTGACCGTCATGGTCTTTAGGTACGTGTCGCTGGAATTCCGGTTCATGTTCTGGATCTGGCGGCTGATGTTCTCCGCCAGGTTCTGGGCGGAGTAGATGTCGTAGTCCGGCAGGATGGCGGCGAACTCCTTGCCGCTGTAGCGGGCGCAGTAGCCGTTGCTTCCCACGGTGCCGCGGATGATCTTCGCGATGTGCACCAGGGCCTTGTCGCCCTCCTTGTTCCCGTAGAGCTGGTTGTACAGCTTAAAGTCGTCCACGTTGAAAATCACCAGGGTCAGGGAGGTTTTCTGGCACTTCTGGTAGTTCTCCTCCAGAACCTCGTAGAAATATTTGCGGTTGAGCAGCCCCGTCAGCTCGTCGGTCCGCGCCTCCAGGTAGGCCTTCTCGTAGAGACGGGAGTTTTTAACCGCGATGGAGCTGACGGACTCGATGGAGTTTAAGAAGCTCATGTCATCCACCGTGTAGCCCCACTGGAATTTTCCCTTTTTCTCCTTGCGCCCCAAAAGCACGATGCCCACCAGATCGTCGTTGTCCTTCAAGGGCATGAGGCACTCGATCTTCATGACCTCCAGGCGGTGCTTTTCGTCCTCCCACATGGACTTGTACTCCACGGTCCGCTTAAAGTCCTTTAACAGCAGGCAGGTGTCATGGGTCTTAAACCAGGATACCAAGGGGTGTCCCGGGTCGATGGTAAAGTTTCTGTCGTCCAACGGGCTGCTGCTGAAGACCGCCGGGTAGCTGCCGTCCCCCTCTTTTATGCAGACGTACATCTTGCGCACATTGAGGGTGTCCGCGATCACATCCACCAGGGCCTTCAGAATCTCGTTTAAGCGCAGGCTCCGGGAGACCTCAGTGGTGTACTCCCCCAGCCGCTCCGTCTGGCTGATCTCGTCCCGGACAAACAGCTGGTCAAAAAAGCGGCGAGTGATCGCATAGATCAGCAGCGTGGCCAACATGGTCATGATCGCCACGATCATCACGCTGGAGGACGCCAGCATGGGGGTCTCACTGCGGATCAGCGCATCCATGGACTGCGCCAGGTTGTAGAACGCGGCCACGCTGATTCCCATGGCGATGATGTAGCAGTTTCCCCTGGATACCAGCAGGGTCATCTTGAACATCTGGCGGGTGTACAGAGTGTAGAACATCACCACCGCGTTGAACACGCCTGCCAGGATGTCGATGGGGAAGCCGTTGAACACCGGCAGCGCCAGGTTTCCCACAAACAGAATTAGAACTCCGAACAGCAGCGGCAGCACCTGGGATACCACGCCCCGCTTCTTTCGGCAGCTGATCACCATGAGCACCGTGTGCAGCACAATGAGCAGGCAAAGGCCGTACATCAGGCCAACCGGCCACTTCATGTTGTAGATAAAGCGCGCGGCCCCATTGCTTCTCACAATCTGCGGCGCGGCCAGGAGCCACTCCGTCTTGAAGTTTATAAGGATTCCCAGAAGCGAGAGCGCGAGCCAGGCCCGGTGCACGGGCTTATTGGGGACTCCGCAGAAATCCCGGATAAAGCAAAAGTACGCGTAGGGCACCAGCCAGATTCCCGCCAGCGAGATGTGATACCACAGCCGGTAGGTGGGCCACGCCTCCAGGCGCATGAGCAAGGAGCCGCCGGTCCACAAAATCATGGTGGCCAGCACGGAGATAAAGTCCACGATCAGCCTGGACTTCCTGGCCGTCAAAAAGGCCAGCATCAGGAACGCATAAAAGTATAACGCCGTAATGGAAATAAACACAAAGCTGCTCATAAGCTAATATCTCCTCCGTCCGTCAAGCGTCTCCTGCAGTTTCACCATGTCCTGCACGTCGTGAACGGAGGGGTTGACATGGCGCAGCTCCCTTCCGGTCTTCTCACGGTAGGCCGCAAACGTCCCGCAGCGCAGAACCGTGACCTCCAGGGGATCCATCCCCAGGATCCGTTTTAAGTCGTTGTAATCCTGATCCACATATTTAAAGTAGATGGTCAGCTGCTCCTTGAGCAGCTCTCTGCTGACCGCGCGCCCCACCACCGTGCCGGGAGCCAGCTCCACGTACATGTGCAAGAAGGGACGCCCCTTGTCCGCCGTAAACTCTTTTAGCGCCACCCAGCCCGCCACCTCCAGGCCGGAGAGCTCGATCACGTTCCGGATGGAGTTTTCGGAGATCCGCGTAAACCCGGCGATGTCGATGATGCTGGGGATGCGGTCGATGTACTCAAACCTCGGGATCCTGGTGTCGTCCTCCTTGCTGGTGAGCCCCAGGCAGCGGTACATATCGCCCACCCGGTAGCGGGCAAACGCGCCTCCTTTAAGCACCGTCAGCGCGATCTCGTACACCTCGCCGGGCACTACCTCGTTCATGCACACCGTGCGGGGCGTGTAGGAGGGGTCGTCCATGTTCTTGTACATCTCCGCCTCGGGGATGAACTCGTAAAAGCAGGCGTCCGGGAAAAAGTACAGGCCTTTTCGGTTCCAGGTCTCCGTGCCGATGCAGCTGGGCTCCGTGCCGGAGAACACCTCCACCGGCCGCACGCCCCAGAGGTCCTCCAAGTCGTCCTTGTAGCAGTGGTTGTCCGTGCCCGCGCACAGAAAGCCCTTCAGTTTAAACAGATCCTTGGGCTTTAAGGGCCGGTTCTCCTTCTTGCACTGGTTTTTCGCCTTCACGTATCGGGCCATCATGGCCGGCGACATGGAGCACATCTTTTTTAACAGGGAGGAGCCCTTTTTGTCGCCCTCGGACAGATGGGCCACGCTGAGACTCACATAGTACGCCACGCTCCCGAGGCCGAAGAAGAAGTCGATTCCCTTGCTCATGCCCATCTTGAAGCCGCGCTTGTTCCGCTCCGAGAAGGTCATGTTCACCGCCTCGCTGACCGGGGGAAGGAACTCGATGTCCACCTCGTCCGTCAAAGCCAGCGGGATCAGCCCGGTGGTGTACGGCAGGGGGGCCAGGGCGTACAGGAAGGTGTCCCCCGCCTCCACGTCGAACTTGCCCTTCTCGTTGCTGGTGGCGAGCATCATGCAGGTGAGCACGTTGTTTTTGTAGGTCTGGAGCATCCCCTTGGTGTACGGGGCGACCTTGATGGGGTGTTTTCCGCCCTCCCATGTGGTCTGGATCCAGATAATGGGTTTGTCGGGGAGCATCTCCTCCCGCTTTAGGAGCAGCACGTCCGCGTAATCCTCGTAGGTGGTGAGCGGGACCATCTTCCGGAATTCGTCGATCGTCCGCGGCATCCTTCCCTTCAGGATTTTCTGCCCCAGCGGACTGTTGCACCACATGTGCATCTGCTCCTCCAAAAGCCGGTTCTGGATCCCCATGTAGGAATCTATATCCAGCTCCAGAAAGCCGCAGTACTCCTGCCAGATTCGCTCGTATTCCTGGTTCTTTAGCTTCTCCTCGAAGGTCACTTGCCAACACCTCCCCTTTTCATCCTCGGTATCAAAAACGGCACCGTATTCTGATAATCCTCATAATCCGAAAATTCCCGCACAAAGATCATGCGGTCCTGGTACCACGCGTATCCCAGATTGAGGGCCGAGAGGACCAGACACAAAATCATCCGCTCCCTCTGCCCCAGGGCCAGCCCCAGACAGCCGAAGCACCCGAAAAACCACCAGATGCCCGGGTGGCGGCACCAGCCGTAAATCCCCGTGCGGCAGACCTTGTGGCAGTCCGCCTCCTTGCAGTAGGTCTTGTCAAAGGGCAGAGCGAAAAACAGCGTGTAGATCAGCCCTGCCAGGCAAAGCCCCGCGGGAACCAGCCATCCCCGCCGCCCCGATGTCCATGCGGCCCAGATTAAGCGAAGGCCCACCCAGGCGAGAAGCAGGCAGCCGATGGAAAAAAAGGGCTTCATCCACCGCGCGTTTCGGTACACGCGGTTCCAGTCATAGAGAAAAAACAGGGCGAACGCCGTCAGCCCCAAAGTCCACTCTTCCATGGCCTACGACTCTCCCGCAAAGGCGCCCAGTCCCATCACCCCGGGCCCGCCGTGGCAGGCGATCACGCAGCCGAGCTCAGCGGTAAACACCTTCTCAAATCCCATCTGGACGCAGCGCTCCTTTAAGCGTTCCAAGAGCGGCATGGAGAATCCGTCGGCGTAAAACAGAATAATCGCCTCCCGGTCCGGCTTGTGGATGTTCACAAAATCATCCAGATACTGGAAGGAAACCTTGTCCATATCCCCGCGGTACTTCTTGGAGGCCACAAGCTGGCCGTCCACCATGTTGATTAACACCTTTAAGCGCAGCAGCGAGGTCCCCAAATAGGCAGCATTTGACACGCGGCCGCCGGCCCGCAGATACTCCAGGGTGTCGGGCAAGAAGGAGACCCGCTCCCGGCGGATCAGCCCGCGGATCATCTCCACCGCCTGGGCGCCGTCCACAGCCTCCCGGATTACCTGGGCGGATTTCCACAAAAGCAGCGCGATGCCGCTGGATACAGTTTCGGAGTCAATGAGATAGATGTGGCGGTCCTTTAGGTCATCCAGCGCGATCTTGGCGTGCTGGTATGTGGAGGACGCTTTGGAAGAATATGCGATATGTACGATATCGGCATCCGGATTCTCGTTTCGGAGATTCAGAAAAAAAGTGGCGTATTCCTGCGGGTTGACCGCGCTTGTCGTGGGCATCTTCCTGGTGCTCTTGTAAAAATTAAAGCACTCGGAAACCGGTATTGTCCGGTCCATATAGCTCTTCTCCCCCAGGATCACATGCATCGGGATGATGTGGATCCCCAGCTCATCCGCCATAGCCTGCGGTACATCCGATCCGCTCTCTGTCGTCAAAATAATTTTCTCCATTGGCCCCTCCCTTTTAGACAAATTCCCCGCTACTAAACATCTGTCGAATAGAATTCATTTTATCATAAAACGCTCAAAAAAGGAAGGTGTTTTGTCTGGTTATATTTATTATTTTCTATATATCTGATATTATTATTTGTAATTGTTAGACATTTCCAGTAAATTATTGCAAATAAATGGCATGGAGGGGCCGAATTAACAGCCAAAAAAAGCCTCCATGCCGTGACGGAATTATATGCTATTTATGTGGTGCGCGCTATCAAATTCATACCTAAGTGATACAAAAAGCAAAGCATCTCACCGCAGAGTTCAGGCGGCAGAGTCTGTGTCGCCTGCTTAAGCTCATAGGCAAAATCATGTTGATAATCAACCTCCTTTAGCGCCTCCATAATCTCGAGCCAATCGATGGACCCATAAAATGGCATCAAGTGCTCATCCTGTTTCGGCAGCGCATGATTATCGTTTATGTGCATAGCCTTTAAACGGCTTCCGATTTTTCGTATGGACTCTCCCTGGGGTTGTCCGCTGAGCGCCGCATGGCCAGTGTCCCAACAAATTCCCACTAAATTGTCGTGGAAGGTGTCCACCAAATCGATAATCTCATCCACCAGACTGCAATACCTTTGCTTAAACCCGGATTGGAACATATTCTCAAAGGCGATGCCCACATGACATTTAGCACCCAGATCCACGAACGGCTTCCAGTACTCACAGTTAAACGCCTTGCACTTTTCAAATGAATAGGTGGGATCCCTGCTGAAATCGGCCGGATGAATAACCGTCCACTCTGCCCCCAACCTCTGCGAAGCCACAATCGACCGGCGGATCCGCTCCTCAAACCACGGGCGGTCAATCGTAAAGTCCGTAGATTCTGCCGTTCGGTAGCAGAACGCATGGGTCTGGTAAATGGTTACTCCCGATTTTTCCGCCTGAGTGCGAATTCGGTCCACCCACTCTTCCCAGTGGTCCTCTGCTAACGGATTGCCCTCTAATCCCTGGTCATAAAAGTTGACATCCACATGGCGAAAACCACTCTCGGCGCACAGTCGTATGGATTCCTCAATATCGTAGTGCCTATTAAAATTTTTATTCTTGTATAAAATCGATGTAGACGTTGAAAGTCTCATCCTATCACTCCCCTTCCTCACTTCATGGCTGCCTTGGAAAAACCGGTCAGAATGTATTTCTGGAACACTAAAAATAGGATCAAAATTGGCAGCACCGAGATACAGGAGGCAGCCATAATTTGGTTCATGTTCAATACCTCCATACTCAGAAACGAGTTTCGAATCTCTGCAATTCCCAATGCAATTGTCCGCATCTCGTCCCTGGTAATAATCATTTTCGGCCAGAAATAAGCGTTCCAGCCATTGATGAAGGACAAGATCACCATTGTGACTACTGTTGGTTTGCACATGGGAACCAAAACCTGAAATATTACTCGGAAAATTCCCATTCCATCTACCTTTCCCGCTTCAATGTAGCTGTCATCCACTGTCATAAAGCTCTGCCTCAGCAAGAAAATTGTGTAAGCAGATAAAGACTCCGGCACTATCAGGCCCATATAGGTGTTTAACCAGGATATTTTACTGAGCATCACATAGATGGGAACAAAGGTCACCTGGATTGGAATCATCAATGCGCCAAGCACAAATATAAAGAGCACATTCTTTCCCCTGTACTGTCCTTTTGAAAATGAATATGCAGCCAATATACCGAAAACCGTTTGGATCGCCACAATCCCCATCGTGACTATCAGTGTATTGAACAGGTAGCGAAACAGCGGATAGTTTTGTGTCACCAGGCGATATGCCTCAAAAGTAATGGTATGTGGCCAGAAAGTGGGGTCCGCCTGGGTCAACTCTGCCGTGGGTTTGACGGAGGAGATGACCATCCAGTACAGCGGAAACACCATGATAAGTGTGACCGCCAGCGCACCAATATACTGGAGTGACCGGTAAAAACGTCTGCGCCGTTTCACCGATTCATTAAATTTCGTCGTACTTGCCATGTGATCATCTCCTAAGCATCATAGTTCACTTTATTGTTGGACCATTTCATTGTAACCGCTGTAAACAACAGCAATGCGCCGAAGAACATCACGCCCACGGTCGCAGCCCGGTCAATTCGGAAGTTGACAAACGCCAGCTCGTAGATATAATAGACCAACACATCCGTGGCACCATAAGGTCCTCCGCCTGTCAGCACATCCACCGCCTGGAACACCTTCATGGATGACACTACGGTGGTCACTCCTAAAAACAGAGTTGTTGGCGCGAGCAGCGGTATTTTAATGTAGAGAAGTTTTTGAAGTCCCCCTGCGCCGTCGATAGCAGCCGCTTCCAGGTACGATTCGTTGATCCCTTTCATTGCCGATAAGTAGATGAGCATTGCATATCCAACGGTTCGCCAACCGCCGAAAGCGATCAGCGAGGCCAGCGCTGTGTTTTTCTGTCCCAGCCAGTTAATTCCCGGCCTCCCCGCCAGCGAAAGAATGTAGTTAAACACGCCGTATAGGTCGTTATACAGCCATAAAAAGATCATGGCCGTGGAGGCCACTGCCACATACTTAGGTATTACAACCATCGCCCGCAGCCACTTAAACATTCGGTTCATACAGTCAAACAGAACCGCCAGAAGAATTCCCCCGATAATTGTGATCAAGACCTCTCCCAAGGTGTAGATCACGGTCACTCTGGCGGATGTCAAAAACTTGTTCCAACCATTGCTTAACAGCCATTTGTAGTTCGTGAGCCCTACATACTGGTACTTGGGTTTCATCAGATTCCAGTTGGTAAAACTGATTTTTAGCAGATACAGGATCGGGTAGTAGGTAAATATCGCAAAAAATACCAATGCGGGCAAACCGCAGGCAAAATCCAGGAATTCCCTCTTGCGCCGCAGCGCTCCCCGTTTCTTTTTCCCCATGCCTTTGTCCCCTCCCTTTCATATAAAGGACAGGGCTGTCAGAGACAGCCCCAATCTTCGTATTCACAGCTACTGATTTGCATACAAGTCTGTTATCTGCTGTGCCATTTCGTCCAGCTGCGCTTTTACATCGTGATTTTCCAGGAATATAAGCGCCAGCCCATCTTCCAGAACGTCGGTCACCTCCGGATAGCAGGGAAGCTGAATCGCCACTGTCATGTCGCCGATGCGCTTATAGACATTCTTCATGGCTGGGTTCTCTTCCAGATACTTTTTCCCCTCCTCGGTCTGCATCACATCTGTACCGTTAGCCAAAAATCCAGTGAATTCTGCCATCTTCAGATTTACATCATTGCTGGTCAGATACTCGATCAGTTTGTAGGCGGCCTCCTTCTTAGCCGGATCCGACTTTGCAGGAATTGACAGGCACATGCCGAACACCTCAGTGGTATCCTTATCCGGGCCTGCGGGCGGGAAATAGGCGCCCAACTCATACCCCTTCTGTTTCATGTTGTCGTAGTGGTTCATGTACTGGCTCGATGTATGCACAATGGCAAACACCTTGCCATCCCAGAAAGCCTGCCGCATATTGGTCGAACCATTGGAGCCGTACCCCCACATCATAAGCCCCTCATCAATCCACTGCTTAATTTGAGCAACTGTCTGTTGCGCCTTCTCAGAATTGATTGTCGTATTGCCGTCCTCATCGATCACCAACACTCCATTGTTCCAGAGCATCCAGGTAAAGTAGTAGGAATCCCAACCGCCAATCCACATTCCATACCGCTCGGTGGTGCCATCCGCATTGATGATGGCGGCCTTATGTAAAAATGCGTCCATCTCGTCCCAGGTTTTAGGAAGCTCGATCCCCTCCTGGTCCGCAATCGTCTGATTGTAGAACCAGCACATGCCGGTGATCGTCCACGTCAGGCCATACTGGCTCCCGTTGTGTGCATACACGTCAATCATGCTGATCTTGCTCAAATCCGTCCCATTGCTTGCAATATAGGGATCCAGGTTGTCGATCACTTCATTCTCTGCCAGTGTCTGTATCTCCGAAGAGTGAATGGGGAACACATCTGGAAGTCCATCGCCGGCAATGTTCGCGGCCAAAATCTTTTCCAGAATCTCCGCCACTCTTCCCTGGTAAGACACATTCACCGTGATGTTGGGATTCTCCTTCTCAAATTCATCTACCAATTTATTAAAATCATCCCGGTACATCTCCTCCAGTGTGTGCCAGAGCTCAATCGTCACCGGTTCCGCTGTCTGCGATTCGCCACCTTGTGCTTTTGTTGTCGGAGCTTCCTCTTTTGTTGTCGGAGCCTCTGTCTTTACTTCCGCTGTCTCCTTAGGCGTACCTGTGCTTCCTGATTGGGAACATGCACCCAGTGTAAATACCAAACTTGCTGCCAAAATCATTGCCAATACACCGCGTCGTTTCATACACTCTCCTCCTTTGTTTTGTACAAATTTTACAATTATGTTTGTGCTAAATCTATGATTATGACTTTTGTTTCAAAAGTCATAGTAGGATTTATATTGTAATTATAACACGTATTTTTTTAATTTCAATATCATATAATAAATTTTGTATAATTTTTTTCATTTAAACGCTAATTATTCGTCATTTTTTCAGAAATTCATTTTTACATATAAAAAGTCCCCAAAGTGATCAATTCTCACTCTGAGGACCTCGCATATTTCACATATTCATTTTAATAAACTTCTACACCCTTCTGCTCGAACGCCTCCCGTACATCTTCTCCCAGGTCACTGTCAGAGATTAAAATATCGATATCCTGGGGCGTTCCCAAAATGTAAGTATCTGATTTTCCCACTTTTTGGGAATCCATCAAAACCATGACTTTCTCTGCCCGCTTCATGATCTCTCTGTTAATCTCACAGCGCTCTTCTGAGGAGCAGCAGAATCCCTTGTCTTTGCGGTAACCGGTCACCCCGATGATCGCCAGGTTAAAGTTAACATCTTGTATTTCCTGAAGTGTACGAACACCGCTGACGCTGAGACTCTCTCTCTTTAACCGACCGCCAAAGACATGCACATCTACCCGATTTAATCGGGCCAACTCCATCGTACACGGAATTCCAACAGTAAATATCTTGCACTTTTCATCCGGGAAAATCTTTGCCAGCTCAATCATAGTCGATCCGGAGTCCAGGAAAATTGCTCCCCTGGGCTGAATCAAACGCACGGCCTTTTTGGCAATCTCCTGCTTTTTTTCATAGTTCTTTGAAATCCGTTTATGCAGTGGGTCATCGATATCGATCACTGTATCCAACGAGCGGGCTCCACCGTGAACCCGGATAATCTGGCGGTTGGAATCAAGGAATTTCAGATCGTTGCGCAACGTCATCTCCGATACATCCGGAAACTGTTCCACCAGCTCCGAAAAACTAACCTGGCTCCTGTCATTGATCAGCTGAACGATCTGTTTTCTGCGTTTCTCCATATCACCTTCCATATTATCAACGATCCCTTTCTGCTCCACATTCTACATTAATCCGTGGCTTCTTCTATCCAGTATATCCCGTGGAATTTCTTTTTTCAAGCAAAATGTAGCGGGGCCATAAAACCTCTTACGTGTCATGGCCCCGCCTTTGTTTATCTACATATTTCCAATACTTATTTTAACTTACGCCCAACCCATCGTAGCCAGCGCTGCGATAAATCCAACCGCAACCACGCCCAGGATGCCCATCAGCGGGGCGGCGTATTTTAACCAGGCCGTGTAATCCACGTCGGCTAACTCCAGGGAACCGACCATCGGGCCGGACATGGGGGTCAGCGTGTTGGTTAAGCTGTCACCCATGGAGTAGGCGAACACCACCAGCTGGCGGGTCAGACCGCAGACATCGCCGATGGGGGTCAGAAGCGGCATCATGATGGCCGCCTTGGACAGACCGCTGGGGATGAACAGGTTCAGAACCAGTGTGAAGATAAAGATACCGATTGCCGCCATGGCCAGGCCGCTGTTGCCGATCAGGTTGGAAGCGGTGTTGGAGATGGTGTGCATGATGTGGCCCTGGTTTAAAACCATGCCAACGACGCGGGCGAGACCCATCACCACGCAGATACCGCCCATGGACTGTGCGCCCTTGAAGAAGGTCTTGCTGATCCGGTTCGGGGCGATCCGGTACAGAACGCTGGCGAACACGGAGCTTAAGATCATGAACACGTACAGGTACTCCTGGCCCCAGCCCAGCTTCGGAGCGCAGATTGCGTACAATACGTACACGGCGAACATCACGATCACGGCGATAAAGCCCTTCACAGGCAGGTCAACCGCCTTGATCTCCTCCATGCCCGGCTCGGGGCGGAGAACCTCGCCCACATAGCTCTTGCTGGGATCCTTGGAGATCCGCATCGCGTATCTGGTGCAGTATGCGGCGTTGATGGTGGTGAACACGGTCCACACGATGAGGCGGACTCCCATGCCGGACAGCGGCTCAACGCCCGCCATGGCCTGGAACTGGATCAGCATGGTGGAGGTGAAGCTGGCGCCCTGACCGATCAGGTAGCCCAGGTAGAACATGCCCATGGCCGTGATTCGGTCCAGATACAGCCTCGAACAGATGACAAGGCCCACGGTGACGAAGGCGATCATGGAGTCGTTACCCGCAAAGGCTCCCAGGGCGGACATCATGACCACAATCGCGGGAACCAGCACCTTGGTGCTCTTGTCCTGCAGCTTATAAACTCCGTAGTTTAACACATCGTTGAAGGCGCCGGTATCCAAAAGCACGGCGATGGAACCGCCGGCCACTAACATCAGGCTGATTACGGAAGCGGCGCTCTCAATTCCTTTTTTGATCATCAGCAGAGCCGCCCAGGGCGATACCGGATCGCGCTCCACCACGTGGTAGCTCCCGGCGATCGCCTGTCCCGCGTCGTTCATGTCATAGACGCCGGGCGTCGCGATGTAGGTTGACAGACAGGCCAGCAGAATGATGCACATGATAATGATAAAAATGTGCGGCACATTCATCTTTTTTACTTGTTTCGTCTTTTCCATTCTTTTCCCTCCTTATTATAAAGACCGTATTACAGCATCCCCAGCACCACGGCAAACAGGGCGGTCTTCTCCTCGAAGGAGGAAAGGCGCAGCGCCTCATCGGTGGAGTGAATCTTGTACATGTAGGGGCCTAAGGCGTCCACGGACGGCACGCCGTGGTAGCTGAAATAGCTGGCATCTCCGCTGCCGCCGCTGCTCTGCTCCGGCAGATCCTTGCCCAGAAGAAGTCCGGCCTTGTGGACTACCTCGTACAGCTCTACGTTCTTCTCATTGCGTTCCATGGGAACCGAGATGCGGTCGATGCGGATCTCCGTCCTCGTTCCCTCTATGTAGGTCTCCTTCTCGACGCGGGCGATGATCTCCTTCACCGTGTCGATGTCGGCCTGGCAGGCCACGCGCACGCCCACCTTCGCGGTCGCGTGGTCGGACACGATTCCGGTGCCGTCCTCGCCGCCGTAGAGCGCCGCCGGGTTGAACTGGATTCCCCGCTCATTGTCGTTGTTCTCATACAGGCGCACCAGCATGTGTCCCAGCTCGACGGTAGCGCTTCTGCCGTCCAGATAGTTGATCCCGGAATGGGCCTTTTTGCCGAATACCTCCACCGTGATGCTGCAAGCGCCCTTTCTCGCCGTGAGGACGCCGTCCTCCGCTCTGGAGGGCTCAAAAACAAACGCCATCTCCGCGCCCGGAAGCTCCTTATCGAACACCGCGTGCCCGCTTAGGGATCCCTGCTCCTCATCGCAGTTGAAGATGAAGACAATCTCCTTGTTCGGCAGCATGTCCGCCTCCTGCATAAGCTTCACCGCGTGGATCGCCACCAGAATTCCGCCCTTGCAGTCCGCAATGCCCAGGCCGTAGGCCGTGTCACCGTCCTCATGGTACGGGTGGGCCGCCGTGTCGCCGCGGTGGAAAACGGTGTCCGTGTGTGCGCTCAGCAGAATTTTTCCCTCCGGCTTCTCCGGCTTCAGCCGCGCTACAATGTGAATTCCATAGCCCTCGGCATAGTGGTGTGTGATCTCAATCCCCTTGATCGCCTTTAACTGCTGGTCGATGAGTTCCACAACCTTGGCATTGCCCTCCTCGTCGCCGGTTCCGCAGTCGATCTGCGCAAACTGCTTCAGGATTTTAATCTGCTCCTCCACCGCAGCCGCAGCCCCCTTGCGGGCAATCGCAACCACCTGATCCAGGTCCTTATTGTTCTGGTTCACGTTTTTTCCCTCCTGTCTCTTTCATATTTTTAACAATTCCTTAATAGCCTCCCAAAAAATATTTATACAAATATATCTTTCTTTTCTGCATACCCAGTGCATATATTGTATATTTTATCCCTTTGTGCTATGTTACTATTATAAGTCATTGTCTCTTTCGATCAACTTTTTAAATATTATAGTTAGTTGCATTCTATAACTTTACGTTATACAATAGATATGCCCCCGCGCGTGAGACTGCGGGGGACACCGATGGCAGACATATGATGGGAGATGTTATAAATGTACCTGAAAGAGCAGATTTACGTTTTAGAAATATACCGGCAGCAATCCCTGTCCAAGGCGGCGAAAAATCTTCATATCAGCCAGCCCGCGCTGAGCAACTATCTAAACCATCTGGAGCAGACGCTGGGGATCGCCCTGTTCGTTCGCGAAAAGCGCCGCCTGGTCCCCACGGAGGCCGGGTTGATCTATATCGACATCGCGGCGAAGATGATACGGCTGCAGGAGAAATTTTACCTCCGTCTAAACCCGCTCCTGCCCTCCAGCCCCTGCGTGCTTCGAATCGGGCTCCAGCGGATCCGCGGCGGGAACATGATCCCCAAGATTTTACAGTTTTATGCTGAAAACTATCCTGAGATTAAGGTCGAATTCCTGAAGGGCAGTCTCTGGGAGCTGTTACACAGCCTGGAGAACGACAGTCTGGACATCCTCTTCGGATACCAGCTTTCATCCATCTATCCCCCCTCCGTCTACACGGCCTACCCCATCGCCAAGGACAAGCTGAGCCTGGTGGTCTCCGAGAACCATAAGGATCTCATCACCCCGGATTTCAGCCAGCTGAGCGGCAAAACCTTCATCCTGCATCCGACCACCCACAGCGAGCGCTTCTCGGAGGACCGTTTTTTGAAGGAACACCACATTGTCCCCGACAAGATCATCGAGGAGGACACCATGGAGGTGATCCTGCGCATGACCGCCATGGACATGGGGATCAGCCTGATCATGGACAGCTACACCAAGTATTTCCAGACCTCAGGAATCTGCTACTACCCCACGGAAAGCCGCTTTAAGTCCTTAAGCTTTTGCATGTTCATGAAAAAGCAGGGGCCGCTTCCCAAATATTTGAAGGAATTGGCGGCGTTTGTGAAGACGATCTTTTAGGGCTCAAGCGTTTCTTTTCTCATGATTTTATTTGTGATATAATAGATTCGGCGCAGTCATCAAATTACATGATTTTAATTGTATAGAATCAGGAGTCAGACAATGAAAAAAATTCAGAATCCGATCACAATCCGAAAAGCGGTCAACTCACTGCCTCTCTCAGATATATTTACCAAAGACTACTCCCAATGCTTTGATTTGTTTGAGTTTGATAAGGATGAATTTATCATTCGTGAAGGCCAGATCAACGATTATCTCTTTTTTCTCCTGAAGGGCACGGTAAAATGCTTTTCTTACTCCATCAGTGGAAAAGTTCAATTTATCAGCTATCTCCGGGAAAGCGAGTCCATCGGGCTGGTCGGTTCTATCTGGAGGCGTCCCCCTATCACCAACATCCAGGCCATCGGAAAGTGTTCCTGCCTGGCGCTGTCCCTGGTCCGTTACCGGAACGAGCTGATGGATGACAACCAATTCCTGCGCTATCTCTGCCAGCAGCTGGGCAACACCCTCGAGAACAGCAACCGCTATCTTCAGGTAATCCAATGTACCTCCCTGGAAAGCAAATTGGCATCCGTTATTCTTGCTTCCTCCACAGATGGGGTCTGCCGCCTTAACCTTTCCTCCACCGCAGAGGTGGTGGGAACCACCTACCGGCATGTTCTGCGCATGCTCAGCAAATTCTGCGCCAACGGAGTTTTGGAAAAAAGCGGGAAAAACTATCTGATTAAAGATTCCACCTATTTGAGCATGTGTTCCGAGGATTCCTACGACTACATTATCAACGAACACATCGGGCCAAAATAGCCTTTGGAGACAGGAATTTCCGTCACATTTCTATTTCTCCCAAAAGCGCACCGTTTTCCGTGACCGGCACCTCCTGAATGCAGATAAACTGCTGTTCAATTTTGCAAAGGTTCATACTGGCATATTCCCGAAAGCATACGCTTCCCCCTCCTCTTTGGTATCCTTTAAACGACATACTGCCCGCAGTGGCGTACAAGATGCCCTCAAAGGAACCACAGAGTTCATTGTGGGTATGTCCGCACAGAATGGCGGCTGGCGGGTTCCTCTTTATTACCTTTAAGAACTCCGGCGAAAAGTCCACCGCCGGAATCGGCGAGGCCGGATCAAAAATCAGCGGATGGTGCATCATCAGGATGACCCGGTCACCTCTGCGCACCGACTCCGTTAGGCAGCGCTCAAGCCAGCGGCAGTGCCCCATACCGATTTCCCCCTGGCCGGCGCTCCCCGAGGCATTATTCAGCGCGATAACCGTCACATTCCCAAAGCATTGTACCGTCCCATACGTCTCCTGTGCCGGATTCTTCCCCCATACCGCATGAAATGCTTCCAGATTGTCATGATTTCCGACCGTCACAATATACGGTACCTCTCCAAAAATATCATCCAGTTGCGTTTTTAACTCCCGGTAATCACTCTCATCCCCGTTTTCTGTCAAATCGCCGCTGATCAGGACAAACGCCAGATTTTCCATTTGTATTTTTTTCATTCCGCTCCTCAGCTGTTCCAGCGGAGAGGTCATATTCTTAAATATCGAGGGGTAGCCCTCGTCCGCAGCGGGATAGTGCATACGGTAATGAAGATCTGAGATATGTAAAAATTCCATTGTTTCCTTTCTGTCTCTCACCGATATTTGTGTAAGAAACTCAAATATGTTTCCACCGATGTGTTGGCCACCAGTTCCTCCGGAAAATGGACCTCCTCCAAAAGCTCACTTGCCTCACTCATCCGGCCTACGGCCGTGGCAAAGTGCGCGTCCGTTCCAACCACAATGCTCGCCCCATAGCGCATACAGAAATTGAGCATAGCAACGAGGTTCTCCCTGGCGTTCAACCGGTATTTAGCCGCTCTCAGCGAAGAATTGTTTAACTCTAAAAGCACGTTCTCTGACTTTGCATGCCGGACCAGCTCCTGATAATCTACCGGAATCCGCCCATTATCCGGATGCCCCAAAATGTCCACATATGGATTTTCCATGGCCTTCATCATCGCTCTGGTATTCTCCGCTTTGCTCCCAGGGGAGGTAATCAGCTCATGGAAGCTGGCGATGCACAAATCCTGTTTTTCAAGCAGAAATTCCTCCAGATCAATTCTTCCGTCATAGTCCAGAATATTTAACTCTACGCCATAGAGCATGCGGACCCCGAACAATTCCCGGTCCATCACATGATAATTGATAAAGTGCCATTGATCGCAGGAATCGGGAAGCGCCGGACCGTGGTCTGTAATCGCCGCCAGGCTTAAGCCCGCATCCGCGGCCTCCCGCGCCATCTCAAGCACCGTGGAGTAAGCGTGGGCGCTGGCCACCGTGTGCATATGGGAATCTAACACAAGCTTCATTTTCAAGCACCTCTCTTTCTGCTGCGTTTTTTCTTCTGTATTCCATAAATACTAAACACCAGCATACCGATAATTGTGGACAAATACGGCACCGTAGCCGTCAATTGCGTTTTGATGGAGGTGTTCTGAAGAAGATTTCCAAGTGCCTGGCTGAAGCCGAAGAAAAAGCTGGCAACCAACACTCCCAACGGATGGGAACCCCCTAAATTATTGGCGGCCAGTGCTATAAAGCCGCGGCCGGATGTGATATTCTGAATAAAAAGTGTGACCGACCCCAAAGAAAGCAGGCAGCCTCCAAGGGCGCTAAGGGCGCCGGACAGCGTAAATGTCACAAACTGATACAAATTCACCGGGGTTCCCAAGCTCCTGGCCGCCTCCCGGTTCATTCCTATGGCCCGAAGCCGGTAGCCCAACACGGTTTTGTACATAAATATGTAGAGCAGCACGGATATAATCACCGCCATATAGTCAACAGCCGTCAGTCCCGACAGCACCGTGCCCAACACCGGTACATCCGAAAACAGATAGAGCTTCGTCATTCCAACCAGGCTGGGATCGGAAAATGACCCTTTTGTGTTGAAAATAATATACAACAAATACGTGGTCAATCCGGTCATCATGGTGCCGGCCGCAACTCCCGCAATCACCGGTGAAGCCTTAAGCCATATAATGCAGTACCCTACAATCGCCGACAGAATAAGCCCGCTGAGCACCCCCAGCAGCACTGCAAGCACCGCATTATGGGTAAAGTAACTTCCAACAACGGCAAAGAATGCCCCAGACACCATCGCTCCCTCCATCGAGAGATTAAAAACATCCGCTTCCTTACAGATGGCCGCTGCCAGAGCAGCGTAGAGTATCGGTGTTGTCAACCGGATTGTAGAATTTAAAATCACTGCCAGATATTCGATACTGAGTTCCATCTATACTCCCTCCTTTGCCTGTGCCTGCGCTTTTTTCTTTTTCCAGCTGATTGCAAGCTTTACCGTCACTAACATAGTAATTACTCCCTGGATTACCGAGGAAACCTCACTGGGAACCCCCATATTGCGCTCGATATAGCTGCCTCCGGTGGTAAGGCCCGCCAGAAAGATAGAGCCGATCATTGTTCCCACCGGATGGTAACCCGCCATAATAGACGCCGTGATTCCACTCCACGCGTATCCTGGCGAGGTAATCATCTGATCCACGAACCGGTGCTTCGCGCCCAGGACTTCGATGGCCCCGGCCATTCCTGCCAATGCAGCGCTCAGGCTCAGTACCCGGTACATCATCCGGGAACTGTTGATCCCTCCATAGTCGGCAAACCTGGCGTTGAGGCCGCCAATCCTCGCCCGGTAGCCGAACACGGTACGGTTCATCAAAAAACACATCAAAACAACACATGCAATTGCGATCAGAAAGCCTGCGTGCAGCGCGTATTTTTCCACAAACCTTGGAAGCACCGCCGTTATCTCCGCAGTCTGTATGGCGGAAGAATCAACCCCAAAGGGATCCTTGAACACATAGGATGTAAAATAGGAAGATAAAAAATCGGCCACATAGTTCATCATTATCGTCACAATCAGCAGAGATACCTGAAACTTCTGGTACATCCATGTGGGGATGATCGAGAAAGCGATGCCCGCCAGTGCACCTGCCGCCAATGAAACAACCACCACGAGTCCATCCGGCCCCGGGCAATTTGCAGCCACCACCGCAGCTGTCAGCGCCCCCATGGTCATCTGACCGCCCACGCCCATGCTCTCATACCCGGATCCCCAGACAAACGCCGCCGAAAGCCCCGCAATAATGATCGGCGTCGCTCTGGACAAGGTGGTGAACATCAGGTACACGGACCCGTACCCGCCTTTTAACAAACCGATAATTGCCTGCACCGGGTTAATCCCGGAAGCAGCTATAATCCCTCCTCCGCAGAACAGTCCCACCGCCACTGCTATGGCCGGGAGCTTCAGGGCCTCCAATATCCGCTGAAGACTCTGGCGCGGTGTAATATTAATCAAGTGTTCTTTCGTATTCATCCAGTTGCCCTCCCGTCATCAAAAAGCCAAGCTTCCTCTCATCTACCATTCCCCGCTTAAATTCTCCCCGGATTTCCCCCTCATAGATCACATAGATCCGGTCACTCAGGGTCATAATCTCCGATAGCTCTGAAGACACCAGCAAAATTCCATCACCCCCGTTGCGCTTTTCCACCAGTTTGCCGTGAATATACTCGATCGCACCAATGTCAACCCCCCGGGTCGGCTCACACGCAATGAGAAATTTGGTATTCATGCGCATCTCTCTGGCCACTATCAGCTTTTGGGCGTGGCCACCGGAGAGCTCCTTCATTTTTTGGAAAATAGACCCTGCCTTCACGTTATAATCTATGATCGTATCGGCGGCATACTCCCGCACCTTTCGAAGCGAAAAAATCCCGTGGCTGCTCAGACGCTCCTCTGAGCCAATCAGTGCATTGTCGCATAAAGTGGCCTCGGGAGCGCTCCCCCATCGATACCGGTCTTCCGGAATATGAGCCATACCGGCCTTGCGGATCTCCTGTACACTTCGGTTGGTGACCTCCGTGTCCTCCAGGTAAATATGCCCCTCATCCACCTGCTGCAGTCCCGCAATACACTGAATCAATTTGCTCTGTCCATTCCCGGATACACCGGCAATTCCCACAATCTCTCCGCCGTCCACATGGATATTGATTCCGTCCAGGGCTTTTTTTCCGTCCTCATAGAGTGTCAAGCCGCAAATCCGCAGCACCTCCCCTGCGGTCGCACGGGGGGCGATCTTCTGTGACGCTATGTGTCTCCCTACCATCAGATAAGACAATTCTTCCGCGTTTGTATCCTCTTTTTTGCGCTCGGCAACCACCTCGCCCATGCGCATAACCACAATCCGATCCGCAACCTCCATCACCTCGCTCAGCTTGTGCGTAATGATGATCAGACTTTTGCCCATCGCAGCCAGATGTTTCATGGTCTTTAAAAGCTCCTCCACTTCCATGGGGGTGAGAACAGCGGACGGCTCATCAAATATAATGATTTCCGCGTTTTGGTACAAAACCTTTAATATCTCCACCCGCTGCTGCAGGCCTACCGGGCAATCCTCCACAATCTGCTCCGGATCGATAGGCAGTTTATAAGTTTTTGACAGTTCGCGGATCGTATCGTTCATTTTCCGCCGGTCAATAAATATGCCCTTGCGAATTTCACGGGAATACACAATGTTCTCCGCAACCGACATGGCTCCAAACAGCATAAAGTGCTGCTGAACCATCCCGATTCCACAGGCCATGGCATCCGACGGGCTATGGAAGTGCTTTTTCTCCCCGTTAAGAAAAATCTCCCCGGAATCCGGATGTTCCAGGCCATAGAGTATCTTCATGATTGTGGATTTTCCTGCGCCGTTTTCTCCCACAATCGCCAGAATCTCTCCTCTGTTCAAGTGGAGGCTGACATGCCGGTTGGCCATCAGCTCCCCATATGTCTTTACAATATCCCTCATCTCCAACATATTGCTCCTCCTCGTATCCGTTGCCGCTCTGTGTGATTGTAGGCTTTACGGATTGGACGCCTCATCCGGCACCTCAACGCGAATTTCACCGGACTTAATTTTCTCGGCCGCCGCTTTTCCCGCCTCGATCACTTCGTCCGTCATGATATCCGTATTGCGGTAGTTCGCCCCATCCACGGTCACATAGACCACCCCGAACATGTCCTCCTTAAGACCGCCCGACATTTCGCCGCCCTCAAGTGTGCCGTTCACGTAGTTGTCAATAATCTGGGTCATACATGTCCCTGTATTTTTGAGAAGGCCACCCAAAATATAGGGATTATCGGATGTTGTCTGGTCCACGCTCAGCCCGGTGGTATAGATGGGCGTCCCTTTTCCGGCCAGCTCCAGGCACGCCTGATAAATTCCCGCATTGGCTGCGGATGACACACTGCCAATTACCACATGACAACCAGCCGCCTGCTGCTGCATGGCGTACTCATAAACCATGCTGGTATCATTGTAGGAATTAATATAGTTGTAAATCAGCTTCGCATCCGGATTTACCGATTTAATCCCCTGCTCATACCCATAGCGATACTTGTAGGTCGCCTGTGTCTGGTAGGAGCAGACACAGCCGAACAGATCGTCCTCCGGAAAGGCTGTCGCCAGCATAACCCCCTGTACATAAGCCCCCTCCTCCTCGCGGAACGTGATACTTGTCACCTTATCGTTGTCGCATACTGTGTCGATCACCGCGTAAGTGCTGTCGGGGAACAAATCGGCCGCCTTGGCGATGGCTTCCGCCGTGTTCCAGCCCACACCCACAATCAGATCATACCCCTCCTCCGACACGGCCATGGTGTTCTCCTCCCACGCTGTGGTGTCGGTACACTCGATGGATATGCACTTGAAACCGTACCGCTCGGACGCCTCCTTCATGGCGTTATAGGCATTCAGATTAAATGCTTCCGAACCGATTTCCGATGAGATCATTGCCATTTTAAAGTCTTTCTTTCCCTCTGCCTGCGAATTGCTGTTTTGCTTGGCAGCAGTACCTGCGCACCCCGTCACGCTTGCCGCCGCCAGCGTCAACGCCAACAAAAGTCCCACCAATCTGCTTCTCCGTTTCATCACTCAACCTCTCCTTTTCTCTGTGGTTTACTATAGGCTAACTATAGCAAGGTTTATCAAACTCTCCTATGACCGCGGTCATATTTTTCGCTATTTTTCTTAAAATTCCACTCTCAGGCCACCTCACCTTTATGAAATCCGCTTATCTACAGAACAGAAATGCACAAAAAAACACCCAGAAAGCCCAATCACTTTCCAGGTGTTTTTTCACGTCCAAATCTCTTTTTTATTTCTGCTTTATCTCCTTCGGAAGCACAATATTGAGGAACACTGCCACGATGGTAGTGATCACAACCGGGGATTTTCCGAAGATGGTGGTCGCCCATGCCGGGAAGGTGCCCAGGGAAGCGGAGGCCTGGGTCACGCCCATGCCCAGAGCAACCGCCAGGCCGACGATGGAGGTGTTGCGGTAGTTCATGTCCTCGGTCATCACCAGCTTGATTCCGGTCATGGCGATGGAGGCGAACACGGAGACCGTGGCGCCGCCCAGCACGCACTGGGGGATCGTGGTCAGAAGTCCGGAGAACTTGGGCACAAGGCCTGCAACCAGCAGAATGCCCGCGGCCAGGGCCAGCACGATGCGGTTGATTACCTTGGTGGTGGTCACGATACCCACGTTCTGGCTGAAGGTGGCGGTGGGAAGGCCGCCTAAAAGCGCGCCCACGAAGTTGGAGACGCCGTAGCCGACGATTCCGCCCTGCAGCTCCTTGTCCTCCGGCATACGGCCCATGGCGCCGGTGGTGGTGGCGGAGAAGTCGCCGATTGCCTGTATGGAGTTGATGGCAAACAAAAGCCCGATGGCAACGCACGCGGACGGCTCAAAGACCAAACCGAAGTGCAGCGGGGCGGGGAACTGGAAGTAACCGGCGGAGGCCAGGTTGCTGAAGTCCACCATGCCGAAGAACAGAGCCACTATGTAACCGACGATCACGCCCGCCAGGATGGAGGAGAGCTTTAAGAGCCCTGTGGTAAAGTGGTTCAGGCAGACTACCACGGTCAGGGTGATTAAGGCCACCAGCCAGTTCTGCCAGGAACCGTAACCGGGCTTTCCAACACCGCCCGCCATGTAGTTGATCGCCGTGGGATACAGGGAAAGGCCTACTGTGAACACCACCGTGCCCGCGATGAGCGGCGGGAACAGCTTGCGCAGCTTCTTGATCGAGAGTCCCACCAGCAGCGCAACCACAGCGCCCACGATCTGAGCGCCCAGAATTGCCGGAACGCCCGACGTCTCAGCGATGGCCTGCATGCTGGGAACATAGGCAAAGCTGACGCCCATGATCACCGGGAGCGCGGCCCCGATGTGGAATCCGTTCTTGTTTCCAATTGGGAATAACTGTAAAAACGTGGAGAGAGCTGCCACCACCAGCGCCGCCTGGATCAGGAACACACTGTCGCCGGGCGACAGCTTCGCCGCGTTGGAGACAATGATCGCGGGTGTCACACAGCCCACAATCGCTGCAACCACATGCTGGAATGCCAGCGGAAACGCCTGCCCTAAACTGGGCTTGCCGTAATAGTCGAAAAGTTGCTCATTCGCCTGTTTCATCAATTTCATCCTCCTGAGATCATATATTATTCTGCTTGTGATCAGCGGACATCTCGTTTTTTCTGTATCCGCCATTCTCCAGCCCCCTGCGGTTGTCCCCCCTTCCCATCTCCTACATCTTATTCACAAAACCTGCCGCAAAGTCCATCCTTTCGCTGCAAAATACCGGGCAGTTTTCCCAAAAAAAGAAAAGCTATACGCATCGCTGTTGGGGTCAGAAACAGCAAAACATATAGCTTTAAAAGCAATTGCATCATAGCACCGTATACAAAAAAAGTCAATAGGTACCAAAAAATTTTATGAGATTTTAACACCAGTTTTGGCGGACAGGAGCCGCCGTCATTTTAGCACTGTGAAGTGTGCACAAAATCTCACTCTGCCGCGCGCTCCTCCTGCAGTCCCAGGCGAACGTACTGCTCCGCGGGCGCGTCGTTTTCCTTCATCAGCCGGATCATGTGTTTCACCATCCGCGCCTCAGTCTCCGGCTCGTCCAGGGGATGCAGCTGTCCCGGGTCGTCGATCACGTTGAACAGCATGTGGCCGCCGTCGAACAGGGTGGAGGGCGGGAAGCCCATGCTGGCGATCTTCTGAGTCCCCGGAACCGCCAGGAGCTTTAAGCCCTTGGTGAAGGAAAATCCGTCCACGAACTCGGCCGCACGCAGCTCGTCTAAGTCAAAGCTGTTCTTCATGTGGGAGGGCATCAGCGTATAGTTCTTTAAGTTGTCGTTGTTCGCGCCGCTGCCGCCGTCGCAGGCCCGCATGTACACGTACGTGCCGTCCGTGATGTTCACGTGACAGCCGTGCATGCCGAACAGCGCGTACTCCCGCACCGGCACATCCCGGTCCACGGTATCCTTTAAGGGCTTTCCCATCACGTCCTTCGGGATCTCGACGCCAAAGTACTCCAGCAGCGTGGGGCAGATATCGATGTTCTGCACCAGCGCCTGACGGCGCTCCCCGGCCTTCTTCACCCTGGGATCCCAGATGAACATGGGGATGTGGGCAATCTCATTGTAGTAGGGCATCATGACCTTGCCCCACCAGTCGTGCTCGCTGAGAAGGAAGCCGTGGTCCGTGTTGACGATCAGCATGGTGTCGTCCCACATGTCGTAGGCGTCCATGGCGTCCAGAACCTTGCCCAGGTAGTCGTCGCACATGGACAGCACCGCCGCGTACTCGTTGATGCAGTGGTTCACCTGCTCGGGCGTCTCCTTAATCTTGTGGTAGGACGGCCAGTCGAACACCGGGCCGTCGTAGCCGTCCGGGTATAAGTCCTTGTACTGCTGCAGGCTGTAGAACGGCTCGTGGGGGTCAAAGGCCTCCAGCTGTAAAAACCAGTTGTCCTCGCCGTGATTGTTGTCGATGAATTCCAAACCGTTTTTAAAGGTCACGGCGATGGGCAGGTCCTCCTGCTTCTGCATGTAGCGGCGGTTCACCCAGTCCTGGCGGCCCCAGAGCCCGGGCTTACCGTCGATGCACTCCGGGATGGGGAAGTCGGGCAGATAGGACTTCCAGCCGTCGCCCTCCTGGCCTCTTGCCCACTCGTAGGAGTTGTACTTGGTGTGGTAGTTTGCCCCGCCCTCCTCCCAGTAGTGCCAATGGTCGCTGGTCAGATGGGTGTAGACGCCGCTGTTCTTTAGCAGCTCCGGCATGGAGTCGTCGTAGGGCTCCATGGGGCCCCAGCTGCGGTGCAGGAAGTTGTAACGGCCCGTGTGGATCTCCCGGCGCGCCGGCATACAGGGCATACTGCCCACGTAACAGTTGTCAAAGGTCACCGTCCGCTCCGCCAGGCGCTTAAAGTTGGGCGTCTTCGTCCAGTCACAGCCGTAGCAGGACAGCATGTGCCGGTTCAGCGAATCGAACATTACCATAATTGCTTTCATTGTCTCTCTCCTTCCCGATTTCCCGATTAGTGATCCAGAACCTCGCCGATTCCCGCGGGTGTGGACACGTAGCGCACCGCGAAGATGATCACAAACAGCGTCACCGCGTAGGGGATCATCTGCAGCAGCTGACCCGGAACCGTGGCGGAGGGAATTACCAGCTGCAGGGAGTCCGCGAAGCCGAACAGCAGTCCGCCGCCCAGGGCTCCCAGGGGATTGTAGCGGCCCAGGATATTGACCGCCACGGCGATGAAGCCGCGCCCCGCGGTCATCTCGCGCACGAACATGTTCACGTGGTCGATGGACAGGAAGCTCCCGGAAATTCCGCAGAGCGCGCCGGAGATCAGAATTCCGGCATATTTGTAGCGGTTCACCTTGAGGCCGATGGAGTCCGCCGCGTGGGCGCTCTCGCCCACCACGCGCATTCTGAGGCCGTAGGGCGTCTTAAATAAGTAGTACCAGGACACCACCACGATCACCAGCATGATCGGGATCAAAACGGACATCTCGCCCAAAACCGGCACCGTGATTCTTCCCAGGGTGGGAACCTGCACGGAGTTGGCTCTGGTGCCCCAGATCATCTGGGTCATGGAGGCCGTGAAGCCGGAGGCGAACATGTTGAAGCCGATTCCGCAGATCACCTGATTCACGTGAAACCGGATGGTGAACACGCCGAACAGGAAGGAGACGGCTAAGGAGACCAATATTCCCATAAGAAGGCCCATCCAGGCGTTCTGGAAGATGTAGGAGCCCAGGGCCGCGCCCCAGGCGCCCATCAGCATAAAGCCCTCCAGACCCAGAGCCATGGTTCCGGTTCTGGCAGAGAAGGTTCCGCCTATGGCGGCCAGAGTGATCGGCGTGGACATGCGGATCGTCGATGCCAGCAGGATCAGAAGTGTTACTTTTAAATCGGTCATGACGCTACCCTCCTCTTCTTGGCGAACGCCCCGGAAATCCGCACCGTGATCGGGTGGATCAGCTTGGGAGCCGCGATAAACACAATGACCAGCGCCTGGATGATCATGATGTAGTCCATGGGAATGTTCGCCACACGGTTGACGCTCATGGCGCCCGCCTTAAGGCCTGCGAACAGGATTCCCGAGATGATGATGGCCGCCGGATTGTTGGCCGCCAGAGCCGCCACGGCGATTCCCTCGAAGCCGTAGCCGGACGAGAAGTTGTCGATAAAGCGGTAGTGGACGCCAAGGATCTGTCCGGCGCCGCACAGGCCCGCGATACCCGCGCTGAGGAACATGGTCAGGATGGTGATCTGCTTGTAGTTGATGCCCGCGGTCTCCGCCGCCAGCCGGTTGAAGCCCACGCAGCGCATGTGGAAGCCGAACCGGGTGTACTTGATCACCAGGGCGATGATGATGGCCGCAGCGATGGCCAGGATGAACACGCCGGACAGCTGGTGATCGCTGAAAATACGCCCGATCACCGCGTTATCGCCGATCAGCTTGGTCTGCAGGGTGCTCTCGTCCGCCCGCAGCGGGCCGGCCACCAGATATCCGCAGAAGTTCTGGGCGATGTAGTTTAACATGATCGTCACGATCACGATGTTGGAGCCGAACTTCACGTCCAGCACGCCCGCGATGCCGCCGTAAAGGCCCGCGGCCACGAAGGCCGACAGAAGCACGATGGGCACGTAGAGCACTCTGGGGATGGCGGGAAACAGGGTTCCAACCACCGCAGCCGTCATGGCGCCCACGTAGATCTGGCCCTCGCCGCCCAGGTTCATGATGTTGGCCTGCTTGGCCACGGAGAACGCCAGGCCCGAGAGGATCAGGGGCGTCGCGTAGGACAGCGTGGTGAGAAAGGCGTTGCGGCTGCCGAAGGCGCCCTTTAAGATCAGCTGGTAGACCTGAACGGCGTTGTAGCCGCTGATCATGAAGAAGATGCCGCCCACCACCAGAGCCAGAAACAGGGCGGCCGCCAGTTCCAGTAAGGTCACTAATTTTTTAGGCATGATTTCGTTCCCCCTTATCCCTTGGCGCCGGTCATCAGTGTTCCCAGCCGCGTGTCGTCAAAATTGTCCGCCAGGTCCTGCGCCACGATCCGCCCTTTATAGAGGACGGCGATGGTGTCGCTTAAGCTCTTCACCTCGTCTAAGTCCGCGGACACAAGGAGCACTGCCTTCCCGCGGTCCCGGTAGTCCAGAATCAGGTTGTGTATGTACTCGATGGCCGACACGTCCACGCCTCTGGTGGGCTGGGCGCAGATGACCACCTCCGGCTCCTGGGAGAAGACGCGGGCGATCACGATCTTCTGCTGGTTTCCGCCCGATAGGTTCCCCGCCAGGGTGTCGCTGTCCGACGCCTTGATGTTAAAGTTGCGGATCTGCTCCTCGCCGTTGTCCTTGATGTTCTTCAGCTGCAAAATTCCCTTTTTGATGAAGCCCTTCCGGTCCTCGTAGCCCAGCACCAGATTCTCCCGGATGCTCATCTCTAAGATCAGTCCCCGGGTCATGCGGTCCTCGGGCACATGGCCTACGCCCCGGTTGATAAACTCGTAGGGGTTTCCGCTTAAAGGTTTCCCCGCCAGCGTGATCTCCATGGAGTCGGGCTTTAAGATGCCGGTGAGCGCCTCGAGAAGCTCGGTCTGGCCGTTTCCCTCGATGCCGGCGATGCCTAAAATCTCTCCCCGCCGGATGGAAAAGCCGATGTGATCTAACACCGGGATGTTCTCCCGCTTCAGGCTCAAGTCCTTCACCTCAAACAGCACATCTCCCATTTTCTGGGAGCGGCGTTTGATGCTCAGCTGCACCTCGCGGCCCACCATCATGTTGGCCAGGCTCTCCTGGGAGGCGGTGTCGCTCTGCACCGTGCCGATCAGTTTGCCGTCCCGCAGCACGGTCACGCGGTCCGAGATCTCCAGCACCTCGTAGAGCTTGTGGGTGATGATGATGATGCTCTTTCCGTCCTTTCGCATCTGCCGCAGCGCGTCGAAGAGCTCCTTCACCTCGATGGGCGTGAGGACCGCGGTGGGCTCGTCCAGAATCAGGATCTCGGCGCCCCGGTAGAGCACCTTTAAAATCTCCACTCTCTGGCGCTCTCCCACGGACAAATCCTCCACCTTGGCCCGAGGGTCCACGTGGAAGCCGTACTGGTCGCAGAGCTTTGTGACCTCCTCCACCGCTTTCTCAAAGTCGAACCGGAACCCCTTTTTGGGCTCCATGCCCACCACGATGTTCTCGGCCACCGTCAGGACCGGGATCAGCATGAAGTGCTGATGCACCATGCCGATCCCCAGCTTGATCGCCTGCAGGGAATTCTGGATCTCCACCGGCTTGTCCTCAAAATACAGCTTGCCGCCGTCGGCCCTGTACATTCCGTACAGGACCTTCATAAGCGTCGTTTTGCCCGCGCCGTTTTCTCCCAGCAGGGCGTGGATCTCCCCCTTCTCCAGCTCGAAATCCACCCCGTCCAGGGCCTTCACCGGTCCGAAGGTTTTTCCAATATGTTCCATCTTAATCAGACTCATGGGATACACTTCCTTTTTCTCTGAGCAAGGTTATCGGGGCCCGTTTATTTTACGTTCTGCGCCAGCCATGCGTCCACCTCGTCGGGTGTGGACGGAAGGGTCACGTTGTTGTCTAAGAACCACTTGTGCGCTTCCTCTACCTTATCTAAGATCTCCTGGGGGATCTTCACATTGCTTCCCTCCACGCTGTAGCCGACAGCGCCCTCTTTTAAGCCCCATACCTTGGCGCCTGCGCTCCACTTTCCTTCCACAACCGCTTTGGCCTCGTCGTACACGATGGAGGGCAGCTCGTAGGTTGCGGTCGCAATGATCACATCCGGGTTGGTGGCGTTCTGGTTCACGCCGGTTCCGATGGCATAGCCGCCGCACTCAGTCGCCGCGTTGAACACGCCCATGCCGGAGCCGCCTGCGCCCTGTAACAGGATGTCAGCGCCCTGCTTGTACATGGAATCCGCCATCTCCTTGGCCTTTGCCGGGTCGTTGAAGGAGCCAACGTAGGAAGCAATCACCTCCACATCCGGGTTCGCGTACTTCGCGCCTGCGGTGAAACCGGCAACCACAGAGTTTAACAGCGGGATGTCAAGTCCCATCACAGCGCCCAGCTTGTTGTCCGCGTTGATGTTGCCGAAGCCCTCCTCCTTGGTCAGGTATCCGGCCAGAACGCCGCTCAAGAAGGACTGGTCCGCGCCGTTCTTGGAGATGGAGCTGACGTTGGGCTTGTCCACCACGGTGTCGATGATGGTGAAGTTCTGCTTCGGGTACTCCCCGGCCACCTGATCCAAAGCGGAGGCGGAGTCAGCGCCCAGAGCCAGCACCAGGTCGTACTCGCCGGTCTGTGCAAAGTCGCGCAGCATGGTCACCACCTCGCCGTTGGAGCTGGGCTCGGAGTAATCGTAGGTGATGTGTAACTCGTCCTTGGCCTTCACCAGGCCGCTGTTTACCATGTCGTTGAAGTTGTTGTCCCCCAGGCCGGCGGTGGTGAACACGACGCCGATCTTGGCGGATTTTTCGGACTCCTGGGGCACCTCAATCTTCTTGCCTCCGCAGGCGGTCAGTCCGGTGGCGATGAGCGCCATCGCGGTTAATGCAGCAGCTGTCTTTTTTAAGCTTTTCATCTCTCTTATCCTCTCTTTCGTGTGTGTTATTCAAACAGTTTCGCCAGGCTCTCGGTGTACGGGGCCCTGCAGATTCCCTTTTCCGTCACAATTCCCGCGATCAGCTCGTGGTCCGTCACGTCGAACGCCGGATTGTAGCAGGGCACTTCCTCAAGCGCCATGGGCTCGCTGTAAAACTTCTTCTTGATCTCGTCGGGGTTGCGCAGCTCAATCTCGATGTCCGCGCCGGTCTTGCACTTCATGTCGATGGTGGAGGTGGGTCCCAGCACGTAGAACGGGATCCCGTAGTACTTGGCCAGGATGGCGACGCCGCTGGTGCCGATCTTGTTGGCCGCGTCCCCGTTTGCAGCCACCCGGTCACAGCCCACGAAGCAGGCCTGAACCCATCCGTTTTTCATCACGATGCTGGCCATGTTGTCGCAGATGAGCGTCACATCCACGCCCGCTTTTTTGAGCTCGTAGGAGGTCAGCCTCGCGCCCTGGAGCAGCGGGCGGGTCTCGTCGGCGAACACCTTAAAGTTCATGCCGCGCTCTTTGCCCAGCAGAATCGGCCCCAGAGCCGTCCCGTAGCGGGAGGTGGCCAGCGGCCCCGCGTTGCAGTGGGTCAGAATTCCGTCCCCGTCCTTCACGAGGGACAGGCCGAACTCGGAGATGCGGCGGCACATTTCAATGTCCTCCTCCTGGATCAGGCGGCTCTCCCTCTCTAACAGGGCCAAAATCTCCTTCACCGTCTTGTCCCGGTTCGTAAGCACCACGGACTCCATCCGGTTTAACGCCCAGCTTAAGTTCACCGCGGTGGGGCGGGAGGAGTTTAAGTAGTCCTTGTACTCCCGGAACTTTGCCAGAAACGCGTCGTAATCCTCGGTGTCAATGGTCAGGGCCAGGGTGTAGATCCCGTATCCGGCGCAGATACCGATGGCCGGGGCCCCTCTGACCTTCAGCTGGAAGATGGCGTCGTAGATATCCTCTGCCGTGCCCAGCGTCAGATATTCCGTCACGTTCGGCAGCTTCGTCTGGTCGATAATCACCACATGTTTTCCCTCGGCGTCCAGCTTTACGTTGTCGGCGCCAATCACCTGTTGCAGCTCATTCATTGTACCTTCTCCTCCTTTTATTCGGACATCCGAAACGCTGCCTTGAAGGCCGGCGAACTGAATGCCATCTCATAATCCTTTAAGTCAAATAATGTCACCGGCGGCAGCTTCACACTGCCCTTCGCCAGCAGGTTTAAGGCCGGGGCGAATGGGCCGCAGCGGCTCCCCACCAGCGTGATCTCGTTGACCACGAAGGTGGCCATGTCGATGCTCGTGTTGCCGCTGTAGGTGCTCTTCAGCACGATCGTTCCCTGGCGGCGCACAATTTTCTGCGCCAGCGCGATTCCGCTGGCGGAGCCGGTGGCGTCCACCACCACGTCAAAGCTCTCGTCCGTCTCCTTCACGGTCTTTCCGTAGGCGGAGAACAGCGCCAGCTTCTCGTCGTGGCGGCCGATCACCGTGAGGTCGGTCCCGGTCAGGGCCAGAACCCCGGCGATCATAAGCGCCAGGCGCCCGTCCCCGATGAGGGCGGTCTTGCTGTCCGGGCGGATGTGAACCTGAGACGGAATCTCAAGGGCCGCAGCCAGCGGCTCCGCGAACACGGCCACCTCGGTGGGCAGATTCTCCGGTACCTCGTACAGCAGATGATTTTCCGCCACCACGTACTCCGCGAAGCAGCCGTCACAGCTCATGCCGAAGGTCTTGCGGCTCTCGCAGTGCTTCTCCCTGCCGGTTCGGCAGTACAGGCAGTGGCCGCAGCCCGCGTTGATCTCCGAGACCACCCGCTTGCCGACCCACTTGGGGTCCGAGGAGGCCTCCACCACGCCCACGAACTCATGGCCCATCACGCCCTTGAAGTCCGGGCGGTAGCCCTTCAAAATCTCTTTATCGGTGTTGCACACTCCGCAGACTAAAACCCGCACCAGGCTCTGTCCCTCCTGGGGGACGGGGACCGGTTGGTCCTCCGAGTAGACTGCGCGCGCACCGTCAAAATACAGCGCTCTCACTCTCACATTCCTCCTATCTCACGGATCACGGCTGTGATCAGGCTCTTGAACATCGGCGCCACCCGGGTTGCCGTCTCGTACACTTCCTCGTTGGACAGCGGCTGATCTGAGATGCCCGCTCCAAGGTTTGAGATGCAGGAGATTCCACAGATCTTCATTCCCATGTGGTTTGCCGCCACCGCCTCGCAGGCCGTGCTCATGCCCACGGCGTCGGCTCCCAGGGCCCGGCACATGCGCACCGTGGCCGGCGTCTCAAACTCCGGGCCGGTG
This sequence comes from uncultured Clostridium sp., assembly GCA_900555045.1. GTDB lineage: Bacteria > Bacillota > Clostridia > Lachnospirales > Lachnospiraceae > Enterocloster. The sequence goes on along the minus strand of USJW01000012.1, from coordinate 12,776 downwards.
AGCTGCATGTAGACGCCCTCCTTTAGCGGGATCTCCAGCTTTTTCGCGCACGCCCGGATCACCGCCTGCAGCGGCTTGTCGTAGACCGTGGTCATGTCGCAGAATCTGGGGCCCAGCTTGTCCTCGTTGGGGCCGATGAGCGGCGACGGGACGAAGGCGGAAATCTGGTCCGTCAGCATCATGAAATCCCCGGCGGCAAACTCGCGGTTCACGGACCCGGCCGCGTTGGTCAAAAACAGCGTCTCTGCGCCCATCCGCCGCATGAGCCGCGCCGGAAGCACCACGTCCTCCATGGCGTAGCCCTCGTAGTAGTGGACCCGGCCCTGCATGATCACCACCGGAACTCCCTCCACGCGGCCGAACACGAAGCGTCCCTTGTGCCCGGATACGGTGGAGATCGGAAAGCCCTCGATCTCCCGGTACTCGATCACGTTCTCCACGTCGATCCCATCGGCGTAGTCCCCCAGCCCGGAGCCCAGAACCAGGGCCACCTTGGGTGTCAGGGTGATTCTCTCGCGGATGCTCTCGTAGCAGCGCTCCACTCTCTCGTATATCTCTCCCATTTTTTTCCTCCGATCTCTATATTCTATTTTAGAAATCCTTCTCGTCCAGCACCGCCGGCGTGCCCGCGATACATGCCAGATGATAAATCTTCGCTGCGTCCTCCAGATAGACGCTGTTTATGTAAGCCGCCTCGATGCTCTCGCCGATGGTCAGCGCGCCGTGGTTGGCCATCAGGCAGGCGTTCTTGTTCTTTAAAATCGGCACCGCGTTGAGGCCCACCTGCGCGCTCCCCTGCTTCGCGTAGTCGCTCACCTCCACGCTTCCCTTTAGGAAGGGGATCATCTCGATCAACACCACCGGGATCTCCCTCCGCAGAACCGCAAAGCTGGTTGCATAGGGGGAATGGGTGTGCACCACCGCGCCGGTGTCCGGCAGGTGCTTGTAGATCTCCGCGTGCATTTTCCACTCCGACGAGGGCTTGTGGATCCCCTCGATCAGGTTGCCGTCCAAGTCGATCACCACCACATCCTCAAGCTCCATGATGTCGTAGTCGTAGGAGCTGGGCGTGATCACCATGCAGTTGTCCTCGCGGCAGAAAATGCTCATGTTCCCGCTGGTCCCCGCCATCAGCTTCTCCCGGTAAGCCTTCTTCGCATACTCCAAAAGCCGTTTCTTTTCTTCCATATAAAGGTTGCTCATCATCTAATTCTCCTCCTGTTCAAAATTGCATGACACGATGTCCACCCGCTGCCGCTCAAGCAGCCGGCTGAGCACGGGATCCTGCTCATCGAAGGGCCGCTCCACCACAAGGGCCGCGAGCTTTTCCACCCCGCCCACCACGAACATGGCATGCCGGCCGATCTTTGTGGCGTCCGCCACAAAGTAGCACTGGTCGGACTGGGCGATCATCTTGCGCCGCACGTCGGCCTCCGCCTGGCGGTAGTCGGTCATCCCGGCCTCCGCGCTGATCCCGGCGCTGCTTAAGAACACCTTGTCCGCGTGGTAGCGCTCCAGCGCCTCCAGCACCATGTTCCCGGTGAAGGATCCGGTGCTGTTGTCCAGCTCGCCGCCCAGCATAATCACCCGGACCGACGCGCTCTGGGACAGCTCGTAGGCGGTGGCGAGGGAGTTGGTGATCACGGACACCTTGAGGCCGCTTCTCACAATCTCCTTGGCGATGTAACGGGCCGTGGTGCTGCAGTCTAAAATGATCACCTCATTCTTGTTGATAAACTGCATACAGCGCTGCCCCAGAACCGCCTTCTCCTCCCGGTAAATCTGCTCCCGCACGTTCACCGTGGTCTCGTTCCCGTAGCCCTCGCGCAGGTAGGCGCCGCCGTGGACGCGGTTGATCTGCTCCTGCTTTTCAAGCTTCTCCAGGTCCTTGCGGATCGTCTCCTCCGAAACGTTCATCTCCTTGCTCAAGTCCCCCACGAGAACGACCTTTTCCTTCTCCAGCTTTCCCATGATGTACCTGGCACGCTCGACTGCCAACATGTCCTCCACCTCCTGCATGGTGATTTTTGTTAATCCCTGGTCCGCATCGATGTATTTCTTATCTATATTATATAATACACTTCTTTGATGTCAAGGTATTTTCTGTGTTTTGCTTTGTTTTTCTGTGTTTACCTTTCTTTTTTTGGTGGCTTTTCAGAAAATCTAAAAATTTTTGGTCGAATTCTCTGTGATTATCTGGTTTTTAACTTGTCAATGGCGATTGTGGGGAAGTAAAATGAAAGAAATGATGATCCAATGTGTAACAATCCCCGTTCCCGATTGTCTTACTGGTGTACTCATTTTCACAGGAAAGGAGCCGGTATGGATCATGAGACGTTTAATAAGATTTATGAAGACTACGCAAAACAGGTATACCGCTTTCTGTTGAACTTGAGCGGGAACCCGGATGTCGCGGAGGAGCTGACGCAGGAGACATTTGTGAGGGCCTATCTGGGTCTGGACAGCTTCCGCGGAGACTGCCGCCTGTACGTGTGGCTCTGCCAGATTGGAAAAAATTTGTATTACAATTATCTCAAAAAGGAGCGCCGGCATTCCACCACAAACGAGCTCGTCCATATTCTGCCGGATGGAAGGAATGTGGAGGAGGAGGTTTTGGGGGCGCGCGCGGCAGAAGAACTGGTTCAGGCGGTGCTGAAGCTTCCCGAACCCTATCAGTCGGTTTTGGTGTACCGCGTTTTTTCACAGCTGTCCTACCAGGAAATCGGCCGGATTTTATTAAAATCAGACACCTGGGTCCGGGTCACCTATTACCGCGCCAAAACCAAGCTGCAGTTCATGTTGAAGGAGGGAACGGACAATGAAATGTGATATCGCAAAAGACCTCTTGCCGCTGTACATCGAGGACCTGTGCAGCTCTGACAGCAGGGAAGCGGTGGAAGAACATCTGGAACACTGCGAGGCGTGCCGCGGGGAGTATGAGCGGATGCGCCAGGATTATGAGCTGCGCATCGGCAGCCGGGGGGAAGAAGATTTTATAGAAGAAAAATATCTGTTGGAAAAGAGCAGGCAGGAGCTGAGGGCGTCGTTTGTCAATAAGCTGATGGGAAACTATTTCGCCGTGATCTCTGTGCTGGGCCTGTTTATAAACGGCGCGATGGTGATCGTCACCTTTCTCATGTACCGCTACCGCTATCCCCGGCTTTACTTTAAGGAGCTGGGCAGCGCGCAGGTATGGCTTCTGATTCTGCCGTTTTTGCCCACTCTGCTCGCAATTGCGGGCCGGGTTGCCGTAAAGCATTCACAGAAAAAGCCAATTATTCCCAAGTTCTTGTTCGTCGGCACAATCCCGGCAATTCTATTCGGCGGATTCTGCACCCTATTTTTCGTGCTGATCCCCCCGATCAGCTCCACCACCGGCAACCCGGCCAATTACATGAAAATAGATGGGGACGCAAAACACTTCGAGGGCGATCTCCTGGATTTCTATCCATCCCAGATTCCCCCTGACGCCAGGCAGACGGACTATTTCTACCAGCGCTACTCCTCCATCTTTTCCGAGACCCTCAAGGTAGAAGCCTCCTGGACCCTACCCCCCGCAGAGTACGAGGCCGCCAAGCAGCAGGCGCTGGAACTTGGCCCATTCAAAAACAGCACCCTGTCAGAAAGCGGCGGAAACGGAACCATCATACGCCGCATTCCTCCAGGGAAAGTGACGGTTGTTTTTGAATATGACGATCAGGCGATGCGGGTGACTTACCGGGCGTATACGGGGGTGAATTATTAAGATTTTAGAGAGGTGCATCCGTTCGTGAGAGCCGTGGAACCTCCCGCCCCGCGACTACCTCCCTCTGCGTTTGCGTCCCCTATTTACCTTCCATCTCCACCCACAACGTCCCCTTCATCAACGTACAAGCCGTCCTGAGCACCGTCCCTCTCACAACCTCGTCCCCGTCCACCTCGATCTTCACCTCGGTGGTGCCTCCCGCGTGTCCGAGCACGACGCTGTTTTTCCAGGAATCCGGCCGGGCTACCTCGTAGGCCAGCGTCCCCGGGATCCGCGCCGCGGCGGCCGTGGCCATGGAGGCGGCGATGGGGTACGCCCGGTGCAGCTTTGTGATGAAGGAGCGGCAGCAGATATCCATTGAATCCGCCAGGATCCGGTTCCCGTCCATATCCTCGTAGCTCTGGGGCGGCGAGACGATGCCCACAAAGGGCATGTAGGTGGACTTTGTGGCGGCGTCCTCCCAGCGGTCCACCAGGCCGAACACCTCTGCGGCCATCCCCCGCACCCGCCCCACCAGGTCGATAAAGTCCTTCCTGCTGTTTAAGGAGGTGAGCTCTGTGCCGGTGAGCCCGGCGTCCGCCGCCTGAAAGATTACCACCGGGTTCGCGCAGTCGATCAGCGTGACCGGCAGGTCCCCGTGGCCCGGGACATGGAACGCGTCCACCTTGTTTCCGGTGGGGAACAGCTTTCCGGTAAGACCGCCGCCCGGCCGCTCAAAGGACAGCCAGATGGGCGACCCGCTGCCGGGAACGCCGTGGATCACGGCGTCCCCCTCGGTGCAGCTCTTCCCGTCCTTCACCTGTACCCGGCTGGTGATGATCCGGCGGGTATTTGTGTTGTAAATCCGCACCACGGTCTCCGGCTCCGTCGCCTCCACCATCCCCTCGTCGATGGCGAAGGGCCCCACGGCGGAGGACATGTTGCCGCAGTTCCCGCGGTTGTCCACATCGTAGTTCTCCGAATCAATCTGGAAGAAATTGTAATCTACGTCGGCGTCCGGCCCATCGTGGGACGAGATCACCGCCACCTTGTGGGTGGGAAAGTCCATCCCCATGGCGGAGAGCCCCGCCGCCGTCCGGCGCACCCCCAGGGCCTTTATGAACAGCTCCGGCCACAGGGACTGATCCCCTGGCAGGTCTTCCTTCTTAAAAAACAGCGCCCGGCTGGTGCCGCCGCGGATGTAGGTACACGGTATTTTTCTCATAGTCATTGTCCCTCGCGCTTTACAGAACGTAGGTGCAGTACTCCCCGGTGCAGGGCGGTCCCGCGCAGATGTGGATCACACCCGCCTCGAAATCCATGATCTCGCTGGAGACGGTGATGGGCCGCATGCTGAGGGGCTGCGTGGGGTCCACCGGATGGCGGCACAGGGCCTGCGGGTAGTTTAAGTGATCCGCCATACAGCACTTGATGTAAGCCGGGTCGAGCTCCCCGTGCTTCTGCATCAGAAGCTCGCGCAGGCGGTCCGCTCTGGGGGAGCGCTGCAGCGCGTGAATCTCCGGCTGCACCACAAAGTGGTTGGCGTGGGTCACAACCCCGCTCTCCGGCTCGACCATGTCGGTTCCGCCGGGGTATACTTCAAAGTCGATGGCCTTCTTCTCCTTGAAGCCGGCCACCATGATGTTGCAGGACACGGCCCGCGGGAAGCTGGTAATAAACGCCTTGGCCTCGTCGAAGGTCTTGCACTTTAAGAGCGCTCTTCTGGCGAACACCGTGGGAAGCCCCACCGCCCAGGCGTCGTAGATGGACTGCAGGTTATTGCTGGCCGAGGCGATGCCGTAGTTGTTCATGCCGCCGCGGATCACCTGCCCCGCCTCGGTCAGGCCCATGATGCGGGTGCCGTCGGGCTGGGTGATGTGGATGATCATCACGTGGTCCATGATGCCCACCCGGTAGTCCCAGTTCTTGATCAGGTACATCTTGCCGTCCTTGGCCGCCTCCGGCAGCACCGCGGCGGTGGTGCACTCGTTACTCTGGGGGAATTTGGTGATCTCATAGCGGCAGTTGACCACCATGATATCTGCCAGGGAGAAGCCGGAGCCCTCCGCGATTCCCTCCACCTCCTCCATCACCTCGGGCACCAGCTTGCGTGTGATGTCCACGAAGGACAGCGCGAAATTCTGGATTTCCTCCCAGGAGCGGTTGGAGGTGTATGCAAAGACCTGCTTGTAGTCGTTGACGGCATGGGCGATCAGATCTCTCGCCTGGCGTCCGTAATCCTTTCCGATCTCATAATAGGTCGCTCCGGATACTTTTATAAATGGATAGCGTAACATGTAAGGACTCCTTTCTCAGATCACAGTTTATAGGGAATATACTCGCCCTCGCAGGGCGGTCCCGAACAGATGTAGGCCGTGTTCTCCGCGAAATCCACAATCATGGAGGCCACGGTGATGCCCGCGGGGATGTAGGTCCGCTTGTCCCCCGCAAAGGTGGGGTGGCTACAGATGGCCTTGGGCCAGTACTCGTGGTCCTTCATGCACTCCATGATGTACGGCACGTCGATGTCGCCCCGGCGCTTCGCCAAAAGCTCCCTAAGCCGTTTGTCCCTCACCTTCGGGCGCTCCGGGAACGCGTCGGCGTCCGGGTCCACCACGAAGTGGTTGGCATGGGTCAGGATTCCTCCGTCCGAGTACACCTGGTCCATCCGGTCCGGCTGCACCTCAAAGTCCAGGGCCTGCCCCTTCGCGCCCACCAGCATGATGTTGTTGGACACGCAGCGCTTAAAGTTCCGGACCAGGTCCGCCGCCTCCTCAAAGCTGCGGCTGGCAAGCACCCGGCGCCGCAGGAAGGTAACCGGAAGCCCGGCCCCGTAGCGGTCGTGGATTGACTGCAGCGCATTGTTAACAATGGCGATGCCGTTGGAGTTGAAGCCCTCCCGGAGCATCTGCCCCGCCTCCGCCCAGCCGATCAGCGAGCACTCCTCTGTGCGGATCCGCAGCAGGACAATGTGTGGCATGGTTTTCTCATAGAAATCCCAGTTTTTTACAGCGTAGGTTTTCCCGCCCCGGGCGGCCTCCGGCAGAATCGCCGCCGTGGTGCACTCCTCCGGCTTCGGAAGCTTGCTGATCTCGTAGCGGCAGTTGATAGCCATGATCTCCTCGAACTCCCGCCCGGCCCCGGCTGCCAGGCCCCTCGCCTCCTCCAGAATCTCCGGCATGGTCTCCTGGATCACCGGCAGGTAGCCCATGGCGTACTCCCTCGCCTTCTCCCAGGTAAAGCCCTGCTTTTTAAAGGACTCCTTATAGTACTCAATACAGATTCCAATGCGCTCCTTCGCCTGGGCCCCGTACTGAACCCCGCGCTCAAACGGGGTCTCAGCGGTAATCTCAATCAGTGGATACGGTTCTCTCTTTTCCATTCCCGCGATGTGCTCCTTTCTCACTCGTGCAGTCGGCAGGCCACAAAGTGCCCGGGCGCGGCCTCCTTTAGGGACAGCCCGTCCTCCCTGCATCGCTCACTGGCGTAGGGGCACCGGTCGGCAAAGCGGCAGCCGGGTTTGGGGTTGATGGGCGAAGTCACCTCGCCCTTGATGATCTCCAGCTTCTTCCGATGCTTTAAGGAAGCGATGGGAATCGCGTTGAGAAGCGCCTGGGTGTAGGGGTGCTGCGGGTGCGCGAACAGCTCGTCCGTCGGCGCCAGCTCCACGCACTGGCCCAGGTACATCACCGCGATGTTGTTGCTGATGTGCTTGATCACGCTCAGGTTGTGGGTGACGAACATGTAGGTCAGCCCCATCTCGTCCTGCAGATCCATCATCAGGTTTAAAATCTGTGCCTGGATGGACACGTCCAGGGCGGACACCGGCTCGTCGCAGACGATGAACTCCGGGTTCACGGACAGGGCGCGGGCGATGCCGATTCGCTGTCTTCTCCCGCCGTCCAGCTCGTGGGGGTAGGAGTTGATAAACCGCTCCGCCAGGCCCACCGTCTCCATCAGCTGATACACGCGGTTTAACCGCTCCGCGTTATTCTTAAGGGTCTTGGTGGTGATCATGGGCTCTACGATGATCTCACTGACGGACATTCTGGGGTTTAAGGAGGTGAAGGGGTCCTGGAAGATGATCTGCATCTTCCTTCGCATCTCCTTCATCTGTTTCGGCGAGTATCCCACGATGTCCTCGCCGTTGTACAAAATCTGCCCGGATGTGGGCTCCAAGAGGCGCAGGATCGTTCTGCCGAGCGTGGACTTTCCGCAGCCGCTCTCGCCCACGACGCCCAGGGTCTCCCCCTTCTTGATGGAGATATTCACATGGTCCACCGCGTGCAGGTATCCGCGCTTGGTGTTAAAGTATTTAACCAGGTCTTTTGTTTGAATCAAAGGTGTATCCATTTACTCTCCCTCCCCGCCTCTCTTTTCGTCCTGCGAATAGAGGAAGCACTTAATCTGGTGGCCGTCAAAATTGGCCATATCCGGCGCTTTCGTGTTGCAGATCTCCATGCAGTGCGGGCAGCGGTCCGCAAACCGGCACCCGGGAATGGGTTTCGTCGGATCCGGCATCAGGCCGTCGATGGGCGTCAGCCTGGCGGCGGTGCTGGTGATGTCCGGGATGGACCCGAACAGCCCGACGGTGTAGGGGTGATGCTTGTCCCCCTCGTAGATATCCTCAATCCTGCCGTACTCCACGATCTCGCCGGCATAGATGATCGCCACCTTGTTGCAGATCTGCGCCACGACGCCCAAGTCGTGGGTGATCATGATCATGGCGGTGTTTAAGCGCTCCTTTAGGTCGTCCATCATCTTGAGCACCTGGGCCTGGATGGTCACGTCCAATGCCGTGGTGGGCTCGTCCGCCAAAAGCAGGCGCGGCGTGCAGGAGAGGGCCATGGCGATCACGATTCTCTGGCGCATGCCGCCGGAGAACTGGTGGGGGTACTCGATCTTCCGCTCGGCGGGGATTCCCACCAGCTCCATCATCTCGTCCACCTTTTTCTCGATATCGGCGTGGTTCATGCCCGCGTTGTGCAGCTCGATCACCTCGGCGATCTGTTTTCCAACGGTGTGAAGGGGGTTTAGGGCGCTCATGGGGTCGGCAAAGATCATGGAGATGTCGTTGCCGCGCAGCATGCGCATCTTCTCCTCCTTCATGTGCACCAGGTCCTGACCCTCAAACAGGATCTCGCCCTGGGTGATAAAGCCGGTCCGCTCGGGAAGCAGCTTTAGGATGCTGAGGGCGATGGTGGTCTTTCCCGCTCCAGTCTCACCCACTAACCCCAGGGTTTCGCCCTTGTCTAGGTCCAGGTTGATCCCGTTTAGGGCGTACACATCGTCCTCGTCGGTTTTATACATAACATGCAGGTTCTTGATTTCCAAAAGTTTTTCAGACATACGTTTGCTCCCTCTCCAGAAATTAGTTTCTCAGTCTCGGATCCATGGCGTCTCTCAAGCCGTCGCCCGCAAGGGTGAGGGACATAACGGACATAACCACCGCAAATCCCGGGAACAGAGACAGATACGGATAATATCTCATCTGGGTCTTTGCAAAGGAGAGCATGCTGCCCCACTCCGGTGTCGGCTCGGAGACTCCCAGGCCCACGAAGCTTAAGGATGCCACGGTGATGACGGAACGGGCCACGGTCTGGGTCACCTGTACCAGCACAGGGCCCATGGCGTTGGGAAGGATGTGCCGCATAATGATGCGGGCGTCGCTGGTGCCGCAGGCTCTGCAGGCCTCGATGTACTCCTGGCCCTTGACGCCCATCACCGCCGAGCGCACAATTCTGGCCATTCTGGCGATCTGGGAGACGCCCATGGCCACGATCATGTTCATCATGCTCGAGCCCAGGGCGGAGATAATGGTGATGGCGAGCAGGGTGCTGGGGATGGCCATCAGCACGTCCATGCAGCGCATCAGAATGTTGTCCACCTTGCCGCCGTAATACGCCGCGGTGGCGCCGATCAGGCCACCGAAGGTGAGGGATACGGCGACGGTGGCGATTCCCACGAACATGGAGATCCGGCCGCCGTAGATCACGCGGGTGAAGTAATCACGGCCGTACTGGTCCGTGCCGAAAATGTGCTGCGCGCTGGGGCTCTGGTAGGCGTTGGCGATGTCCATGGTGAGCGCCCCCTCCTCGTAGTTGAGCCAGAGATTGGCGCTGAGAACCGTGATGGCCATCAGTGCAAAAACAATCAGGCCGGCAAGGGCCAGTTTGTTCCGCTTAAACCGGACCCAGATGGTCTTCCACTGACTCTTTTTCCTGGAAGTGCTGTACTTGCTCTTTACGGAGCTGCCCGCTGTTGTGGTAACTGTACTCATGCCTTCTTCACCGTCCTTTTCACAGAAGTAAACTGGGATGCCAGTCTCGGATCAATATAGGTGTACACAATATCGACCAGAAGGTTGATGAGGCTGGCGAAAATCGCTGTGGTCATAACCGCGCCCATGACGACCGGCGTATCCTTCTGGCGGATGGCGTTGATCATCAGCTGGCCGAGTCCCGGGATGGTAAACACCTGCTCCAGCACGATGGAGCCGCCCAGGGCAAAGCCGAAGTTGGTGCCGATTACGGTCACAACCGGAAGCAGGGCGTTTCGCAGCGCGTGCCCGTAGGTCACCTTTCTGGGTGTGGCGCCCTTGGCCTTGGCGGTGCGGATGTAGTCCTGGCGGATTACCTCCAACATCGTGGTTCTGGTCATTCGCATGAGGGCCGCCGTGGTGGACGAGGCTGAGGCGATGACCGGCAGGATATAGTGCTTCGGCGTGGAGAGTCCCATCATGGGGAGCCAGCCCAGCTTGATACAGAAGAGCATCATTAACAGCATGGCGAGGAAGAACGCCGGCATGGAGGTGATGGTCAGCGAGACCGCCAGGGTCACGTTGTCCGTGACGGAGTACTGTTTGATGGCGGACAGGATGCCGATGGGAAGGCCGATCAGCACCGCCACGATGATGCTGAAGGTGGCAAGCTTTAAGGTGTAAGGCATGCGGGTCACGATCTCGTCGAACACCGGGAGGTTGGAGGTGTAGCTTGTCCCAAGATCTCCGTGAGCGGCATCCAGGACATACCGGCCAAAGCGGACGAGGAACGGATCATTAAGGCCCATCTCCTCCCTGAGCGCCTCCTGCGCCTCGATGGGAGCGCCTTCTCCCAGGATCATCATCACCGGATCGCCTGGGGTGAGCTCCATGATCGCAAAGATGATGAAAACGACGCCTATAATCACAGGGATCATCATCAAGAGTCTTTTTCCTATGTATTTGAGCATAAACATCCTTTCCACAGTCCAAAACGGCAAAACGCACCGATTCGCTGTTTATAAAAGCCGGGCGCTCGGTGAACGCCCGGCAAGCCGTCGACTGTTTGATTATAAATTGATTATTCCTCTACCAGGTAAGCGTTCGCCCACACATTGCGCTCCAGGGGATGGAAGGTCCAGCCCTTGATGTTCTTGTTGATCACGATCGTGGTGCTCTGGGTGTACAGCGGGATAACCGGCACATCGTCCTTGATCATCTGGTAGCACTGGCGGAAGATCTCGCTGCGCTTTGCCTGATCGGTCTCGGTCACGGAGGAATCCACTAGCTTGTCGAACTCCGGATTCTGGTAGCCCGCGTAGTTGTTGCCGCCGCCTAACATGTCGGTGGTCAGTCTGCGGCGCAGCAGGTACTCCGCGTCGTTGATCACGTGATTGGTCATGCGCAGGGAAGCGTCAAACTGACGGTTTCCGGAAACCGTGTCGATCCACACGGAGCGCTGAAGCTTCTCGAAGGTCACGTTGATGCCGACCTTGGCCAGCTGGGCCTGCATAACCTCTGCGGGCGCCATGTAGGTGTCGGAGCTGTCCTGTGTGAACACGATATCGATGCCATTGGGGTATCCGGCCGCTGCCAGGCACTCCTTCGCCTTGTCCAGATCCTGCTCGTACCACTCAAAGTCATCCAGGTAGCCGGTTGCGCCGGTCGCGCACCAGCAGTTGTTCACGGAGCCCAGTCCCTCTGCGCCGCCCTGAAGGATCTCCTCACGGTTGATGGCGTAGGCAACTGCTTTTCTCAAGTTGACGTCCTTAAAGGGGCCGTCGGTGGTGTTGAAGGTGATGTCGTACAGACCGAAGCCGCGGTCCTCGACAACCGTGGTGAGGTTGGGCATCTCAGCCAGGTGCGCATAGTCCGCTTTGCTTAAGCCGTAGTAGTAATCGATCTCACCGGCCTCCAGAGCCATCGCTCCAGCGGATGCGTCGGTTATGATCGTCCAGTTGATGTTTTTCATCTTCGGGGTTCCGCGGTAGTAGTCGTCATGGCGCTCGAACTCCAGGCGGTTTCCGCTCTGCCAGCTCTTTAACTTGTATGCGCCGACGCCCACGGGCTCACGGCCGAAGTCGCGTCCGGCTGCCTCGCACTCCTCCACCGCCTTCTGGCTCACGATGCTGTAGGCGGGGTTGGTCATGATCTCCAGGAACGGAGCGTAGGAGTATTTTAAAACTGCCTTCATGTGGGTGTCGTCGATCTTCTCGAAGTGATCGATGCAGGCGTTGGTCTGAGCCGTGAACGAGGAAGCGATGGCACGGTTCAGGGAGTAGACCACATCGTCAACGGTCATGGTGTCGCCGTTGTGGAACTTCACGCCCTCGCGGATGGTGAAGGTGTACTCCTTGCCATCCTCGCTCTCCTTCCACTCGGTGGCGATGGCCGGCTCGTACTCCTGGGTCTCCCAGTTAAAGTAGAGCAGGGAATCGGAGACATTGTACATGAACATCCAGGTTACCAGGTCTTTCGTCTGTGCCGGGTCCAGGGAGGTCGGCTCGGATTTGCAGGCCATATTTAAGGTGTCGCGGCTGCTGAGCTTCTCCTCACCCGCCGCCTGGGAGCCGCCGGCTGCCTCCGAAGAATTTCCTCCTCCGGATGAAGCGGGGGCCTTGGAGCTTCCGCAAGCAGTCATGGAAATTGCCATAGCAGCTGTCAGGAACATGGCCAGTATCTGTTTCGTTCTCTTTTTCATAGCTCTTTTCCTCTCTTTTTCATATAATAAACTGTTGCTGAACAGTTTTTCTCTGTAAACGACACCCTTAAAACCCTTACATCACACACACT
>USJW01000011.1 GCA_900555045.1 uncultured Clostridium sp. | reverse complement strand
GTCAGTGATATTGCCCAAAAGGCCGGCATCGGAAAAGGAAGTATTTACTACTATTTTTCTTCAAAAAATGATATCATCGAGGCCGTGATCGAGCGCTCCTACTCCAGGGCCATCGAGTCGGCGCGGGAACTGGCAGCTTCCGGCGGCATGAATGCGTTCCAGAAAATGGAAATCATATACCGCGCGTGCCTGGAGTCCTCCTCGGAGCTGAAGCGCCAGGAGCAGAGCGCCACCTTCAACGAGATGCAGCAGAGCGCGCTCATCCACCAGCGGTTCATCCGCATCCTGGTGACCCGCTTAAAGCCCATCCTGGCCGACATCATCCGCCAGGGCATCGCAGAGGGCTCCATCCAGTGCGATTATCCCGACGAGATTGCCCAGATCGTGCTGATCGTGCTCACCGTGACGTTAGACAACAATCTGGCCCCTTTATCAGAGCCGGAAATCCGTCATCTCCTGGAGGCGTTCGCCCTGATGCAGGAAAAAAGCATGGGGATCGACCCACACCTGCTGGATTTTCTCACAAATCGGCCCTGATCTCCCCATGATTCGGCATGTTTTCCACAAAATTAACTACCCATTTCCCACATCTTGCCTTATAATATCTATAGCCCGGCATGCTGGAAAAAGTTTCCTGCATGCCGAAGTAATGGAGGATTATACGGAATGATTGAGACACTAAAGCGGGCCCTGATCCTTGCCGGTAAGGGGCTATGGCAGCTGGCCGTCAGTATTCTCGGAATCTGTGGCTGGCTTTTTCGGGCGCTTATGACCTTACTCACTGTGGGGTTAATCTGCGCTGTTCTGACCGCCACCGCCCTTTACGTCAAGGTAAAGCCGGAGCTGGATGAGTGCCGCGAGATCGCCTACGACAAGCTGGCCCAGATGAATCGCCAGGACTTTTCCATGCTGTCGGACACGGTGATCTACGACAAAAACGGACGGCAGATCGGACTGATCAACGCCGGACACTACGAGTATGTGGACATTAATCATATCAGCCTGAATCTGCAGAACGCCTACATCGCCCAGGAGGACCGCCGGTTCAAGAGCCACACCGGCGTGGACTGGATCGCCACCTTCCGCGCGGGGTTGGCCCTGGTCAAGCACGGCGGGACGGTCACCCAGGGCGGAAGCACCATCACCCAGCAGGTGGTGAAGAACACCTACCTGACCCAGGAACAGACCTTTACGCGAAAGATCGTGGAGATTCTGCTTGCACCGGAGGTGGAGAAAAAGTATTCCAAGGCTGATATCATGGAATTCTACTGTAACACCAACTTCTATGGCCACCAGTGCTACGGCGTGCAGGCCGCCAGCCGGTACTATTTCGGCAAGGATGCCGCGGACCTCACCGTCTACGAGGCCGCCACACTGGTCGGTATCAGCAACAGCCCATCCGCCTACGATCCCGTAGCCCATCCCAAAGCTTCCCTGGAAAAACGCAACGACGTGCTAAAGAGCATGCATGAAATCGGCGAGCTGTCCGACGAGGACTACCAGGCCGCCACCGCTGCGCCCTTAAATATCGTGCAGGCGCAGACCGAGGGCACGGACGAGAATTATCAGAGCAGCTACGCCATCCACTGCGCGGCGCTGGAGCTGATGAAGATGGACGGTTTTCCGTTCCAGTACACCTTTGCGGACAAGGACGACTACACCGCCTACACGGAAAAATACCAGACCGTCTACGGCGAGGCCTCCGACCGGATCCGGGCCGGCGGCTTTAAGATTTACACCTCCTTAGACAGCGAGCTTCAGCAGGAGCTTCAGCAGTTCATCGACGACGGTCTCTCCTCCTACACGGAGCTCCAGGACAACGGCAAGTATGCGCTCCAGGGCGCGGGCGTGATCGTGGACAACCGCACCAACTACGTGGTGGCCATCGTGGGCGGCCGCGGGAGCGAGGACCAGTTCAACCGTGCCTACTTGAGCGCCCGCCAGCCCGGGAGCACCATCAAGCCGCTTCTGGACTACGGCCCCGCCTTCGACACGGGCGAGTACTACCCCACCCGGATCGTGGACGACCACAAGTGGGAGGACGGCCCCTCCAACAGCGGGAACAGCTACCACGGCCCGGTGACGGTGCGGGAAGCCCTAAACCGCAGCTTAAACACCGTGGCATGGCAGATCCTGGAGGACATCGGCGTCCAGAACGGGCTGCGCTATCTGGGAGAGATGGAGTTCCAGAAGCTCTCCTACATCGACAACGACGTGCCCGCCCTAAGCATCGGCGGCTTCACCAAGGGCGTCCGGGTGGTGGACATGGCCAAGGGCTACAGCACCTTAGCCAACAACGGCGTCTACAGCGACCGCACCTGCATCCTGCGCCTTGAGCATGAGCACGACGGCGACCTGACGAAGAAAATAAAGCCAACCGCCAAGCAGGTGTACCGCGAGGACACCGTGTTCATGCTGACGGACATCCTAAAGGGGACCATGACCTCCCCCTACGGCACGGGCCGCGGCCTGTCCTTAGCAGGCGACATGCCGGCCGCCGGAAAGACCGGCACCGCCAACTCCAGCCGCGACACCTGGTTCTGCGGCTACACCCGCTACTACACCACCGCGGTTTGGGTGGGCTACGACATCCCCCGGGCCATGCCGGGCGTCTACGGCAGCACGTATGCAGGGAAAATATGGAAAAATGTCATGGACAAGCTTCACGAGGGACTGGAGCCCCTGGATTGGGAACAGCCCGAGTCCGTGGAGCGGCGGGTGGACGAGGCCGCCGGAATCGAGGACTACTTCAGCACCACGGCCGAGCTCAGAGCCCAGCAGAGTCTCCACGACAAGGAGCAGCAGAAATTGACCGATGCGCTCAACGCGGCGGTGGACGCCTTCGAGGCCAAGACCATCAACACGGTGGAAGATACATACGATGTGAAGCAGCGCTATCAGGACATCACCACCAAGCTCCCGCTGCTGGACGACAGCGCGCTGCGGGCCAGCTTGCTGGAGCGGGCCGACGCCAAGGAGGAGCAATTTGAGGCCGTCATCGCCCAGATGAGCGACACCATCGCCCTCTATGAGAAGCAGAAGGCCGTGGATGACGCCAGGGCCCGGGAGCAGGCGGAGAAGGATGCCGAAAAGAAGCGCCAGGAGCTGGAGAAGGAGACGCGCAAAAACGAATTCCTCCAGGCCCTCACCGCGGTGGAGGAGTTGGAGTACCAGACGCCGGATGCCACCCGGCTGGCGCAGGATGCCATCAGCAAGCTGAGCCTGGTGGCGGGCGATCCCGACCAGCCGGCCTACTCCGCCCGTCTGGACGCCGCCATCAAGCGGATTTCCACCCTGCCAACCGCCCTGGAGTGGCAGAAGATCCAGGCTGAGGAGGAGGCGCGAAAGGCTGAGGAGGAAAGCAAGGCCGCCGAGGAGGTCCAGGCCCAGCAGAAGCAGCTCCAGGCCGCCCTCAGCCACGAACAGTTTAAGTGGAACAACCCAGATTTCTACGGACCGGGAGGCAGCGGAAGCGATGACAAATAGGAAGTTAAATATTGGCAGACATAAGGGGATGGAGACGAAGAAAAGAGGACCGGAAGAGATAGGGGCGCGACAGGAGACGGCGGCCGCAGAAGAGGTGGACGGCGGGAATGCCCTGGAGGGAGATGGCTTGGCGGGAGACAGCTTGGCAGGGAACGCCACGACGGAGGGAAGTCCGGCGGTAGGTGACCGGGAGGCCGGCGCCCCTGGGAAAGCCCCCACCGCGAAAAATCTGGCCACAGACGTCCCCGCGGAGAATGGCTCGGCCGCAGGTGCCCCAGCAGGGAACATCCCGGTGGTAGGGGGCCTGGAGGCCGGCGCCCCGGCAGCGAAAGTCCCCGCCGAGAACGCCCCAGCCGCCCCAACTCCCTCCACCCGCATCCCGCCCCGCAAATGGTTCTTCACCTTCATGTGCATGAACATCCCGATCATCGGCTGGATTTACCTGCTCACGAAAGCCTTCGGCAAAAAGGACAATCCGCTGAAGGATTTCTCCCGGGCCTATCTTCTCTACAAGCTGGTGTTCCTGATCGTCGCGCTGGTGATTCTGGGAATCGTGGCCTACATTGGGCTTGGGATATTGGATGAACTCCTGGCCTACATGGAAATGCTGTAACAGCGATCACGAAAAAAGGACGCTCTGTGCGGGCGAAGCGCAATTTAAATGCGCTTCCGCCCCGCCCGGAACGTCCTTATTTTTTTGCGCGCGGTCTCAGGTCTCAGCCCTGCTTTTCCGCCTGCATCTTTTCCTCGATCATCGCCCGGAGCGCGTCCACCGTCTCGCCCGGCGTCATGCCCTCCTCGTCGATGGTGATGTCCGCGTACCGCTCATAGTAGGGCACCCGCTCGTTGTACAGGTCCCGCAGGGTCATGCCCGGCTTTAGGGCCACGCCACGGTCCACCACGTTGCCGATGCGCCGCTCCATCTCCTCATAGCTCATCTTTAGGTAGACCACCTCGCTGATCTCCTTCAGATGTTCCATGGCCCGGGCGCCGTAGATCACGCTCCCGCCCGGCGCGATCACAGAGCGGTGCACATCCAGCTCCGCATTCACCCGGTCCTCCACTTCCAGAAATCCGTCCATCCCCTCATCGGCAATGATCTCCTTTAAGAGCTTCCCCTCCTTCTCCTGTATCACGATGTCCACATCCACAAAGGAAAAGCCCAGCCGCTTGGCAAGCAGCACCCCGATGGTGCTCTTTCCCGACGACGGCATGCCGATCATGGTAATATTCGATTTCATTTCTTTGTCCTCCTGCTCTTCTGTACCGTTTTCCCCGCAGCATCCGGGGCAGTCCCCGGACCTTTGCGCTTTTTAATCGGCTTCTTCACCGAGTAACCAAAGCTCCCCAGCCGTTTCCCCATCTCGAAATACTCCCCGTGGGAGTAGCACACCAGACCGGAGGCGTTTAAGTTAAACTTCCCCTTGTCGTTCATGTACTTGCCGTCCACCGTGACCCCCATCACCTTGGCGATGAACATGTCATGGCTTCCCAGCGGCTTCACATCCACCACGCGGCACTCCAGGTTGACCGGGCTCTCCTTGATGCCCGGCGCCTTCACATGCTGTGACGGAAGGGGCGTCAGGCGCGTCTCCTTAAATTTATCCACCTCCCGCCCGGATTTCACGCCGCAGTAGTCCGTGGCGCGCACCAGGGGCTTGTTTACCAGATTGATCACAAACTCCTTTGTGTCCTTGATGATCTTGTGTGAGAACCGCTCCTTGCGGACGGAGATCGATACCATCGCCGGGTCCGAGCAGATCGTTCCCGCCCAGGCCACCGTGATAATGTTTGGCTTCTCCCCCTCGCGCCCGCAGCTGACCATCACCACCGGCAGGGGATAGAGCATGTTGCCCGGCTTCCACGAAATCTTCTCCGACTCCTCGCCGGGATTATATTGTTTTCTGTTGTCCATAGACACCGCCTTTCTTCACCTTGCGCCTCTATCATAGCAAAGAAAGTCCCAAAAAGAAAGTCTTTCATTTTTCTGTGCGGCATCTGAGGTAGACCGACGCGTAAAAGACCTGATCCTTCCAGGAAAAATTTGCCACTCCGTCGTAGTGGGCCGCCACCCGTGTGACCGACTGCGTGCCGATTCCCTGTCCCTCATGCTTGGTGGATGCAATCATCCCGTCCAGAAACTCTGGCCTTTGCACCGGCCCGTTGTCCAGGGTCAAAACCAGCTCGTCCCCGTCCTTGACCATGGCCTGCAGCCTGATAAACGCGCCTTCGCTCCACTGCAGCGCCTCCAGCGCATTTTCAAGCAGGTTTCCGATCACCACACACAAATCCGGCTCCGCCACAAACAGCTTGGGCGGCAGATCCAGCTGAGTCGTAAATGTGATCCCCTGTTTTTTAGCCTGTTCCCCGTAGTAAGCCACGATGGCATTCACCGCGTGGTTGCGGCAGTAGAGCTCCACCGTGTCGGGCGGGAGCGTCTGCCCGTAGGCGGCCACATAGTCGGACAGCGCTTCCTTATCCCCGCTGTCCAGATAGGACTGAATCAGCTTTAAGTGCTGGCGCAGGTCATGGCGGGCGGTCCGTATCTCCTCAATCCGCCTGGCCAAAAGCTCATACTGCTTTCGTTGCAGCGCCAGTAACTGGGCACCGGAGCGGGCCTGCTCCTCCAGAACGGCCTGGGATCGTATGTTGTCCAGGGACTGGAGCAGCACGTAGTAGATCACAAACATGCAGACAAACAGTCCCACCCGGGAGAACAGGAATATCAGGCTCCCGGCGAAGACAGATTCAAGATGGTAGGTATAGCCCAGAATGACCACCGTGGTAAAAGCCGGAACAATCCAGATGGTCCGCCACAGCTGCGGCGACCGCACCTCCAGCATCCACTTCACCGTACCGCTCCACAGCTTCAGCACCGCAGGAAGCGTCGCAAGGAAAAAGCCCATATGGATCATGTATCCTGTCATGGAAAACAGACGGACCCCCGGGAACAGACGGGCCATCAAAAAGACGGTCAGCCCCCGGACAATGATAACATGGTCCGTGACGAACAGATAGAAAAAGAGCAGCTTTGACAGCTCCATGCGCACGCAGGAAAAGAAAATAACCGCACAGATGGGAAACAGAACGAATTCAAACAGCCTGCTGTTCCCACCGTTCTTTTCTATAACGATGTAGAGTATCCAGCGGACCACCACCTCGCTTGCGATAATCACCGCAAATACCGCCTTCCCCGGAAACCGCAGCTGCCTGCGGAACGGATAGTAGGACAACAGCCGGTACGGCAGTGACATGGTCAATGTGTTGATCAAAAGTTCCGCCATTCATTTTACCCCCTCCCCTCTGATTCGAGAGCGATCGAACAGTCTTGAGGTGTAGGCCTCCTTCATCCCCGCCCGCTTTGCCCGGCTGATGGGCAGCCGTTCTCCGGTATACAAAAGAAAATCCTGCTCCTCCATCCGCTTCACCTGATCCAGGTTCACCAGCACCCCTCGGCTGCAGCAGGCAAAACGGCTGTCCTCCAGCTGCGCGGCTGCCTCGCTGAAGGTCATATAGGTCTTAAACACGCCCTGCTCCGTGTAAATCTCCACGGCCCGTTTTACCGTGGCCACATACAGGATGGCGCCAAGCGGAATCCGCCGCACATCCCGCCCTTCCTGGATTTCCATATAGGCCTCGGGCTGCCTGGCCTTGCGCACCCGGCGCATGACGCTGTCCACCCGCTGGGGCGTAAAGGGCTTTACCAGATAATCCAGGGCCTGTACCGCAAAGCCCTCCAGCGCAAAGCTCTGCTCCGTGGTGGTAAAGACAATGAGCTGCTCCTCGTCCACCGCCCGAATCTGCCTGGCCACGTCGATTCCGTTTGTCTTCCCATCTCCCAACAGAATATCTAAAAAAATGACGTCGAAACGCCCTGGCACAAACGCCTGCAAAAGAGTTTCCCCGTCCATGTATATTGTTATATCTGCATCCAGCCGGTTTTCCGCAAACCAGACCTCAAGCGTCCGGTTTAGCGTCTCAGCATCGCTCACAAGATCATCCACAACCGCTATTTCCATACTACCACTCCTCTTTGCAGACCAGTATACCACACCCTGGCGGTACCTGTAAATCATCCGGGGAGGGCCTGAGGTTACCGTTTAGACATGAAAATGACCGTTTGAACATGAATCGTTGAAGCGGGCTTGGCTCCCTGATATTCTGTCAATATTAACCAGTTCATTTGCGCTGGTTTAATTTTTAGAAAGGATGGCGTGCATGATCAAATTACTGTTATACAGTACGGAGCCGACGGATGAACGGCTCCTTTACGGCCTGTTGCCGGGCGCGGCGGAACAACTTCATGAGACGCTTCGTATACAAGTGTGCCGCACCTCAAAGGAATTTTTGGACTGCGGCAGGAGCGCCCCCGGCTGTGCCATGATGTTCTCGGCCAGAGGGCCGGAGAGCGTGACGCTGGCTGCCATGGTTCACGAGGAATGTCCCGGCAACTGGCTCATCTGGTTTTCCGACCTGGATTTCTCCCTGTTTGCCTACTATCTGGGGGCGGCCTACTTCGGTCTTCTGCCCGCACAGGCGGCTCAGATAAAGGATGCGCTAAAAAGCTGCAGGCAGTTCACCTGGGAGCGCGCTCCCGCCGGAGCCGGGGAATCCCGTATCCGTGAGGGACCGGATGCAATGCAGACAGCCGCCCGTCTCAAACGGGCAAGGATGCAGAAAGGCGGGCATTGGCCTGCAAATCAATTAGGAGGGTTTTAAATGAGTAAAACAAGGTTTGGCAAGCGTCTGACAGCGATCATACTGTCCGTCGCCATGATGTCCACCATGTCCGGCACCCCGATTTACGCGGCTGTGGACAGTTTGGACGGCTCCGTCACCGAGGAGCCTCATATTGAGCACACGCGGGAGTGCTACCGCCGGGTTCACCAGTGTACCCACGAGCACACCGCAGAGTGTTATCCAAAATTGGATATTACTGAGGAGGCGTCGCCGTCCGACGCACAGGAGCAGCTGCCCACAACGTGCACCCACGTGTGCAGTGAGGAGGAAGGCTGCTATGAGTACGTGTTGGAGTGCCCCTATGAGCAGGGCAAAAACGACGACACTCCCGTGTCCAGCCCGTCCGACGCGGACCGGAGGGACCCGACGGAGAACATGGATAAGCGCATCTGTATCTGTGATGAGATGTGCACAGAGGACAATATAAACGCCGACTGCCCGGTATGCGGTGCAGAGAAGGCAGAGTTAAGCGCCTGCAAGGGAACCGCCTACGACAAGCTTCTGTTGGACCAACGGATTCTGGACTGGCAGTGGGTTGACTCCCAGGGGGCGCTGGTTTTAAACGAGGACACCGGGGACTGGGAACTTGCGGTTCCGGCTGGCAGCCAGGAAAAACCGTTGAATTTTAAAGCGGTTTTGTCCAATCTGCCGAAGGAAATTAACGGCGACATCGAGGACGGAGCCGCCGGCAGGGAGATCGCCTTAGACGGCTGGAGCTGCCCGGAATTTACGGCGGACGAAACCACCGGCCTGTACCCGTCAGAAGGAACCTTTGCCTTTGAGGCCGAGCTGCCGAAAGGGTTTGTGCTGGGCGACGGCGTCATGCCCCTTTTGGTCAATGTGAGCGTGGGTATAAATCCGGTTATGACGCTTGCGACACACAATTACGACAGCGACGGATTCTGTATGGACGAGGGCTGCCTCACGCCATATGAATCGGCGGAGTTAGTCGACAGCAACTATCAGATCGGCAATGCCGGGCAGTTGTATTGGTTTGCGGGGCTGGTCAATGGAACGGCCGACGTGTGTACGGATGGTGTAACAGAAAATGCAGCGGCGAACGCAGTGCTTACCGCGGATATCATTGTAAATGATGGCGATGTGGCAGGTTGCGAGGGGACAAAGGATAGCAGCTGGCGCGAATGGGTTCCCATTGGGACCGGGGTAGCTTATGGCGGTAATTTTGATGGCCAGGGGTATGCCGTAAGCGGTCTGTACTGTGTGGATGAAACAATGGAGGCGATCGGTTTTATTGGAAAAACCGATGGTTACAAAATCACGACGGTACAAAATGTGGGCATCACGAATTTCTATTTCAAGGGGAATTCCGAGATTGCCGGCTTAGTGGGCAGCAACGCTCCAAAAACAATCAGCAACTGTTTTGCGGAAGGCACGGTTGATTTTTTTGATCCTGCAAGAACTGCTGATGGTAAGGGTGCTGGAATTGCCGGTACGCTTACAGGCGGCCGTTCCATGATTTCCTGTTACAGCCGAGTTAAAACGAACGCGGAATACGGTTCATTTGGCAATAAGTACGGTGGTCTTGTATATAAGCTGTGGGGCGATACCACAATTAAAAATAGTTATTATGACGTTAGCTTATATAACGGAACAAATTTAGCAGCTTCCTCAGCGGACAACGTCGATACAAAAACCTCAGGCTATCGAGATGCAGAAGCCTTCAAAAGCGGCGAAGTCACCTGGCTGCTTAACGGTTCGACCGCAACCCCCAATGACGGCGGCCAGCTTGTATGGTATCAGACGATCGAGAATGATAATCAGCCGGTTTTAGATCATTCGCATAAAGTCGTATATAAGAGTATACTGGGAAACGGAACTGTCCTTTATACAAATGCCTCAAGTGATGAAATCCAGCTGATCAAATCCCCCCTCACCAAGGCATTTGATCAGAAACCATTCGAATTGTCTCCCGAAAAAGGCGTACACATCACCTGGAACGGAAACGGAAAGGCAATCGTCGAGGGCTATTATACCGATGAAACCGGAACCCAACAGACCACTGCCGATAACAGCGGTGCAGAATCCGCTGGAGGCGCGCCTGTAAAATCAGGAACCTATTACGCAAAAGTGCGTTTGGAGGCCACTGTTGAATACATAGAAACGTATGCGTTTGTCCCTATGACCATATCTGTTTGCCCGCACAACCATGGAATAAAAGAGCAGAATGGAAAAATCTATTGCGATTTCTGCAATGAAGAGGTAGTTGCTAGTCTGCAAAACAGTGGAAGTGGGACGGTTTATTGTAAAACCCTGACAGATGCAATAAATGCTTCCAAAGCGAATGGTACTATCACCCTGTTGACAGATATCAATGCAGGTGATGATGATAGTGAAAACGGCTTTATTAATATATTAAACAAAACTATTACGATTGACTTGAATGGTCATACTGTCACCGGCGAAGACTCTCGGGTTTTTAGTTTGTCATCCAATGCTGTGTGTACGTTTACAGGCCCGAAAGGTAGTACAATAAAAAATATCAATAATTCGAATTATGGTGTATCCACTAGTGACAGAGCTACGCTGATTATTTCTGGTAATGTAGAGATTTCCGTCAAGCGTGGTCCTGCGCTATACCTTGGGTACAAGGCGCATGCGACAATTACAGGCCAATCCGTAATTAAGACTGAGACGACCTCTTCATCTTCAGTTCGTACATACCCAACAATCGAAATGTCATTAAGCACATTAGTCATAGACGAACAGGCAGAAGTAGTCAGCGTTTTCACTGGCGAAAATAGGTTAATGTCCCCCATTTCAGCAAAAAACAGTACTGTTGTTATAAAGGGCGGGACAATCAGCGGTGCAAAATCTCCGGATATTCAAGCGGACGCTTCAACAAATGTGTGCTACAATATAAAATCGGAGATAACTACAGACGGCAATGTGTACTATTTGATGAGCTACCCGGAAGCATTGGCAGCGCAGATCCCACTTACATCCAACAATAATGCGATTGCCTGTGATGGCAAGTTTTACGGAAAAGAAGGCAGTACCGTAGAATTCACTTTAACTCCCCTGGCGAACTATGGAATCGGCAGTGCCCCCGTCATCTCCTTCGGTGAAAACCAACATGCGGAGGTAACGAAGCTGACCGATATAAATTATGGAGTGGCAGGGCAGCCGTTGAGCTTTTCCTTTTCCATGCCGTCTGAACCAGTTTTCATCAGCCTGACAGCTAAATTGAGCAATGAAATTACGCCCGTAAACGGATCCATTTCCGCGGCATATAGCGGAACAGCCTTTGCATTGTCGGAGACAAACGGGGAACACATCTCCTGGAGCGGAGAAGGAACAGCCCGCATTGAAGGTTATTATATGGATGCGGACGGAAATACAAAGACCACTCCGGAAAACAGCGGCGCGGCCGGGGAGGGGGAGGCTCCTGTCATCCCCGGAACCTACTATGCAAAGGTGACCGTCTCCGGAGATGCGCTTTATGCGGAAACAACCACGTTTATCCCTTTCCAGATCGTGCAGTCCGGCACCCAGTTCACAGGCGGTGTGTCAACGTATCTCGCTGACAATAAACAGAATGAATTCATCTACGGCGACACAATCACGGTTAAGGTAACGCCCGCACTCGACGGCCAGCCAGCGGCAGGCCAAATGGGGCTTGCAAGAAGCTACGCCGCCATTGCGGAAAACCAGATGGCTATTTTTAAAGGGGAAGAACAGCTTACCGCCCCCCAGACAGTTACCGCCGGGGAAGAACTGGTCTTTTCAATTGATACAACCGGTAAACAGCTGGTAATCGGTGAAAATGAGCTCACCGCACAGTATATGGGCAACGGCAATATGGCTGGCCACAGTGAGAATTTTACTGTCCTCCTGAATAAGAAGACGGTTACGATAACTCCTGACCCCGTGAGTAAATACACTGGACAGAACGACCCGGTGATCACCTACACCCCCGCTTCCCTTCCTTTCCCAGGAGATGCGCTGACCGGCGCGCTGTCCAGGGAACCGGGAGAGGAACAAGGGGAATATGCTGTTACGCCCGGAACCCTGGAGGTTGCGGGCGACGCGGAAAGCTATTATGATTTGAGTTTAACACCCAGAACTTTTATTCTCAATTCGTATCCCGCCCCCGACGCCGTTCTATCCCCGCCAAGTCCGGATGGCGAGAACGGCTGGTATAAAACCGACGTAACCATCGGTGCACCGGAAGGTCATAAGATCAGACGGTCAGACACAGACGAGTGGACCGACAGCCTGACCGTAAACAGAGAAACCATCAACGTCAGTTATTATTTGAAGTCTGTAAAAGAGGACGAGACATACAACGCGGTTTCAGCGCTTATAAATACAGGGCCTATCCGCATCGATCAGTTTGCGCCTGAAATTAACGAAGTATATGTACTCAATGTAACTGATACATCTGTTTCAGTACGGATACTGGCTTATGATATAGGTCCGTCAGGAATTCAAAATTATATGATTGAAAAGACTGGCGGAACCGGTGCTGAACCCACTATAGAACCCTACGATGACTTACAAAATGATACATTTGTAATCAACGGGATGACACCGCAGAGTCCTTATACATTCACTGCAACCGTGACTGATCTTGCAGGTAATGCAGTTACACAGGACATTGAGCTTACGGCCTACAAACTCAACTTAGAAAACGCTACTGTCACAATTTCCGGCACCTATACCTATAATGGCCAACCGCAAACACCGGAGGTAACAGTAACGTTGGATGGAGTCACGTTGAACGAGGGAACAGATTATGATTTACATTATTATAATAAAAACACTGGCACAGCGACTCTCGTTGAGGCCGGTCCCATAGACATAATTGTAACCGCAAAAGATACAGACTGCTATTTCGGTGAGGCAAGGATTCCGTCTGCATTCACCATCGAACCAGCGGTAGTGACACCATCGATCACCGGAACGCTTGATAAATTCTATGATGGAACAACGAATCTTTATGAGGACGTAGACCTCGGTCTCTCCGGAGCAGTAAAGGACGACTTTGTATACGTCTACTCCAACGGAACATTCGCTTACGATAAACCGGAGGCCGGGGATCGGGTTATTACCGCCACTGAGCTTGAACTATTTGGTCCTGACGCTCGCAATTACGTTTTAAGCAGCGATACAGTCACAGCGAACGGGAAAATCAAAAAATCCGCGCCATTCCTTGCTATTGGGATGGATGATAGAATTTATACCGGCAATCCGATGGTTCCTCCGCAAGAATCCGAAATGGAAATTAACGGCGCGGCTTATGAAGATATCACATTTATTTACAGCAAAAATAAAGACATGAGCGAGTCGTTTACCGCCCCGCCAGTCGATGCAGGCGTTTATTACGTGCAGGCAGTGGTGGCGGAAAGTCCGAACACCGAAGCCGCAACGAGTACTGTGGCAGAATTTAACATCCTCCCCAAGCAGATTACCCCAACCATTATGGTGGATTCTGAGAGTTACGACAAGGTTTATGATGGAGCGCCAAAGACGCCTAAGGTCACGGTGATGGACGGCGAAACAGTGATTCCTGAAAAAGAATACACAGTAAAATATAATAACAATGTCGTGCCAGGCGAGGCTACAATTCTGGTTATGCAAGCTCCCGATGGTAACTACAGTATGGAACCAACATACCTGGATTTTACCATTTCCCGAGCGCCGCAGAAAGGATTTACCATCGATCCCGTGCCTGAAAAAGCCTACGGCGACGCTTCCTTCACCCTCTCATGCACCGGCGGGAACTCGGCCGGCGAGATCACCTATGCGGTAACGTCCGGAGATTCGCTCTCCGTCACAAACGATGGAAACGTGACGATCTTAAAGACCGGAGCGTCCGAAATCACTGCGACAAAAGCCGGAGATGATTACTATGAGGACGCAATAGCGAGCATTTCCATTGATGTGCAGCCCGCGGAACCGGCTGTTGAGTGGCCCCAGAACCAGCTTCACCAGACAGTAGTCTACACCGGTAAGGCGGCGGTTATTTCCTCCCCGGCCGTGACGCTGTTAAATGGCGAAACCTTTGGCGGCAAAATCGCATACGCTCACCGGGCTGCGGGCGGCAGCGACTATACGGACGGTCTTCCGGCAAACGCCAGTACTTATGAAATTAAAGCGTCCGTTCCGGCAAGCGGCAACTACACCGCCGCGGAGAGCAAAACGCCCATGACGCTGACCATTGAGAAGTCAACACCGACGCTTGTCATCCAGGCGCCGATGGGTATAGAGTACACCGGCAAAGAAGTCGCTCCTCCGGCAGAAAGCAATATGACAATTACCGGAGCAGACTACGCAGATATTACATTTATTTACAGTTCCAATGCAGATATGAGCGATCCGCTTCCCGCCCCGCCGGTAAACGCGGGTAGTTATTACGTTCAGGCAGCCGTAGCGGAAGGGCAAAATACCTACGCGGCCCAAAGTGAACCGCAGACAGTAATAATCAACATCAGGAGGATCGACCCAACCATCAAACTGGAAAAATATGAATATGTTTATGATGGGACGAAAAAGGAACCCGCGGTCACGGTCATGGACGGTGAAACGGTCATTCCGAAAGAAGAATATACAGTATTATATACAAACGCAGTGAATGCCGGCAAGGCTACCGCCACCATACTCGCTTTAGGGGGCGGCAACTACGGTTTTCCATTCACAAGCGCAGAATATACAATCAAGCAGGCGCAGCAAGCCGCGTTTGCCCTTGATCCCGTGTCTGAAAAGACCTACGGCGACGCTCCCTTCACGCTCATCTGCACCGGCGGAAGCGGGGACGGGGAGATCACCTACGAGACGTCGGACAGCAGCATCCTGAGCATCATTGGAAATACTGCAACCATAAACGGTACGGGAAACGTAACCGCAACCGCAACAAAAGCCGGCGGCAACAACTATCAGGATGCCACCGCCACCCTGGAAATCGCCATCAAAAAGGCCTCCCAGGAAGACCTCGTCGTCACCGGAACCCCCGGGACCATCACCTACGGCGACGCTGACTTTACACTTTCAGTCACAGGCGGAAGCGGTACGGGAGCGATTTCCTACGCGGTGACCGCCGGAGAATCGGTTTCCGTCGCGGAAGATGGAACCGTCTCGGTCAACGGGGCCGGAGCGGCCACAGTCATGGTCAAAAAGGCCGGTGACTCCAACTATGAAGAGATCACTGCGGAGGTTCAAATGACAGTCGCGCCCGCTATCCCGGTTCTCGCCTGGAAGGAAGGGCAGAAAACCCTGGCTTATACGGGTAAGGCGGTGGAGCCAGGCAGCCTGCCTCAGCTTACCATAACGTTAGCAAAGGGAGAATCATACCCAGGCACCATTGTGTATTCCTACTCCACCCTGGAGGGCGGTGACCCTGCTACGGGACTCCCGGCAAATGCAGGCCGGTACGCGGTTGTGGCCTCCATCCCGGAAAGCGCCAATTACACGGCCGCCGAGAGCGAGCCGCTGACCTTAACCATCAATAAGTCCACGCCGGAGATAAGCTTTGACGACAATTACGTTCCCGGCGGCGCCTATGACGGGACGGAGCGCCCGCTACCCACTGCGGAACAGCTTACCCTGACCGGGGCGGCCTACAGCGAGGTGGACTTCACCTGGCACCGCGACACGGTGGACGGAACCGTATTAGATGGTTCACCGGTGGACGCCGGAACCTACGTGCTGACGGCCGCGGTCCCGGAGACCGATAATACCCATGAAGCCATGGCCAGCCGGATCGTGACAATCGCGCAGAAGGACTTGACCATCACCGCCGGTAACCAGACCATCGCCTACGGCCAGGAAATTCAGACAAAAGCAGATCAGGTAAGCGCCGATGGACTGGCGAAAACAGACCTGCTGACCGGCATCACCTTAACCCCCAGCACCGCAGAGGTGACAAACGACGGTAAAATCACCCCGTCGGCCGCCGTGATTATGCGGGGAACGGACATTGCAACCGGAAACTACCAAATCAGCTACGCCACCGGCGTGCTGACCATCACACCGGCGAAACCCAGCTACATCGTACCCACCGGCCTGACCGCAGTTTACGGCCAGACGCTGGCGGACGTCAAGCTGCCGGTGGTTCCGCTTCCGGGCGTCGCAGGCGGCGACACGCCGGGCCGCTGGAGCTGGGATGCCCCGGACACCAGCGTCGGCACCGCAGGGGAACACACCTTCGGCGCCACCTTTACACCGGCGGACCAAACCAACTACCAGACCGCAGCCGGAATCGACGTGACGTTGACCGTGGAACAGGCGGACCCCCAGATCGGGGAGGTAACCTACGGCGGAACCACGCTGTATGACAGCATACCGGCGGCGGACGTCACTCTGAGCCGCGCCGACGTGACCATTCCCGGCACCCTGGCTCTGGACGGCGTAACCGCTCTGCAGGCCGGTACCAACTCCTACAATTGGAAATTTACACCTGCGGACGCTGTGAACTACAAGGCCGTGACCGGGACCATCACCCTGACGGTCACCGCGGATACACCGGTTCAGCTGACAGTGACCGCAGCGCCGGATAAAACGGCCTACGTATTCGGGGATACCCTGGATGTAACGGGCCTGGAAGTAACTGTGACCTACGAGAGCGGACAGACAACCGTCCTGGACAACAACAGCCTGACCGTATCCTACAAGAACGGAGGCGACCACTTTGGGGCGGGCGAGACAACAGCGGCCCTGACCGCCACAGTGGGCGGCCATGAGCTGACCTGCTCCCTGACCGGCCTGACGGTGGCCAAGGCGGCGGCTCCCACGATTGAAAACCAGTCCAAAGAGTTCGTGCGCACCATCGCTGCCACAGGCAATTCCATGGATTTGGCGGCCCTGCTGCCGTCTGACCGTGGAGCCACGGCTTACACCGTGAGCAGCACCACCTACACGTCTCTGGAAAATGTGGCGGTTTCGGCGGACGGCGGACTGACCTTCGATACGCGCTTATCCGACACAGAGACAACCGACACCATCACCGTAAACGCGGAGATGGCCAACTATGAGACAGCCGTGATCACCGTGACGGTGAACCTGGTGGATCGATTCCAGGCCACAATCACCGGCGTGACGGCAGCGGACGGCACTTACAGCGGAGCCCCCCAGAAGGGCTACAGCGGAACACCGGCCAGCGGCTATGCGGGCAGCTATGCCGTGACCTACACCGGCCGCGATACCACCGACTATAAGAGCAGCCAGGCGCCCACAGACGTAGGCAGCTACACCGTGACCATCGCGGTGCCGGAGACGGACCTGATTTACACCGGCAGCATCTCCCTGGACTTCGTGGTCGCACCGAAGACCCTGACCTGGGATACCGGAAACCTGCACGCGGAGAAAAAGATCGACGGAACCAAAGAGGCGGCGGTAGAAGGCAGCCTGTCGCTGGCAGGAATCGTAAACAGCGATGAAGTAACCTTAAGCTACGATACACTAACCGGAACCTACGCGTCCGCGGAGGCGGGCAGCCACCCGGTAACCGTGTCGGTGGCCGGGGCGGCGCTTACAGGCTCCGATAGGGCAAACTACAGACTTCCCGAGGGGAACCCGGTATTTACGGGAACCATCCGCGGGCCGGAGATCATCGATCCCTCGGACAAAGATCATGTGAAGCTGGAACAGCAGGAAGGGATCTCAAAGGTCCCGGATACCTTAACGAACAACGAGGCGTTAAACACCCCGGAGAAGATTGAAACCCGGATGAAGCTGGTGGTAAGCGATGCCATGGCGGCGGTGAAGCAGGAGAATATCAAGGTGTACGACGTGACCCTGCTGTTCAGCACCGACGGTGGAAAGACCTGGCAGAGAGCCACGAGGGAGAACTTCCCGAAGGAGGGAATCGGCATAACCCTGGCCTACCCGGCAGGGACCGGGCCGGAGGGCTTCGACTTTGTGGTGGCGCACATGCTGACGACCCCAGCGGAAGCCGGAAAGACAGAGATATTAAATTACCGGGCGGATGCGGACGGCCTGTTTGTTACAGTCTACAGCCTGTCGCCCATCGCGATCGGTTACAAGGCGGTCAGCTCGGGCAACGGCTCCGGTGGTTCGGGCGGCTCCGGTGGTTCGGGTGGCTCCGGTGGTTCCGGCGGCGGAGGCGGACGCGTCAAAGCGCAGCCGACCACCATCGATCCGGTAAAGGGCCATATTAACAGCGTAAGTGGAATCCTGACAGGCGCTACAGGCTCTATGGAGAACGACGGCTACAGCCATTGGATTCAGGACGAAAAGGGCTGGTGGCTGCGCTACGCGGACAACACCTGGCCCAAGGGAACCCAGCTCACCGATGAGAAGGGAGCCGTCACGGAACAGTGCCACTGGGAGCTGATCAACGGCGCATGGTACGCCTTCGGAGTGGACGGCTACGCAAAGAGCGGGCTGATCTTCGATGGCGGCTACGGCGGCTGGTTCTACCTGGACATCAACAGCGGCATGAAGACCGGATGGACCCAGATCGACGGGGTGTGGTACTATTTCAATCCCATCTCCGACGGCACGAGAGGGTTGATGTTACGGGGAAAGAAAACCCCGGACGGCTACTATTTAAAGGAAGACGGAACCTGGGACGGAAAGACCCCAACTGAATAAAAGCACAAGAAACAAGTCACCGGCGGCCGCCAATCCGGCCACCGGTGATTCTGTCTCATTTCAGGGGAATGCGGTCCGGCCTTAAGGACGCTTTGGGCACTGCCAAAAAGCCCTTGACTTCCTGGCCGCGCTTTGCTATATTGATCCCATTAAGTGCCGCCGGGCACCCCCTGTCCGCAGCTCCGCCAGGCCGTAGAAGGAGCAGCGTGCAGGGCTATTTTTTTTGAGAGGAGAGTATCATTATGTTTCGGGAAATGCGACGCAACCGACAGATTCTAACCCAAGCGGAGTGTGAGGCCATGCTGGCCCAGTGTACAAACGGCGTGCTGGCCGTGGCCGGGGACGACGATTACCCCTACGCGGTGCCCCTAAGCTACGTGTACCGCGACAACAAGATCTTCTTCCACTGCGCCAAAACCGGCCACAAGCTGGACGCCATCGCGTGCAACGAAAAGGTCTCCTTCTGCGTGGTCGGCCAGGACCTGATCGTCCCTGAGAAATATACCACCTGCTACCGGAGCGTCATCGCCTTCGGAAAGGCCCGCCAGCTGGAGGACGCGGCCGAGAAACGCGCCGCCCTGGAGCTTCTGGCCGAAAAGTACTCTCCTGAACAGGTGGAGGGCCGCGCAAAGGAGATCGACCAGCAGTTCGCACACGTCTGCATGGTCGAGATCGCCATCGACCACATGACCGGAAAAGAAGCCATCGAGCTGGTCCGGGAGAGGGAAGCGAACGGCGAGTAACCGCCCGCAGGCGATTCCCGCAGCCCAGTCTGTTCTCACAAAAAGGTCCGGGAGCATCTTCCAAAAATTGGAACATGCTCCCGGACCTTTTCAATTTTTTCGATTCCCATTCACATCAACGGTTAGTTCTGCTCCGCCAGCATGAGCTCCGGAATCAGCTGCTTCTTGCGCGACACCACGCCCGGCAGGCAGACCACCGGCTCCTCCTTCTGGGAGGCGTCCTCCGCATCCAAATGGAAGGCCTTGGCCGCCAGCTGCACCGCGCCCTGGCCCACGCACAGAAGCTCAGTGGACTCCGTCAGGATGTTGGTCAGCATGAAGAACACCATATCCAGATTATCCGTCTCGTGGGAGCGCTGCATGTACGCCAGCATCCGCGGCTTTAAGGCCTCCAGCTCGCCGCCGTCTAGAGACGTAATCTGTCCCACCGCAAAGGCCACCTTGCCGGAGGTAAAGCGCTTAAAGTCCTGGTAGAAGATCTCCTCGTCCGCCTTGTCCTTTAAGTTGCTCCCCGCGGAGAACATCTGAACCGCGTACTTCTCGATGTCAAGCCCTGCGATCTCGGCCAGCTCCCTGGCCGCCCGCTCGTCCACCGCAGTACAGGTGGGGGAGCGGAACAGCAGCGTGTCGGAGATGATGGCGCTGCACAGCAGTCCTGCGATCTTCTGCTCGATCTCCACGCCCGCCTCCCGGTACATCTGGTAGATGATGGTGGCCGTGCAGCCCAGAGGCTGGTTGCGGAAGAACACCGGCGCCATGGTCTGCACCGTGCCCAGGCGGTGGTGGTCGATGATCTCCATGATCTCGGCTCCCTCCACCCCGGCTACCGCCTGATTCTTCTCGTTGTGGTCCACCAGGATCACCTGCTTGCCCTTGGCGCCCAATAAATTTCTGCGGGAAATCATGCCTAAGTAGCGGCCGTTCTTGTCCAGAATCGGGAAATCCCGGTGGCGTTTGCTGGCCATCACCTCCTTGATCTCGTCGATGTAATCGTCGCTGTCAAAGGTAATCAGGTGCTCTCTGGTCATAAAATAGCTGATGGGCATACTCTGGTTGATCAGACGGGCCACCGTGTAGGTGTCGTAGGTGGTGGCGATCACCGTGGTGCCGCGGTCCTGGGCGATCTTCTTGATGGTCCGGGACACTCCCGCGCCCTCGCACACGATGATGCAGGCCGCGCCCATCTCGATGGCGCACAGCTGGGACTCATAGCGGTTTCCGAGGATGACCAGGTCGTTCTGCTCAATGTAGAACTCCATCAGATCCGGGTTGGCCGCCGCGACCAGCACCTTGCCCTTGTCAAAATACGCCTCCGCGTCCCCGACGATCAGGTCCGCCTCCAGCGTCTCGATGATGTTGGAGTACTGGGTGTTCGCCTTGGACAGAATGCTGCTGTCGTAGATGTTCATGTAGGTCTTGGTGATGTCGCCCACCGTGATCAGGCCCTCCAAGGTCCCGTCGTCCCGCACTGAGGGGATGGTCACCACATTGTTCTCCTGCATGATGTTCCACGCCTTCTTTAAGGATATGCTCCCGGCCACGCCCTTGGTCTTGCGGATCTCAATGTCCTTCACCTGGGTCCGCACATCCTCCACCAGCTTCGGCTGCTCCACCTGAAAATAATCCAGCACAAACTGGGTCTCCCCGTTCACATGGCCCGCACGGCCCGGAACGTACTCGTCACCGGTCACCATGCACTTTAAATTCGCATAGCAGATGGCGGAGCAGATGGAGTCCGTGTCCGGATTCCGGTGCCCGATGACGGTTGTCTTTCGCTTCAATTCCTGTCCCATCCTAGTCTCCTTCTTTTTTCTAATTTTTAACTTTTCATAATCTGTTTACATAGAATTCACATTTCGTTCACATTTATTTTTTATACTATTTGTATAGAAAAGGAATACTTCAAAAACGATTACTGGTAAAATTGCACATAGATTTTTCATAATTGCCCCGGTCGAGAAATCGCCGGGGTCTCCTCATGTCTGAGGGTCTGTTTGCTCTCCGTTTCAGTATAGCAAACAGACGTCTTTTTTTCAACCGCAACGTGACGAACCGAATGTCCGCATGTCTTCCCCGCCGCTCCCTCACTATGAATCCGCAAATGCCGTCCGTATAAATGCGGTGGCAAAATTTAAAAATCCCTTTAACGCCGGGTAGTACTCGGGATTTTTCCGGTAGACCAGGCTCACGGTCCGCGTCATGGCGGGCCTGAGCGGAAGCAGCCGCACATGGGGATAGTGGTAGTAGTCCGCCGTGACCTGCGAGCAGAAGCTGACCCCGATGTTCCGGTTGACCAGCGACAGGCAGGAGTCGATCTGGTTGCAGGTGTAGGTCGCCCGGGCCTCCACGCCCTCGGACTCCATGCGGGACAAAATCATGGAGGACAGCGCGAAATTCCCGGTGTTGACGATCAGCGGGACGCCGCTCAAATCCTCCATGGAACAAAACTCCCTGCCGCACAGCTCATGGTCCTCGTGGACCGCCGCGCAGACCTCCGAATCGAACAGGTGGATCCCCGAGAGGTTCTCCGGCAGCCCCTTCCCGGAATCGATGAGCGCAAAGACCGCGTCCACCTCGTTTCTCTCTAACGCATCCAAAAGCGCCGCACTCCCGCTCTCCACCAGGGAGATGTCGATCCCCCCGCATGTCTTGCGGTATTCGCCGATCAGCTCCGGGATCTTCAGCGGGCACATGATGCTGAGCGCCCCTATCCGGATGTTTCCCCGGCGCTGCTGCGCGTATTCGCCCATCAGCTGTCCCAGGGACTCAAAGCTGCCCACAATCTCTTTGGCCTCGTCCACGAACACCTGCCCCGCCTCGGTCAGGTACACCCGCTTGCGCACCCTCTCGAACAGCGGAACCCCCAGCTCCTCCTCCAGGTGGATGATCTGGTTGGACAGGGACGGCTGCGACAGGTGAAGCGCCTGCGCCGCCCGCGTGATACTCCCCAGTCTGGCCACCTCGATCACATAGATCAGTTGATTTTTCTCCATGGCAATCCCTCCCATCGCTTCCATTATAAGCGGTTCTCCCCCAGCTGTAAAGTTGATAGTTTTATACTATTAACTATATAGCTTTTATGATTTTTACAAATGAATTTGCCCGTGATATAGTAAAAACAGATAAAAAATTTGAAAAAGGAGAAGTTATCAGTGAACAAATGCCAGGACTATGATGTAATTGTGATTGGAGGGGGCGCTGCGGGCATCGCCGCGGCGGTGGGCGCGGTAAAAGCCGGTGCCAGCTGCCTCCTCATCGAGCGCAACGGCTGCCTGGGCGGGCAGGCCACCAACTCCAACGTGGCTTCCTACTGCGGCTTTTTCACCCACGGGGACGCCCCCAGACAGATCGTCCACGGGGTCGGCGAGGAGGTTCTTCAGCTGCTTCGCGAGCTGGGGGGCTATGACCACTACGTCCTATCCCCCACAAAGAACGCCATCATCACCTTCGACGAGGAGCTCTTAAAGTACGCCCTGGACCTGCTGGCCGAGCGCTACAAGCTGGATCTGCTGCTGCACTGCCGGATGGTGAAGGTCAACAAATCCTCCGACAGCCGCATAGCCTCCGTGGAGTGTGTGGACGACGAAAACTGGTACGAATTTGGCGCCAGGCAGTTTGTGGACGCCAGCGGCGACGGAAATCTGGCCTGGCTGGCCGGCGCGGACATCCGCTACGGGGACGGCAAGGGCGGCGGCTACATGTCCACCAAGATCATGCGCATGGACCACGTGTCCCCGGACGTCAAGTTCTCCCCGGCCGCCCTGGAGGTGGTTTTCCGCCAGGCCAAGAGGGATGGGTACAAGAACCTGACCAAGGAGGCCGGGATCGTGTTCCGCACCGCGCCGGACACCGCCTACGCGATTCTCCCCAGCGTCCCGGTTCCCTCCCTGGACGCCCGGACGCTCACCAGCTGCGAGCAGAACACGAGACGGCAGTGCCAGGAGTATTTAAAGGCCTTCCGCGCCTACATGCCGGGCATGGAGAATGCCCGGCTGGTCTCCACCGGCTACAAGATGGGCCTGCGGGATACCCGACATCTGGTCGGAAAATACACGCTGACCAGGGACGACGTGCTGAACGCGGTGAAGCGGCCGGACGCGGTGGC
This sequence comes from uncultured Clostridium sp., assembly GCA_900555045.1. GTDB lineage: Bacteria > Bacillota > Clostridia > Lachnospirales > Lachnospiraceae > Enterocloster. The sequence goes on along the minus strand of USJW01000011.1, from coordinate 36,638 downwards.
ACACGGCGCATGGCCCTGCGAGATGCACAATGACCTGACCAAGATGATCTCCTACCTCTGGGTGAAGGATGACGACTACTACGACATCCCCCTGGGCGCGCTGCAGTCCGCCAACATTGAAAATCTCCTGTGCGGCGGGCGCATGGTGAGCGCGGACCCGGTGGCCTTCGCCTCGGTGAGAGTCATGGGCATCGGCTTTGCCACCGGCCATGCGGCGGGCGTGGCGGCAGCCTGCTTCGCCCAACAGGGACATGCGGATGTAACGGATATACAGAAGGAACTGAACCGGCAGAACGCCGGGATAGGAGGAAAATAACATGAAACGAACTCTCTCAATCATTGCGGCGCTGTTTTGCATGCTGGGGTTCCGCTTTCTCCCGGCGCTCCCCGGGATGGGCCCCTCTGCCATGCAGGTTCTCGGCATCTTCACCGGCGCCCTGATCCTGTGGCTCACCATCTCCATCGACTGGCCCAGCATGCTCTGTCTGGCCGCCCTGACCCTTGTGCCCGAGCTGTCCATGAACGCTGTTCTGGCGAGCTCCCTGGGAAACAGCACGGTGGCGTTCCTGCTCTTCACGTTCATGTGCACCTTCGCCCTGTCAAAGACGGCGTTTGTGAAGCGCTGCGCGATCCTCTTTATCAGCAGCCGCATCGCCAGAAAGGGCCCGTGGCACTTTGTGATTCTCTACTGTGCCTCCGTCCTCATCATCGGGCTCATCATGTCGCCGTCCGTGCTCTTCGTCATCTACCTGCCCATCCTGAAGGCGATCTGTGACGAGCTATGCCTCTCAAAGGATGACAAATTGGCCAACACTCTGATCCTCGGACAGCTGTTCTGCTGCGCCATCTCCTGCGGCATGACGCCCATCGCCCACGTGTTCTCCATCATGGCCATGGGCTTCTACCAGACCGCCACCGGGAGCACCGTCAGCTACGCCCACTACATGGGGTTTGCCGTGCCCGTTGGAATCGTCTGCTTTATCGTCATGCTCTTATTGTTCCGCTTCGTGCTGCGGCCGGACACCTCCCGGCTAAAGGACTTAAACTTTAACGCGCTTCACGACAGCGTGGAGAAGGCGGACAAGCGTGAGACATGGATTCTCACCGTGTTCTTCGCGGTAGTGGCCATGTGGGTGCTGCCGGAGTTTATCTCCCCGGTATTTCCGACCATCGCCCGCTTTATCAGCTCCAAGGGGACCGCGTTTCCCCCGCTGGCAGGCGCTGTGGCCATGTGCCTGATCTCCGTGGACGGCAAGCCCTTGATGAACTTTAAGGAAGCCATGCAGAAGGGCGTGGAGTGGGGAAGCGTGATCATGGCCGGCTCCACCCTGGCCCTCGGCTCCGCCATGACCAACGCCGACATCGGGCTCACCGCCTGGCTGTCCGATGTGATCACGCCCCTGCTGGCCGGCATATCGCCGATTCTGCTGGTCGCAGTCTTCACCATCTGGGCGGCTGTGATGACCAACCTGGCCTCCAACATGGTGACCGTCACCGTGGTGTGTGCGGTGGGAATCCCCATCTGTATGGCCTCAGGCGGCGCCATCAGCACGCCCGCAGTGGCCATGATCATCGGCATGCTGGGCGGCTACGCCTTCGTGACGCCGCCCGCTCACCCGAACGTGCCGTTAGCCATCGGCTCCGGCTGGACCAAGACATCCCAGGTGATCACCTACGGCAGCTGCATGATGCTCACGTCCATCGCGGCAAGCGTTCTGATCGGGTATCCGATCGCAAATAGGATCATGGGGGTATAATCAGAATGGATGAATTGACACAGTGCAGAGAAGAAATTGACCGGATCGACGCGCAGATGATCGCGCTCTTTGAGCGGCGCATGGCCGTGGCGTGCGAGATCGCGGAGATCAAAAAGCGCACTGACATGCCCGTCTTACAGACCGGGCGCGAGAAAGCCGTGCTGGCCAAGTGCCGCGAGCAGTTAAAAGACAAGGCGCTCTGGCCGTCGGCGGAAAAATTCATGCAGTATATCATGCAGCTGAGCAGGGAAGAACAGAATAGGCGAATCTAGTTTTAAGTGGCAAAAAGCCCATGGACCCGGGCCGTGAAATCGCGGCTTTGGGGGCCATGGGCTTTTATATATATTGAAGCCCGGCGGATGGCGGGTTCATGCCGGTCATTGCAGGGGCGGATTTCCCGTTGTTCACTGCGGCGGCGGATTTTCCGCCGGTCACCGCAATTGCTGATTTCCCGCCGCACACCGCATCTCATACTCATCATGGTAATCGATTTCCTCTTCCCCGCAATCTTGTGGCGGTAAACACCATCCACCATGTCGCTAATACTATTTTAACCGTAAACCTACGAACACGCTGTGATAGCAACTGCATTTCCATGTTTTCCCTGGCAGAAAACGGGTAAAATTATGTTATAAAAGAAAATACTTGACAGTTTTAACTGTATCTGTTATCGTTACAGTATGAATTGTAATTTTTGCATATACAGTTAACCACTCACTTTTCAGGAAGGAAGCATCACAGATGACCAGAAACAGCAGAAATCACCTCAGATCGCGCAGGCGGAAACGGCATACCGGCGCTGCCCGGGGCGGGCTCCTAAGGGAAGGGCTGTCCCGGGGCGGCCTTCTGGCCCGGAGCACTCTCTTAGCCCTGGCCGTGTTGGTGCCTGTATCCATAGTCGCGGCGTGGATCACCTTCGGGAAAGACAAAAAGTCGGAACAGGACAGCGCCTCCTCTGTAGCCTACGCCGCCGCGACCCCCACCAAGAATCCTGTCCCAGCCCCCGCCGTGGAGATGTCCGTGCAGGGCGTGAGTATCACCGGCCTCAGCCGCGAGGAAGCCAGAGCGCGCCTGCTCGCCGCTTTCCCCTGGGCCATGACCCTGGAGTACGAGAATGAGCACTTCCCGGTCCCGGACCAGCTGGAGCCTGAGATCGACCGGATCCTGGAGAAGGTCTACAGCGCCCCCGCTGCAGAGCCACAGAGTGAGTCCTTTGACTTCGAGTCCATCGGCCGCTCGATTGCAGAGGCGGTGTCCGCCTTTGCTGATCAGTTTAACCGCTCCCCCGAGGACTCCCAGCTGGTGTCCTACGACCGGGAGACTGGAAAGTACCAGTACTCCAAAGAGGTGAGCGGCCTTGAGCTGAACCAGGAAGCGCTGACGGAGGCAATCCTTACCGCCGCAAAGTCCGGCGACTACGCCGCCGTCATCACCCCAAACTTCACCATCACCCCTCCGTCCCGCAACCAGGCGCAGGCCAAGGAGCAATACCAGGTGATCGGAACCTTCACCACAAAAACCACAAACAACAAGAATAGGAACCAGAACATCCGCCTGGCAGTGGACGCCATCGACGGCCGGATTTTAAAGCCCGGCGAGGAGTTTTCCTTCAATCTTGCCACCGGAAACCGGACCAGCGAGAAGGGCTACCAGCCAGCGGGCGCCTACAAAAACGGTGTGCTGATCGAGGAGCCCGGCGGCGGTGTGTGCCAGGTGTCCACGACGCTGTATCACGCCATCCTGAACTCTGGTTTCATGACCACGGAGCGCAACTCCCACAGCTTTGCCCCCAGCTACGTGGAGCCCGGCCAGGATGCCATGGTCAGCTTCGACGGCTACGCCGGACCGGATTTGAAATTCGTCAACACCAGCAGCGCCTCCATCGCTCTGCGGGCCGCGTTTAAAGACAACCAGCTGAAGCTCTCCATCGTGGGCCTTCCGGTGCTGGAGGACGGCGTAAAAGTCTCAATCCGTTCCGAGAAGGTAGGCGAAATCGCCCCGCCGGAGCCCGTTGTGTCGGAGAACCCGGCGCTGCCCTACGGCACCCAAAAGGAAGTGGAGTCCGCCAAATCCGGGACCTCCTGGAAGAGCTTCCGACTCCTGACAAAGGACGGACAGGTGCTCGAGGAGAAGCCCCTGCACAGCAGCAATTACCGGGCTAAGGCAGCGGTGATTGAGCAGAATACGACTGTGATGGGGGAGAATGAAGCCGCGGAGAATGGCGGTGAGAGCACTGAGCCGGAAAGTGGCGTGGAGACCGGGACCGTGGAGAATGCGGGAGATACCGGATCGCCGGAGAATCCTGAGGCGGCCGGGACGCCGGAGAATCCTGGCGCGGCCGGGACGCCGGAGAATCCTGGTGCAACCGGGACGCCGGAGAATCCCAGCACTCCCCCTGAAACACTACCTCCATCACCATCCCCCTCGCCCATTCTCCCATTTGGGAGTACCGCGCCGGGAACTGCAAACGCCTCTGCCGCCCCCGGACAGAATTCCTAAAGGCCTCAAAACTTAATGATCACCCACAAAATTTCTATATTACAATCAACCCAATCTTAAAGGAGGATCCATCATGATGATATCCAAATACTTACTGTACGCCGGACTTCTGGCCACAATCGCCTTCACCGGCTGCTCTGCGGCAGGCCGCAGCTCCAAAAACTCCACCGGCGCTGCCCCCGCCCAGGCTGCCACTACCGCGGCCCAGGCGCCCAAAACGTCTGAGTCCGATCCCAAGTCTGCCCCGACTGATGCCGCTCCGTCCTCTTCCTCCACCCCCGGGGACAATACCTATCACAAAATCAGCGCCGAGGAGGCAAAAGAGATGATCGATAACGGTGGGGTCTTTGTCGTGGATGTCCGCAGGCCCGACGAGTACGGGGACCGCCATATTCCCGGCGCCATCAATGTGCCCAACGAGGATATCTCGGACCAGCAGCCGGAAGCCCTTCCGGATCTGGATGCGATTCTATTGATTCACTGCCGCACCGGTGTCCGCAGCAAAGCGGCCTCCGACAAGCTCCTGAAAATGGGTTACACGAACGTGTACGACTTCGGCGGAATTGTAGACTGGCCTTATGAGACAGAGACCGGCAGCGCCCAGTAAGTGACGAAAAAGCTGTTCCTCCTCGAATCAAAAAAACGGGCGCTGAGAATCAATGTTCTTTTGCGCCCGGGTGGCAGTTAAATATGTACAACTGCACTTGTCACTAATTGTTAATGCATAGAAAAACCACCCCAAAACTTGGCCAGTAGCGGGGTGGTTTTTCTATCCTAAAATTGGTCAACCCACCTTGTGGGCGGTTGTTCCTTCGAATTTATTATAACAATCCATCCGGAATTTTTCAAGAGCTTCCTCTCAACATTCTAAAAAATGAGCACTCATTGTTACTGTTCCCAGAACTGCACTTTATGCGGGACTGTGAACTGCGGCCACTCATTCCCAGGATCTTCCAACCCTCCAGCCCCAGTCCTTCTCCCGCTCCCTCCGGCCACACCTTTCTCTCCTTAGTTCCCTTCCGAAGCTGCCTCCGTCTCCATCGGCACCTCGCGGTATCTTCCATAAATCTTAGCCAGCCTGCGGCATTTCCGGATGGTATGCCCGTCCAGTTCGTCCGGCAGCATTCTCCATCTCCAGTTTTTACCAATTGTGGACGGTTCGTTGATGCGCGCCTCGGAGCCCAGTCCCAGATAGTCCTGCACCGGGATCACCGCCAGCTTTGCCACGCTGGATAATGCCAGCCGGATGAAATCCCAATGGATCTTGGCGAGAGGCGTGTCCTCGCTGCCCAAAAATGCCATGGAAAATTCCTTGTCCTCGATGTCCATGTGCTTGTACCAGCCCACCAGCGTGTCGTTGTCATGGGTTCCGGTGTAGACCACGCAGTTGCTGATGTAGTTGTAGGGCAGATAATCGCTCTCCTCCTTGGCGTTGAACGCGAACTCCAGAACCTTCATCCCCGGGAATCCCGTGTCCGTCAGCAGCTTGCGCACAGCCGGCGTCAAAAAGCCCAGATCCTCCGCGATGATCGGCAGCTTCTTGCCAAACTCATCCTGCATGCGGCGGAAGATCTCGAGACCAGGTCCCTGCTCCCAGTGCCCATGCTCCGCCGTCGGCTCCCCGTAGGGAATGGCATAGTAGGACTCAAAGCCCCGGAAATGATCCACGCGGACCATGTCATACATCCGGAAGCTGTACGCCATCCGCTTCATCCACCAGGCGTACCCCGTCTGCCGGTGATACTCCCAGCTGTAGAGCGGATTGCCCCAGAGCTGTCCCGTTGCGGCAAAGGCGTCCGGCGGGCAGCCCGCCACAGCCACCGGCTCATTGTTCTCATCAAACTGGAACAGCTCCGGATGCGCCCAGCTGTCCGCGCTGTCAAACGCCACATAGATCGGGATATCCCCAATCAACCGGATTCCCTGGCTGTGGGCGTAATCCTTCAACCGCTCCCACTGCTCCTCGAATTTCATCTGCTGAAACTCATAAAACCCAATGTCATCCGTCAGCCGCTCTCTCCAGGCCGCGACCGCCTCCGGCCTGCGCAGCCGGATGTCCTCATCCCAGAGATTCCAGCTCTTCTCACCGAAATGGTTCTTCACCGCCATGTAAAAGCAGTACTCTCTCGTCTCATCCTCCAGCAGCCGGGCGGCCATCTCATGGACCGCGTCCACCGCCCCAGCGCCCTGTGCGCCCTGTGCATTCTCCGAAAGCGACGCCTTAAACCGCTCATAGGCCTTTCTCAGCAGCGGAAATCTCCCCTCATAGATCTTGTCGTACCAGATCTTGCGCGGGTCCTCCCCAAAATCCACGGCCTCGCACTCCTCCAGGGTCAGAAGTCCCTCCTCCACCAGCGTCTCCAAATCGATGAAATAGGGGTTCCCCGCAAAGGCGGAGAAGGACTGATAGGGCGAATCCCCGAATCCGGTGGGGCCTAACGGCAGCACCTGCCAGTAAGACTGCCCCGCAGCCTTTAATGTATCTACAAACGCATACGCATCTTTTGAAAATGCGCCAATCCCATACCGCGACGGCAGGCTGGCGATCGGCAGCAGCATTCCACATTCCCTCATAATTTTATCTCCTCAACTCCCTCCGGCAGTCACCCGCCGGGCTTGCGCAGGCAAAGCCCGCATAAAATACGCCTTATTTTACCATATTTATCCTCTCAGCACAACCGCCTTTCGGTAAGCCGCCGGCGCCTGTCCGTATTTGCGCTTGAACATCCGGTTAAAATAGGAGATGTTGTCAAAGCCACAGCGCTGGGCAATCTCCGTCACCGTGTCCCCCGTGGACATTAAAAACCCCGCAGCCATGGACAACCGGTAGTCGTTTAAATACTCCACGAAGGAGCAGCCCATGTGCTGACGAAAGAACTTCATAAAATGGGATTTGCTGTAATAGCACATCCCCGCGGCCTCCTCCACGCTCAGCCGTTCCCCGTAGTGCTCCTCAATGTGCCGCAGCAGCAGCTTGATCTTTTCCCGGTACTTTTTTCCGCCCTCCGGCGCCGCCTCCCGATAGTGGGTGAACACCTGGAAGAGGAACCCGAACAGCGCCCCCTTCACCGCCAGCTGATACCCGTAGGGCTTCTCCCCGCACATGCGGTCCATGGCCTCTAAGCATGCCATGAACGCCTCATATCCCGGGCTCTCCCGGGTGATGTGCACGGCCGCCTGTCCCCCCTCCATCACTAGCGGCATGAGAAACTGCGCCGTGCAGGCGTCATCCGCGGACGCCATCAGCATGGACGGCTGGAAGATCACGTTCTCATATTCCATGGACGCTCCCCCAAACTGGCCGATGCCGTGCAGCTGGCCCGGAAAGACCACCACCGCCTCCCCGGCCGCAACCTCGTAGGGCTTTAGGTCCGCGGTCACCAGCCCTCTGCCCTTCTTGACCACGATGAATTCCATCTCCTCATGCCAGTGCACCGGCACCTGGCGGAAATCCAGCGGGATCGTGCAGGGGTAGATGTTGAAGGGGAACTCCTTCCCCGCATGTTTTTTGATCTCATGGTAATACTCTGTCCCCGTCATGCGCACCTCCCATCGTTAAAATTCCACTCGGTCACCGATCTCTATGATTGTATTGTACAATATTATCCCACCATGCTGCAAGATTTAACCGATAGAAGGGTCTATAATACAGACAAAACAATTAAAAATACCGCTGTCCACGGCTTTAAAACCGTTTTCCGGGCTGCGGATCCACTCAAAAAAAGGAATGATGACAATTATGAATCATATGTTCACGACCACACAGTTAGAGAAAAAGCTCACCGCCGCCTGCGGCAAGCCGTTAGCGCAGTGCTCTGTAAACGACCTCTACGCGGGCCTGCTGACCCTGACCCAGGAGCTGGCCGCCGGGTGCCAGTCCACAGAGGGAAAGAAAAAGCTCTACTACATTTCCGCTGAGTTTCTCATCGGAAAACTGCTCTCCAACAACCTGATCAACCTCGGGATCTATGACCAGGTGCGCGACCTTTTGGCCGCCTTGGGCCACCAATTGAGCGAGGTGGAGGAGCTGGAGCCCGAGCCCTCCCTCGGCAACGGAGGCCTTGGCCGCCTGGCCGCTTGCTTCCTGGACTCCATCGCGACTCTCGGCTTAAACGGCGACGGCGTGGGCTTAAACTACCATTTCGGCCTGTTTAAGCAGCTGTTTCATGACAACAAGCAGGAGGAGGAGCCCAACCCGTGGATCGAGGTTCCCTCCTGGCTCACCAAAACCGATAAAACCTACACCATCCCCTACAAGGGGTTCACGCTGACCTCCCGGATGTATGACATCCAGGTGACCGGCTACAACAACCGCACCAACAAGCTGCACCTCTTCGACGTGGAGAGCGTGGACGAATCCATCGTGGAGGAGGGAATCTCCTTCGACAAGACGGACATCAAGAAGAATCTGACCCTGTTCCTCTACCCGGATGACAGCGACCGCGCCGGCCGCGTGCTGCGGATCTACCAGCAGTATTTCATGGTGGCAAACGCCGCCCGCCTGATCCTGGAGGAGGCTGCGGCCAAGGGCTGCAAATACTACGATCTGCCCGACTACGCGGTGATCCAGATCAACGACACCCATCCCACCATGGTGATCCCGGAGCTCATCCGCCTGCTGACCACCGAGCACGGCATGGAGATGGACGACGCCATCGACGTGGTGCGCCGCACCTGCGCCTACACCAACCACACCATCCTGGCCGAGGCCCTGGAGACCTGGCCCATGGACTTCTTCAAGGAGGCCGTGCCCCAGCTGATCCCCATCATGGAGATCCTGGACGACAAGGTGCGCAGGCGCTTCGACGATCCGTCCGTGTACATCATCGGGAGCGATGACCGGGTGCACATGGCCCACATCGACATCCACTACGGCATAAGCGTCAACGGCGTGGCCGCGCTGCACACCGAGATCTTAAAAAACACGGAGCTGAACCATTTTTACAAGCTCTACCCGGAGAAGTTCAACAACAAGACCAACGGCATCACCTTCCGCCGCTGGCTGCTCCACAGCAATCCCCGCCTGACCGCCTTCATCGAGGACCTGATCGGGGATGGATTTAGGGCTGACGCGGACGCACTGACCGCGCTGAACGATCCGCGTTTCCTGACCAACATCAAGGTGCTGCACCGCCTGCTGGCCGTCAAGGACGGCTGCAAGAGGGATCTGGCCGAGTACCTGCTTAAAACCCAGGGAATTGAGATCAACCCGGATTCCATCTTCGACATCCAGGTGAAGCGCCTCCACGAGTACAAGCGCCAGCAGCTAAACGTCCTCTACCTGATCCGCAAGTATCAGGAAATCAAGGCCGGACACAAGCCCACCACCCCCATCACCGCCATTTTCGGGGCCAAGGCGGCGCCTGCCTACACCATCGCCAAGGACATCATCCACCTGATCCTCTGCCTGCAGCAGATCATCCAGAACGACCCGGATGTGAGCCCATACTTAAATGTGGTGATGGTCGGCAACTACAACGTGACCCTGGCGGAAAAGCTGATCCCCGCCTGCGATATCTCCGAGCAGATCTCCCTGGCCTCCAAGGAGGCCAGCGGAACCGGCAACATGAAGTTCATGTTAAACGGCGCGGTCACCCTGGGCACCGACGACGGCGCCAATGTGGAGATCCATGAGCTGGTGGGCGATGAGAACATTTACGTGTTCGGTGACTCCAGCGAGACCGTCATCGAGCGCTACAAGGACGGCACCTACTGTTCCCGTGACTACTACGAGAAGGATGCGGACTTAAAGAAGGCTGTGGACTTCATCGTCGGCCCCGAGATGTTAAAGGTCGGCGACAAGGAGAACCTGGAACGCCTGTACAATGAGCTGCTCAACAAGGACTGGTTCATGACCTTCCCGGACTTCGAGGACTACTGCCGGACAAAAGAAAAAGCCCTGGCCGAGTACGAAAACCGCACCGGGTGGGCGAAAAAAATGCTGATCAACATCAGCCAGGCCGGCTACTTCTCCTCCGACCGGACCATCGGAGAGTACAACCGGGATATCTGGAAGCTGCAGTAATCCCATTGCCAGCGATTTAAGCGGTTCATCCCATCTGACAAACCATGTGGCGGGCAAAGCGAAACTTTGCCCGCCGATTTCTTATGCCTCGCACGATTCTTACGCAGCGCACATTTCATGCGCAGTGCTTGCAGGCTTCACACCAGCTTCTCCACCACCGATGCCGTGGACTTCTCATTGAATCTGCTGCACCTCTTAAAATACCGACGGTAGTACTCCGTGTACAGCAAATCGATCAGAAACATCTGGCTGATCTCCGCCGACGTGGACCCGCTCTGGAATGGCCCCTCGTTGGCACCGCTGAGCAGCGTCACGTCCGAGTAGGAGGTGAGCGGCGACTTCACAAACCGGGTCACGCAGATCACCGCGGCACCGGCCTCCTTGGCCAGCTCCGCCACATGGATGGTGTCCTTGGTGGCGCCGGAGTAGGAGAACAGCACGGCCACATCCCCCGGGGCCATCACCGCGGCCGCCATGGCCTGCATGTGGGTGTCCGGCAGGCAGCGGACCTTGGGCTCGATGCGCAGGAACTTGTTCATGGCCTTCATGGCAGTCAGCATGCTGCCGCCCACACCGAAAAAGTAGATGGAGCGCGCGGCGTTCATCAAGTCCATGGCCCGGTCAAAGCAGTGCTCGTCCAACAGGGAGAAGGTTTCGTTTAAGGCCTGTATGTTGGCGGTCAGAACCTTCTGGGCCACCGTCTCAAAGGTGTCGTTTAAGGTCACGTTCTTCCCCGCAAACTGGTCCAATTCGTCATTCCCCTCGTTCAGGCTGAGGCTCAGCATCATCTTAAACTCCTGGTACCCGTTTAGCTCCAGCGTCTTGCAGAACCGGAACACGCTTGTGTCCCCCACGCCGCAGCTGTCCGCCAGGTCCGTGATGGACATGAACAGCGCCCGCCTGGGATTCTCCAGCACGAAATCTGCCACCTTCTTTTCTGTCTTTGTAAACTGATTGTAAGCTGCCTTGATCTTGGTGATAAAATCTCCCTGCATATGCGAGTTCCCTCCCTGCCTGTGAAATCTGGCCTGTTTCATCCATCATAGGAAATTTTACCCCATCTTGTCAAGATTTCGTAAGTTTTTTCCACTTTAATTTTTAAGCTTTTTTCGGAGAAAATTCAATATTTTTGCCGGCGAATGTGATATGATAAGTTGGTATAATCAGACTGACAGGAGATATGACCTATGAAGATCAAACGCAGGCTGGCCGGGACACTGCTCACCGTGTGCCTTGCCGGCTCTCTATACAGCCCTTGGGGGCGGGCCGCCGAGGCGCCCAAGCTCCCTCCCGTAGCCGCCCAGGCGGCCCCTGGCTCACTCGCCGCCCAGCCCCCCATCTACCGCCCCTTCGCCGTGGGCCCCGGCCTTGACAACCTGGCGGCCGGCGACGACATGGCGTCCTACCAGTGGGCCCTGAGGAACGAAGGGCGGATCCGCCGCACCCAGTCCCGCCTCAACATCGAGTCCCTGGGGGAAATGTACATACACCAGGACGAGAACGGCGATATCGACGGCGTTGCGCTGCCGCCGGTGGGGCCCGGAAACTACGACAACATCTCCACCGACGCAGTGGCGGGCATCGACATCAACATTGAGCCCGCGTGGGCGCTCTACGACAGCGTCCCGAACAAGCGCTGCGTGACCGTCGCCATCATCGACACCGGGATCGATTACACCCACCCGGACCTGGAACACGCCATCTGGACCAACGAGGACGAAATCCCCGACGACGGCATCGACAATGACGGCAACGGCTACATCGACGACGTGCACGGCTGGAACTTCTACGACGGAAACAACGTGCTCTACACCGGCGAGGACGACAGCCACGGAACCCATGCAGCGGGCACCGTGGCGGCCGCCCGGGACAACGGCGGCATCGTTGGGATCACAGACAACCGCTATGTGAAGATCATGGTCATCAAGGCGCTGGGAAGCGATGAGGGAAAGGGCAACACCCAGGCCGTGCTGGACGCCATCCGCTACGCCCAGGACAACGGCGCCTCCATCTGCAACTTAAGCTTCGGCTCCGTCCACAACGACGAGGAGATCGCCAAAGCGATTCAGAACTCCCCGATGCTCTTTGTGGTGGCCGCCGGAAACGGCGATGACAGGGATTTGGGCTTTAACATCGACACCACCCCGGTCTACCCGGCCAGCCTGCCCTCCGCCAACATCATCACTGTGGCAAACCTGATGTTCGACGGCAAGCTGGAGGAGAGCTCCAACTACGGCCCCAAAAGCGTGGACATCGCCGCGCCGGGCACGTACATTTTAAGCACCATCGCAGACCACAGCTACGGCCACATGAGCGGTACCTCCATGTCCGCCCCCATGGTCACCGGCGTGGCCGCCATGGTCTACTCCGGCCGCCCGGATCTGGACCTGGCCGGAGTGAAAAATGCGATTTTATCCAGCGCCCACAAGCTGGACTCCCTAAACGGCCGCGTGCTCACCGGCGGCATGCTGGACGCGGGCGCGGCCATGGCCTACGGAACCGGGCAGTAACGCGGCCGGTGCCGCCGATACCGCCACTGCCCCCAGGCCCATCCCCACCAATTCCAATCTCCAATTATAACCCCCAAGGAGGACTCTCCCATGACTGTCTCTGAAATAACCGCAAAAATGATCCAGTACCCTGGCCAGACCCTTCATGACATCAACCATCTCATGAAGGTGTACGCCTACGCAAAGACCATCGGGGAGTGCGAGGGCCTGGACGGGCAGACGCAGACGATCCTGGAGATCGCCGCCATCGTGCACGACATCGCCTGCCCCCTCTGCCGCCAGAAATACGGCAATACCAACGGGAAATACCAGGAGGCGGAGGGCCCCCTGCTGGCGGAGGCGTTTCTCAACGGCACCGGGCTTTCACAGGCCCAGATCGCCCGCATCGCCTACCTGGTGGGCCACCACCACACGCCGGAGGCCACCGACGGCCCGGATTACCAGATCCTGATCGAGGCCGACTACCTGGTGAATGCGGACGAGAGCAGCTACTCTGTAAAAAACATTGAGAACACCCTGGGAACCATCTTTAAGACACAGACCGGCAAAACGCTTTTGACATCCATGTACCTGGCCAGACAGTAAACATGGACCTGCCAGCCGGTCCTTCAAAGGCCACAAAAAAAGTCGATTCCGATAAAAACCGGAACCGACTTTTTTATTTTTACAATCGTTCAATCACACTTATACGGGATAAGCCTTGCTGTTCTTGTCCGCCACGGTCTGATCGACCTTGGTCTGCTGTGCTTCTCTGTAGATAAAGAAGTCCTTGGCAACCTGCGGGAACAGAGCGTAGCTGAGCACATCCTCATCCTGCTGCTTCCACTGTGCGCACTCCTTCTCGAACTGCGGCAGCTGCGGCTTGATTAAGTCAGCCGGACGGCAGGTGATCGGGGTCTCGTCGCCGATGATCTTCTTCTGCACTTCCGGATTGAAGGGCTTAACGGTCTGGCCGAACTCGCCCAGCATAATCTTCTTGGATTCCTTCGGAACCATCTTGTAGCGCTCGCCCATGATCACGTTCAGCACAGCCTGGGTGCCCACGATCTGGGAGGACGGGGTAACAAGCGGCGGCTCGCCGAAGTCCTTACGGACTCTCGGGATCTCCTCCAGCACCTGACGGTACTTGTCTTCCTGTCCGGCTTCCTTAAGCTGGTTCACCAGGTTGGACAGCATGCCGCCCGGCACCTGGTACTGCAGGGTCTTGATGTTAACGCCCAGCACCTTCGGGTTCAGCAGGCCGCTCTTAAGAGCCTGCTCACGGATCGGCTGGAAGTGATCTGCGATCTCAGCAAGTAAGGTCTGGTCGTAGCCGGTGTCGTAGGGCGTGCCGCGGAAGGTCTCAACCATAACCTCGGTAGCCGGCTGGCTGGTGCCCAGAGCCAGGGGAGACATTGCACAGTCGATGATCTCGCAGCCCGCCTCTACGGCCTTTAAGTAGGTCATGGAAGCCACGCCGGAGGTGTAGTGGGTGTGCAGGTCGATGGGAAGGCTGGTGCCCTCCTTTAAAGCTGTCACCAGCTCAGCAGCCTGATACGGGGTCAGAAGGCCGGCCATATCCTTGATGCACAGGGAGTCCGCGCCCATGTCCTCGATTCTTCTGGCGATATCCTTCCAGTAGTCCAGGGTGTAAGCGTCGCCCAGAGTGTAGCACAGCGCGATCTGCGCATGGCCCTTCTCCTTCTTGGTCGCCTTAACCGCGGTCTCCAGATTGCGGATATCGTTCAGGCAGTCGAAAATACGAATGATGTCGATGCCGTTTGCGATGGACTTCTGTACGAAGTACTCCACCACGTCGTCCGCGTAGTGGTTGTAGCCCAGAATGTTCTGGCCGCGGAACAGCATCTGCAGCTTGGTGTTCTTGAAGCCGTCTCTCAGCTTTCTTAAGCGATCCCAGGGATCTTCCTTCAGGAAACGAAGGCAAGCATCAAAGGTGGCGCCGCCCCAGCACTCTACTGCGTAGTAGCCGACTTTATCCATCTTGTCCACAATGGGCAGCATCTGGTCTGTAGACATTCTGGTTGCAAGCAAAGACTGATGGGCGTCACGCAGGACGGTCTCCACAATCTTAACCGGCTTTTTCTCTATCTCTGCCATAGTTATAATCCTCCTAAAATTTCAGTGAAATGTGCTAAAATCAGACTCCGAAGATCGCCATAAACGTACCGGCGGCAACAGCCGTACCGATAACGCCCGCAACGTTGGGGCCCATCGCATGCATGAGCAGGAAGTTGGTGGGATCTGCCTCCGCGCCGACCTTCTGGGATACACGCGCCGCCATGGGAACAGCGGACACGCCGGCCGAACCGATAAGCGGGTTGATCTTGCCTCCGGTAACCTTGCACAGCACCTTGCCCAGCAGCACGCCGCCGGCGGTGCCGAAGATAAACGCAACAAGGCCGAGAGCCACGATCTTAAGGGTGGTCAGGTTCAGGAATGCCTCAGCGCTGGTGGTTGCACCAACGGAGGTGCCTAACAGGATAACCACGATGTACATCAGCGCATTGGAAGCGGTCTCCGCCAGCTGTTTCACAACGCCGCACTCGCGGAATAAGTTGCCTAACATCAGCATGCCCACAAGGGGAGCGGTGGACGGAAGAATCAGACACACCACGATGGTAACGATGATGGGGAATAAAATCTTCTCCAGCTTGGATACCGGGCGCAGCTGCTCCATCTTGATCTCACGCTCTTTCTTGGTGGTGAGGAGCTTCATAACCGGCGGCTGGATAATCGGAACCAGCGCCATGTAGGAGTAAGCTGCCACGGCGATGGGGCCCATGATCTGGGTCTGTCCCAGCTTACTGCACAGGAACAGGGAGGTGGGGCCGTCGGCTCCGCCGATGATGGAGATCGCAGCCGCCTCCTTGCCGTTGAATCCCAGAAGGATTGCCAGGAAGTAAGCGGAGTAGATACCCAGCTGGGCGGCGGCGCCCATAAGGAAGCTGATGGGGTTTGCGATCAGGGGACCGAAGTCCGTCATAGCGCCCACGCCCAGGAAAATCAGTGACGGCAGGATGCTCCACTCGTCCAGCTGGAAGAAGTACCAGAGCAGTCCGCCGGTTCCGTTGGACGTCTGCTCGGGGGAGTACATAATCTCCGGGTAAATATTTACCAGCAGCATACCAAAGGCGATCGGGATCAAGAGCAGCGGTTCAAAACCCTTCTTGATAGCAAGGAATAAGAAAACCAAGGCTACTCCGATCATCACATAGTTACCTGGCTGCAGATGGAAGAACGCCATCTGGTCCAGGAGGTTGCTCAGAATATTGCCAAAATCCATAATGTTCCCTCCATGTGGATCCACATTGCTGTAAATCCATCGTTATGATTAATTCAGAGTAGCTAAAACCGCGCCGGATTCAACGGAGTCGCCGGTGGATACATTGATGCTGGCAACGGTGCCGTCCTGGGGAGCCACGATGTCGTTCTCCATCTTCATGGCTTCCAGAACCAGGATGGTATCACCCTTCTTCACAGCCTGTCCTACGGAGGCCTTCACGCCTACCACCTTGCCGGGCATGGGAGCGGAAACCTTAACCGCGCCTGCTGCGCCAGCCGGAGCTGCTGCCGGGGCCGGAGCCGCCGGAGCGGGAGCTGCTGCGGGAGCCGGAGCTGCCGGAGCTACAGGTGCCGGAGCTGCTGCCACAGGTGCCACGCCGGCAGCGGCGCCCTCTTCAACCGTTACTGCATATGCTTTTCCATTCACTGTGATTGTATAACTCTTCATTTTTCAATTCCTCCTGAATTGGGTATGATTGATTCTTTATTTAATTCGACAATGGGTCATTGGGTTAAACTATTTCCATCTGGAGTTCGGAAGTCTGCGGATCGAGCGCACCACCAGGCCGTTGGAGGTAGTTCCCTCGTAGGCCGCGATCGCCGCGCTGATCACTGCAACCAGCTCTGCATCCTCCATCAGATCCTGCGCCGGAGCGGCGGCAATCGGTGCGGGTGCAACGGGTGCCGGTGCGGGAACCGGTGCCGGTCCTCTCTCTGCGTCCTTGCCTGCGCTGTTGCGGCCTTCCTCCCACGCGTGGATGAACTTAAAGCAGCTGATCAGCAGGCTGATGAAGATCAGCACAGCGAACACAGTGCCGATACCGAGAGCCGCGTAAACGCCGCCCGCCTCCATCTTCTGGGATACAGTCTGACCTGCGTCATCGCCGCCCGCGGGAATGAACTCCGCGTTCATCGCGCCGGTCATGGTGTTCACGTTCATCACGTAGTTCATCTCGCCCTCGTCGAAGGTCACGCCCACGACCAGGGTGTAGGTCTGATCCGGAAGCTGCACGACCTTGGCGTTCGCCGTATCCACCCCGTGGATGGTGCCGTACTCGCTCTTGGCCTCTTTTAAGATGTCGATCAGTGCAACGGTCTCTGCGCTGCCCTGGGACTCATAGATGCCCTTCTGGATGGTCAGCTGTTCCTCGCTGATAGACAAGATGCTGAGCGCCTGCTGAAGGACCATCTGGGATGTATACTCATCCGCCGGCGTGCCCTCGGTCGCGATCTTGGGCGCGTTCGCTGTATCCTCACTGGCAGAGCAGGCCGACAGGTTCATCAGGCAGACTGCCATCAACAGCACTGCTGCCGCTCGCTTCAATAATCCTTTCATATACCTGTCACCTCTCTTTAAACCGTGCCATGCTTTTTAGACGGACGGTCCTCTCTTTTTGTGAACAGCATCTCAAACGCTGCGATCACGCGCTGGCGGGTCTCACCAGCCTCAATAATATCGTCGATGTAGCCTCTTTTCGCCGCTGCCAGAGCGCTGGACTGAAGGGCAGAGTACTCTGCGGTCTTCTCGTTGATCAGAGCCACGCTGTCATCCGCAGCTGCAATCTCCTTGGCGTACATGATCTTAACGGCCTCAGCCGGGTCCATCATGCCGATGGTGGCGTTCTTCCAGGCGTAAACCACATCCGCACCGATGGACTTGCTGCCCATGGTCAGGTATGCGCTGCCCAGTGCGTCCTTCACAACCACAGTTACCTTCGGAACGCTGGCGTTGGCGTAAGCGTAGGTGAGACGGCCGGCCGCCTTGGCGATCAGCTTCTCCGTGCACTTGCTGGCCTTGTAGCCCCTCACGTTGACTAAGGACAGAACAGGGATGTTGAAGGAATCACAGAAATTGATGAACTCCGCGGCCTTGTCGCAGCCCTTTGCGGACAGAACAGCCTCGTAGTCAGCGGTCTTCTCGCCGTTCTCGTAAACCTCGGTGCGGTTTGCAACGCAGCCGATGGTGGTTCCGTTTAAGCGGATGAAGCCGGTCACCATAGCGGGTTCATAGTTCTTCTTAACTTCCAGGAAGAAGTTGTTGTCGGAAATGAGGGTCAGAGCCAGAGCGGTATCGCCCGCGCAGCCTGCCAGCTCATTGCAGATACGGTTTAAGTCGTCCTGGCACTCGCCGTAGGACATGTCGTCCTCGTTGTTGGACGGTAAAATAGACACCAGTGTGCGGATTTGGCCGAGAATCGAAGCCTCGTCGCCGGTGAAGTCCACCAGGCCGGCCTCTGCGCTCTGGAATGCCGCGCTGGAGGTGTCACACTTGGATGTATAGTTGCCGGCAATCGCGTTGGGAGCGTTCACGAACAGCTTCGCAGACTTGTCCTCCATGAAGGTGAAGTCCGTGATCGCTGCGGACACTGCCATGCCGCCGCCGCAGGTGCCAAAAATCGCGGAGATCTGCGGAATCACGCCGGACGCCATGGTCTGGCTTAAGTACATCTGGCCGAAACCGTTCAGTGCATCGGTTGCCTCCTGAAGACGCAGGCCCGCGCAGTCGATCAGTCCGATCACCGGTGCGCCCATCTTCATGGCCATGGAATAGATATTGGAAATTTTCTTGGCGTGCATCTCGCCCATGGACCCGCCCAGTACGGAAGCGTCCTGGCTGTACACATACACAAGGCAGCCCTCAATGGTACCATATCCGGTCACCACGCCATCGGCAGGGGTCTCCTGCTCAGTCATGTTAAAGTCTGTGTTTCTGGCGGTGATGTACGCGCCGACTTCAACAAAACTGTTTTCATCAAGCAGGGCCGCGATCCGGCTGCTTGCTGAAGTTTGTGCTGAATTACTCATATTGCAGTCCTCCATAAAAAAGTATTTTACAACTTAGGCGGCGGCCCTTCAAATAGCCGTCGCCTAAAGAATACAAAAATCTTGCCGATTATAATTATATATTTAATCTGTGCAAATTTCAAGCCATTTCCAGCAAAAATAGTGAACGATTTAACAAGTATTTTCGTTATGTCCTACATAGCAAAAAACTTATCATGAATAACTTGCACAGCTTTTTCCGCATCTCTGCGCTCCACCAGCACGGATATTTTAATTTCGCTGGTGGAGATCATGTTGATGTTGATGCCCGCGTCGTAGAGCGCCTCGAACAGCTGGGCCGCCACGCCGGGGTTCCCGATGACGCCCGCGCCCACCACGGAGACCTTGGCCACGTCCGCGTTGGTCTCCAGATCGCGGAAGCGGATTCGCTCCTTGTTCTCCGTGAGAAGCTTGGCCGCCAGCTCCAGATCCGGCTCCGCCACGGTAAAGCAGATGTCCTTGCCCTCCGCGTGCCCGATGCCTTGTAAGATGATATCCACGTTGATTCCGTGCTGGGCCAGCAGGGAGAAGACCTTGAAGGATGTGCCGATCTCGTTGGGCACGCCCAGGAGCGCGATCCGCGCGATGTTGGTATCCTTTGCTACGCTGCTGATATATGATTTTTCCATTCTCTTGGCAACCTCCTTCACCTTTGTGCCCGGATTTCCCGAAAAGCTCGAGAGAACCTCCAGGTTCACGTTGTATTTCTTCGCCATCTCCACGGAGCGGTTGTGCAGCACCTGGGCGCCCAGGGTCGCCAGCTCCAGCATCTCGTTGTACGTCACCTCGTCCAGCTTCCTTGCGTGAGGCACGATTCGCGGGTCCGCCGTGTAAACTCCGTCCACGTCGGTGTAAATCTGGCATAAATCCGCCCGCAGGGAGGCCGCCAGGGCCACCGCCGAGGTGTCCGAGCCGCCGCGGCCCAGGGTGGTGATGTCGTCGTAGCGGTTGATCCCCTGGAAGCCGGTGACGATCACGATCCGGCGGGCATCGAGCTCCGCCTCAATCCGCTCCGTGTCCACCTTCTTGATCCGCGCGTTCATGGACGCCGTGTTGGTGACCACGCCGGCCTGCCATCCCGTCAGAGAGATCACCGGGTATCCCATGGCCTCGATGGCCATGGCGCACAGCGAGACGGAGATCTGTTCCCCGGTGGACAGTAACATATCCATCTCGCGGGTGGAGGCGTTGGGGTTGATCTCCCTCGCCCGCTCAATCAGGTCGTCCGTGGTGTCCCCCTGGGCGCTCAGCACCGCCACCACCTGGTTCCCCGCCTTATATGTATCGGTGATAATCTTCGCCACATGGCGAAGGCGGTCCGCATCCGCAACGGATGTGCCGCCAAACTTTTGTACAATCAGGCTCATTGATCTGTTCCTTTCCTATATCATTCTATCATTCGGCCCCACGGCCTCGTCCCTCGCCCTTATCTCCCCCAAAAGCTCCTCTGCCCGCCGCTTTGCGTACAGCCCGTTTCCGCGGTCTGCGGCGCAGCGCAAATGCTCCTTTGCCTCGCGGGTGCGGCCCGCCTCAAGGGCGAGCTCCCCCAGCGTGCAGCTGCGCACTGCCTGGTAAAGCGGCCCGCTGTCCGGGAGCTTCTCCTCCAGGCACAGCCGGTACGCGGCCTCTGCGCCCTCCTGGGAGCGGACCCGGGAGATGTTCATGAGGCGCTCCGCGTTTTGCAGGACGGGGCGGGCCGCCTTCTCCGGGACATGCTGTGCCGCCTGTCGCAGGCTTAAAAGCTCCTCCCAGAGCGCCTCCGTCTCCCCATGGTGGTAATCGTAGGAGGCGAGGACCGCCCGGCAGCCCATCTCCTCAATCGGGGTGAGCTCACAGCGTAGAAGGCGGCCGGCCAACACCCGCGCCTCCTCAAAACGGCCCATATAGCCGAGCGCCATGGCATAATTTGCGGTGTAAAGGCCGCAAAACTGCTCCCTGACCGCCTGCTTCGGGAATCTGGACTTCTGCACGGACAAGGCCAGCCCGTACATCGCCTCCGCGTACGCCCCGGGATCGCAGTCCCGGACCAGCCGTGCCCGGATCCTTTGCATTCCGATCCGCTTGAGCAGAACCCCGGCAAAGGCGATGCCGAGCGCCAGGCCCAGAAAAATCAGGTGGTACACAATCCCCACCGGGGTCATGAGCTCCGCCGCCGTGACCGCCAGAATAAACGCCAGCGCGGCGAACGGCAGCGCATTTCCCGCCTTGATCCAACCCAAGGCGCCGCCGGTGTCCGGCGTTCCCCGCTCCCCGCGAAACGGGCCGATTAACTCCTCCACCGGAATGCGAAACGTTCTCTTCAAACCGCTCTCCCCCTGACCTCTACCAGAACTGTGTGTCCAGCTCCATGCCTGTTAACGCTTCCAGCTCCTTCCCCCACTCTGGGGTATTGTAGAACAGGATGCAGCCCTGACCACCGTCGTCCGTGGCCAGAAGGCGCTTGGGATTCCCCTCAGCCTCAAAGACATCATTCATAAATCCGATCACACTGCAGTCCAGCCAGTCGCCGTAAAACTCCGCCTCAAAGGTGTAGGGCTTGCCGTTGTATTTAAATGTCAGGATCTGCTTTCCCTCATCCTTGTCGTAGTCCACCTGGCTGGTGTCCTCCTCGATGTCCGTGATCGCAAACTCCCCGCCGCTTATGGCGATGACGCCGTTCATGAACTCCGTGTACATGGTGCTCATGTCGAAGACCTCACAGTCGAAGGCATACACCTGGTCGGATGTGGGAATCCGGTTCCAGTTGTCGTCGTAATCCCCATAACCCCAGTAGCCAAGCAGCATGCGGTAGCCAAAGCCCGGATCCGATTCCCAGTAGGAGTCCATGATCTCCTGGTACTCGCTGTCAGTCTCCCGGCCGTCCAGCTCCTCCACCAGGTCCGCCGGCAAATTCAACCCCAGCGCAGCCAGTTCCTGGGCCATCTGGGCGTATGTCATCCGCTTCACCGGCTCACGCTGCGCCTGCCCGGACGCGCTCTGTCCGGCGGCGTCCGACGTTCCATCTAAGGCTCTACCCGTCTCCGCCTGACCGCCGAGCAGCCCGGACGGCGCCGAAATCGGCCCGGTCTCCTGCCCGCTTTGGATTCTCTGGCTGGTAAACGACATATAGACCAACAGCGCGGCCAAACATAATTTCTTTAACAGCATACGTTTCCCCCTCTCAATCAGTTAATCCGCCTGAGGCGGACGAAATTTTCCCTGCAAGGTCAGGGCACCCCTTACCCCCGCAAATCCGGGACTTTCCCCGCACAGACGCTTACTGAATAGTTTATCATCATCTCCCCTATTTCTCAATTGCATCTGTCAAAAAATTTACAATCTTTGGCTGGCATGAGCCCGGACGCAGGTCCGGACGCAGAAAGAGACCCGCGCGCCCATCTGCGCGCCGGCCTCCCATGATCGCTCCATCTATCCCTATCCGCTTCCCCGCTTCCTTACCTCTTCTGCCCTGCCTCACTCGCCTCGCCCCGGTAGACCTTATTTAACGTAAACCCTCTGCCCCGCACCTCGTTAATCTGGCTGACGATGATGAACGCCTCCGGGTCCACGCCCAGGACCAGCTGGTTCACCCGCGGCAGGTCCCGGTTGGAGATAACGGCCAACACCAGATCCTGCTCCTGGTGCAGGTACCCCGTCTCCATGTGCAGAAGCGACGTACCGCAGTCGATCTTTTCCGCCAGCAGACGGTTGATGGTGTCGTATTCCCGGCTGACAATCTTCACCTGCATCCGGGCGCCGCCAAGCATCAGGACCTTGTCCAGCACCAGCGTGTACACCAGGATCAGCAGAATTCCGTACAAAATGGCGTAGGCGTCGGAGCTCATCATCTGCAGCGCCAGGATCACGCAGTCGCACAGGTAGATCGTGGCCGACACGTTGATGTTGCGCTTTTTCTTTAAAATCAGCGCCGGAATGTCCATCCCGCCGGTGGAGGCCCCCGCCCGCATCACGACGCCGATGCCCGCGCCGATCAGGAGTCCCGCGTAGAGCACCGCCACCAGGCGCTCCTCCATCACAAAGCCCGCGACGCCCGCCCCCTCCAGAAGCCCCAAAAGCAGGGGGTAGACTAGGGTGCTGAGAACCGTGGTCACAGCGAACTGTTTTCCCAGCACCCACGCGCCCAGGAGGAACATGGTAATGTTGAACACCGACACGAACCCGCTGATGGGGATCCCGGCCATGCGGTTAAAAAACAGCGCAAGCCCCGTGGTCCCGCCCGTAATCAGCTGGTTCGGCACAATAAACAGCGTCACCGCCAGCGCGTACAGAAGGTTTCCAAACACGATCATTCCCAGCTTTGCAGCCCCATTCATCCATTTTTTGTCCATAATCTGCTCCTTTTTCACTCTACCTCAGTAAAATTTCCATTAAAAAAACGGCAGGAAGCCTGCCGTCATTTTTCTGCATTCAGTTGTGGGGTAATACAGGCACCTGGCCTCTTCTTTTCCCTGATCATCTGCATGTCCGTTCCTTTATTTGATTCATCGTTATGGTAGCACCCTTTTGTCCGGGTGTCAAGGCGTAAATCCGGCCGCGCCCGCAGGGAATACGCGGAAATACATGCGAAAGTCTGCGCTCCCTCACTTGATAAACCGCACGCTGCGCTCTCCCCCGATCTGCATCACGTCGTTGGTGTAGAGCACGCCGCCCAGGTCGTCCGCCGCCAGCAGCTCCCCCTCCACGGTCACCTGCCCGTGGGTCAAAAAGTGCAGAAACTCATCCGCGTCCCGCACCAGCCCCAAATCCACCAGCCCCGGGATCGCCCCCTCAACCGTATCCTTCTCCCAATCCAGCAAAAATTCCTTCATCATAGCGCTCTCTCCTTATGTTTTATTTCGGCCCTGCAACCCTCATAAGAAATGACGTTTATTCCTTGTACTAAAAAAGTCCCGTCCCTTTGTTTCCAAAAGGACGAGACCCAATCTCGTGTTACCACCTTTCGTTCGCGGCCAGCTCGCGCTGACAGCCTCAGCAGGTACGGCCAAAAAAGCGATACCCTGACACGCGGTTACGGTGTGTCGTTCCGTCGCAGCCTACTTTGACGCGGAAATCCTTCCGGCCGGTTCGGTGCGCAGCTCCGAGATGTATTCACAATCCATATCCATGCGCCTCTCATCAACCGGCTGCTTTCTGTATGGCTTCCTGACTGCTACTCTTTCTCTTCATAGCCTTTCTTATGTCGTGATATGCAGATGTCTGTTATCTATAACTTTTAGCACAAAACGGTTCAGAAGTCAATACCCTGGGCCCGCAAAATCTTCTCCCCCGCCCGCTCCAGCGAGTGCTCCTCATCCGCCTTCTCTAATTCCTCCGTCCGCACCAGCCTTAAGGCCCCGGACGGGCAGACCCGGACGCAGGCGGGCTCCAGCCCATGGCGCACACGCACCGCGCAGCCGTCGCACTTCTGCATGCGCCCCTCCTCGTTGAAGGACGGTATGCCGAAGGGACAGGCCATGGCGCAGCTGTGGCACCCGATACACCGGGTGTTGTCGTATACCGTCAGATTCGTCGCCTCGTCCTTCCTGATGCACGCGCAGGGGCACGCCTGGATGCAGGGCGCGTCCTCGCAGTGCATGCACGCGATGGACACGTGGACGTACTCTGCCCGTCTCCCGCCGGGGCCTCCGCCCGCTTCCCGGTCGAACACCGTGCGGAACGGGCGGATTCCCTTCTCCGTGTCAATGTCGTTCTGGTCCATGCAGGCGACAGCGCACGCGCCGCAGGCCGTGCACTTCTTTAAATCCAGATCAAGCATGAAGCCCATTCTCACCGCCCCCTTTCTTTCTCACGCCGCAGCGGGTGGACCGAAAGCCCGGGAACCCGCAGTAGGGATCCAGATTGTCCCGGTCCATCAGCGAGTTCACGTCGGCCTCCCGGTAGCCGTGGTACATGTGCACCATCCCCGGCAGCACCCGGGCCGAAGGGTTGGCCTTCACCTCGATCGCGCCCACGCCGGTGAACAGCTCAATCACGTCGCCCTTTTTAATCCCAAGGCGCGCTGCGTCCTCCAGGGCCAGATCGGCCTCCGGCTCCATCCGCAGGCTCCTGAGCCACGGCACATCGTGCAGGCGGGAATGCAGCGCGTGGGGAATTCTCGCCCCCGCGCAGAGGATGAAGGGGTAGCGCTCCCCGTCAACCTGGTTGAGCGAGCAGCGGTAGGTGGGCAGGGAATCCAGGTTCCACTCCGGGTGGGCCTTTATGAGCAGGGAGTCCAGCTCGAACTTCCCGCTCTCCGTGTCCATGCCGCCCTCAATGTAGGCGCCCTCCACGTACGGCTCCCGCTCCGGCACCAGAACCGGCAGGTCCGCACTTTTAAGCTCCTCCACGGTCACGGACAGATCCCGGATCATGTACCGGATGCAGTTCTCATACCCGCTGCGCAGCAGCGGATCGTCCAGATCCATGTACTCCGCCAGCTGGCACAGAATATCCGCGTCGCTTCTCGCCTGACCTAACGGCTCGATCACCGGGTTTGTGTAGGTGGCGTAGCCGCCCGGGTAGCTCTTAAACTCCCCGCGCTCAAAGGACGTGCACGCCGGCAGCACAATGTCCGCAAGCTTCGCCGTGTCCGTCATAAATAAGTCTGCGTCCACAAAGAAGTCCAGCTTTCCTAGAGCCTCCTTCACGTATTCCGTGTCCGGGAACATCCGCGCGTTCATGCCGCAGGCGAAGATCGCCCGTATGGGGTACGGCGTCCCCTCCATCACCTGGCGGGCGATGTCCATGGCCTGGGCCTCCCCCTCCAGCTCATACCAGAGCGGAAAACGCCCGCTTCCCACAGGCGGCTTGCAGCCCGCCGGCCGTCTCTCGCCCACAAACTCCTCCTCCCTGGTCCGGAAGCCCGAGGACTGGTGGATGTAGGTGTGGAAGCTTGGCCGCTGGCCACCGATCCGGTCATAGCTGCCGGTCAGCGCGGTCAGCGCCATGATCGCCCGGTAATTCTGCATCCCGTTCTTGTGGTGCGCCAGCGGCGCGCTGGACTCGTTGACAGACAGCGGCCCGTTCTCATGGATCATGCGGCAGGCCGCCAGCGCCTGCTCGTAGGGCACGCCCGTGATCGCCTCCAGATTGTCCTCGTTAAACTGCTTCACGTACTCCGCGAAGGCCTCAAAACCGGACACGTACTTTTCAATGTACTCCCGGTCAATCCAGCCGTTCTCGATCAGGATATTGGCCATGCCGAGAGCCAGCGCCCCGTCGGTTCCTCCCACCGGGCGCAGGTGGATGTCCGCCAGCTTCTCCGTGGCCGGTGTCTCCCTGGGGTCCACGATGATGAACTTGACACCCCGGGCCTTGGCCTCGTCCGCGCGCTTGCCGTTTAAATACCGGGAGTGGTAGGGGTTGAAGGCCCAGCCCAGAAATACCCCGCAGTGCTCCATGTCAGGCCTGGCCGGTCTTCCCGTGGCCACCTTCCACGCCATAAGCCCGGAGGTGAAGCAGGTGCTGGACTCGGTGGCGTAGTTCTGCGTCCCGAAGGAGTACGCCAGCCGGTGGAGCCACGGGCGAAACCACTTGGAATAGCCGCCGAAGAACAGCACGCTGTCCGCCCCGCTCTCCCCGCGGATGGCCAGAAGCCGGTCCGCGATGGTCCGGTAGGCCTCGTCCCACGTGATCTCCTCAAACAGGCCCTCCCCCCTGGCGCCCACGCGCTTTAGGGGAGTCAGAATCCGGTCCTTCCGGTACACATACTCCCGGTTGGACAGCCCCTTGGTGCACAGCAGGCCATTGTTCATGGGGTGGCCCTTGGTGCCCTCCACCTTGATGATCCGGCCGTCCTTCACATACGCGTCCACGCCGCAGTGAAAGGAGGGGCTGCAAATGGCGCAAAGCGTTCTCTTAAC
Source organism: uncultured Clostridium sp. (assembly GCA_900555045.1). Classification (GTDB taxonomy): domain Bacteria; phylum Bacillota; class Clostridia; order Lachnospirales; family Lachnospiraceae; genus Enterocloster. The sequence goes on along the minus strand of USJW01000011.1, from coordinate 9,901 downwards.
CTTAATTCCCGTTTCCGGGCACGGAATTTTCGCCCTCAGCAGTTCTTCCCTGGTTTCCATGTACTGCAGCCTCCAATCGTTCTATAAATTCTTCCGCAAGCCCCGCCTTCACCAGCATCCCGGCCTGAAAGGGCGCGAGGCGGCTGTCCTGGTTTTCAAACAGGCGGAGCATGTAATTCTTGACGATGCCGCTTATGGGGTAGCTGTCCAGAATGTTGATTCCGGCCAGACGCCCGTCCCGGCAAACCGCCTTGATATAAAGCCCATGCTCCAGGCTTCCGAAGGTCAGCGTATCCCCGGCAATCCGGTTGTCGCCGAACCCGATAAAATCCATATCCATAAAATGGGTGATATTGTGGAGAATGTTCCCCTTATATGCAGCCTCGCCGCCCGCCATGTTGGTCCCTGCCACCGTTCCCTGACAGTTGGCGTTGGCCCACAGGCCGATGATCTGGCGCTCGCCGCTCTGGATATTGTTGCCCGCACAACAGTCCCCCGCCGCGTAGATCCCCTCTGCGGACGTCTCCATCCGCTCGTTTACCAGGATCGCCCGGGACGTCTCAATCTCCCCGCCGTCCACGACGCCGATGTTGGCCCGGGTGCCGATGCAGAGCACCGCGATGTCGGCCGGAATCCGCTCCCCGTCCGTCATCACCGCAACCTGGCGGACCGCGCCGTCCGCAAGCGTCTCCCGCTCCATGTGGTCGATGGTCCGCTCAAACCGGAGGGCCACTCCCTTTTTCTCCACCCTGCGGCCGATCTCCTCCGCCACGTCCGGGTAGGCGGCCAGCGGAAAGATATACGCCGCCAGGTCGGCCAGCACCGTCCGGACTCCCCGGGCGGCCAAAAGCTCCGCCACCTTGATCCCCACCATGGAGGCGCCCACCACCACGGCGCTCTTCACCTGTCCCTGATCCAGCACATCCCGCAGGCGCGCTGCGTCCTCGTGGGTGCGCATGAAAAACCGGCACTCCGGCTCCAGCCCCGGAATCGTGGGGGCGAAGGCGGAAGCCCCCGTGGCGATCAATATCTTATCGTAGGCCCTGACCGTGCCGTCCCCGGCCTCCACCGTCCGCTCCTTCGCCCGGACCGACTTCACTGCCCCGCAGATGCAGTGAAAGGACAGCTCCTTTTGCACCTCATCCATGCTTCCAAAGGGAAACATCCCATCATAGGAAAGCTTACCACCCGTGTAGTAGGTGGTAAGCATGGGGTTGTAGGGTGCGAGACCTGTATTTGTGTAAACATCCACTGTTCCGTCGGGATCCAGCCCGCGTATAGCCTTCAGCGCGTGATACCCCGCTGTGCCGAATCCGACAATCGCATAAGTCCGCATATCCGTCTCCTCTATTTTTTTCCTGCTGCCTTCTCGATCACGACCTTCTCACGCACGTTGGCGTAAACCACGCACAGCACCGCGAACACGGCCAGGCTGATCCAGGAGACCAGATTCAAGTCCTTTAAGTTCAGCCAGCCGGTGACCAGAAGTAAAACCACGGAGATCACCGTGATCACGCGCAGCGCCGTGTTGCCGATCTTGAAGGTGGCCTTCTCGTACGCCTCCGGCTTCTTCTCCTTGAGCAGGTAAGCGGCGCTGACCGGAAGGATGTTGCAGATCACGGTGAGGCCCACGCCCAGGGAGGAGATGAACGACACGTCCATTCCGGTCACGATCGGCACAGCGCCGATCACAAAGAAGATCAGAAGCAGCTTGTAGGGAACTCCGTGCTTGTTGGTGTCCGCCAGGCTCTCCGGGAACCATCCCTCCTTGGACGCCACGTACAGTCCCTTGGTGATCCAGGAGAGGGTGCCGTTTAAGGTGGTTGCCAGCGCGAACAGTGCGCCGCCGATCACGAAAAACAGGTAAATGGGTGTCGGGAAAATCTCCTTCGCGGAGACCACAAGCGTCTTGCCCGCAACCGCCTCGACGGGAAGAACGCCTGCCGCGACCACGCCCATCAGGGCGTAGAACACCGCCACGATGCCAGTGGAGAGGAACATGGAGCGCGGAATCGTCTTGCCCGGATCCTTGATCTCGCCGCCCAGCTCAGCCACGAACTTGGCACCGCCCATGGGGAAGTAGAGAAGAGCCGAGGCCGTGAAGAAGCTGATCGCGCCGTTGGGCATAATCGCGCCCGGCTCCGTGAACACGGAGAAGTCCACCCGCGGAAGTCCGAATACAATGTACACGCACAGGGCTGTCAGCAGGACCGCCACCATCGCTGTCTGGAGCTTTGCCGCCGTCTTGAGCCCGATCATGTTGAACAGGACGCAGATCACTAACAGCCCGAGCGCCACCAGCTTCACATTAATCCAGGGCACAATGGCCTGCAGGTAATTTGCAAAGCCCAGGGCGAACGTGGAGATCAGGCACTGGGACACCGCGAACATGACCACGTACACGAAGCCCGACTTGCGCCCGATCATCTCGCGGACGTATGTATAGTTGCCGCCCGTGCCCGGCATCGCGGATCCCAGCACCGCCAGAGGCACCATGGTGATCATGATGATGGCCGCCGCCACGAGGAACCCGAAGGGCACGCCTCTGCCCGTCTTCGCCAGCGCGATTCCCGTCAGCACCATGATTCCGGAGCCGATGATCTGCCCGATACAGAAGCTCATGCAGTCCCTGAAGCCCAGCACCTGGGCCTCGCCGTTGTTTTGTTGATTACTCATACCGTTTCATCCTCCTATTTTTGATTCCCTCTATACCTCAGCCTGGCCAGAGCACTCCCCCGCCATCCGCTTTGTATACAATTTCTTGATCGCCTCCATGGCCTCCTTGAGCAGGCACTTGGCGCAGCCGATGTTCAGACGGATAAAATTCCTTCCGGCCTCCCCGTAGTGAATTCCGTCTCCCGCTCCGATGCCGCACTCGTCCACCAGCGCCCTGCACAGGTCCTCTCCCAGGCCCAGACAGCCAAAATCCAGCCACATCAGGTAGGTCCCTTCATGCCTTGTCACGGTGACCTCCGGCATGTTCTCCCGCACATACGCGGACACGAACCGCGAGTTCTCCTCCAGACAGCGCTTCTCCTCCAACAGCCATTCCTTCCCGTGGTCGTAGGCCGCCTTGGCAGCCGCCATGCCGAAGGGATTGGGGCTCATGATCCATGCGCCCCGCAGCTTGCCCATGATGCGCTCCCGCAGCTGCGCGTCCGGGATCAGCAGGTTGGAGACGATGGCCCCGGTCATGGAAAACGTCTTTCCCGGGGATGTGTACACCGCCAGCAGTCTGTGTACTTTCTTAAACTTAAGCATCGACGTGAACGGATTCCCGAACAGCGCCAGATCGCAGTGGATCTCATCCGAGGCCAGGTACACGCCGTACCGGCTGCAGAGCTCTGCCACCTGTGCGAGCTCCTCCTCGCGCCACACGCGCCCCGTGGGGTTGTGGGGATTGCAGAGAATCAGAAGCTTCACCCCCTGCTTCATCTGCTCCTCCATCCGTTCAAAATCCATCCGGTAAGTATCGTCCTCGCGGATCAGGCCGCAGTCCGCCACCTCGCGCCCTGTATTCTGGATGATGGCGTAAAACGGATCATAGACGGGCGTGTGGATCATCACCCGGTCCCCCGGCTCCGTCAGCGCCAGGATGGTGAAGTACAGCGCCGTCACCACGCCGTAGGTGGGGCACACCCACTCGTTTTTCACATCCAGGCCGTACTCCCGGTTGAACCAGCCCGCGACGCTCTCGATATAATCCGCTGTGGCGAAGCTGTAGCCGTACACCCCGTGTTCCGCTCTGGCAATCAGCGCCTCCTTCGCCTCCCTCGGAGCCACAAAATCCGTGTCTGCAATCCATAACGGAATCAGCTCCTTTTCCGTGGAAAATTTTCCTTTTGCCCGGTCCCATTTGATGCTTCCGGTCCCCTTTCGATTCACAGGAACGTCAAAACCTTCCATTCACCCTTCCTCCAATTTGTGCTTTTGCACAGTTTTCTTGTATCATTTTCTCTTTTATGTTATCATTATAACAATCAGATGTATAATACTAATTTTTCGGGGATTGATAACGCGCGTGTTATCAATCCGCCGCTGTGTGAGAGGTGCTCTTATGGATTTACTTCAGCTGAAATACTTCTGCGCCATCGTGGAGGAAGGCCACATGACCCGCGCCGCCGCCCGGCTCTCCATCGCCCAGCCCGCCCTGAGCGCAAGCCTCGGCCGCCTGGAAAAGGAGTTAGGCGTCTCCCTGTTCGACCGGGTGGGGCGCAACATCTACTTAAACGACTGCGGCCAGTCCTTCTACGCCTTCGTTTCCCCCGCCCTGGCCCTGCTTGAGAACGCAGTCCGCTCGGTGGACGACTTTAAGCAGCAGCGGATGGAGAACCTGGTCCTGGGCTCTGTCAGCCAGACCTACCTGCAGGACGCTATCATGGCCTTCCGGCGCCAACAGCCGGATATCCGCATCAGCCAGTTCACCATCGAGCCGGAGAACGCCGAGCGGGAGCTGAACCAAAATGACTTCGATTTCCTGCTGATCCCCAAATACTTAGACCGCCCGGACTTCGTCCAGGAGGTCATCTATGAGGACCGCTTCTTTCTGGCCCTGAACGCCTCCCACCCCATGGCGGGCCGGCCGGAGATCGCCCTGTCCGACTTAAAGGACGAGCCCTTCATCAGCCTTCCAAAGGGGTATTCCTTCCGCAGCTTCACGGAGGAAATCTGCCAGACCGCGGGCTTCACCCCCAACGTGTCCATGGAATGCTTCCACTGCCAGATGCTGGATCTCATCTCCGCCGGCCTGGGCGTGGCCCTGGTGCCCGAGGCTTTCAAGAAAAAATGCCAGTACAACCACACCGTAAAAGTTCTGCCCCTGGCCGGTCCCCCGGTGGTCCGCCCCATGCTGGTCAGCTACAAGAAAAACCGCTACATGACCAAGGCCGCCCGGGTGTTCCTGGAATTTCTGCGGGAATATTATGCGACAGAGCGGCTGGAGAATTGCAGCGAGTGCAGTTGAGGAAGAGGGGGCGTTGGAAGAAGAGTAGGTGACTTAGTTCCCACCGCTTCCGCGTTCCCCTGCCACGCGCTCCTCTCCCACGCGCTCCTCTCCCCCTCCATCACATCCCTTTCTCGCCTTTTGTATACTTTGTTTATTTTTTAAAATATACTTGATATTTTTTGTCAACTTTGATATAATACAGATATCGTTACAAGATTAACAAAAAGGAGGGTGTACGCACTATGATGATCACAAAGGAATCCGACTACGGCATCCGCATCCTCCGGGCCCTTAAGGACGGCGGACTGATGACAATTAAACAGATCTGCGAGCGCGAGTGCATCCCCAAGCAGTTCGCGTACAAGATCTTAAAAAAGCTGGACAACGCCGGCCTGGTAAGGATCAAACGCGGCTCCGGCGGCGGCTGTATGCTCGGGAAAAGCCCGTCGGACATCACGCTGTTCGACGTCATCCGCGCCACCGACGAGGAGTTCTTCTTAACCCACTGCCTCCAGAGCGACTTCCGCTGCGAGTACCTGGCCCTGTCCTCCGGCTGCACCATCCACCGGGAGCTGGCCCGCGTCCAGGGGATTTTGGAGCAGGAGTTAAAGGCTCACTCCCTGGAGGAGCTGCTGAAAAACGGCCAGTAGAAAAACGACTGATAGAGAAAGGGTCCCTCCCTTTCTCCCATATTTTTTTGCCCCTAAAGTGGATAATTTTAGTCCATTTATGATAATCTCATTTTCACTAACACCCATAAAATTGCTGCCTTTCCCGCCGCCGTGATGTGGATGCGCAGCCACCAAATTCCCAACTGACAGGAGGTATCATCTTATGAACAACTGCTACAGCTGCACAACCTGCAAAAGTGCGGACAAACCGCTGGAGGGCTACATAGCCGGGCTCCCCATGGAGACATCTCACCACCGGGTGGAGGGACAGTCGGTAAAATGCGGCTTCGGCCTGCAGGGCGTCTGCTGCCGTCTCTGCTCCAACGGCCCCTGCCGGATCACCCCGGAGGCCCCCCACGGGATTTGCGGCGCATCCGCCGACGTGATCGTGGCCAGGAACTTTCTGCGCGCCGTGGCGTCCGGATCCGGCTGCTACATCCACGTGATCGAGACCACCGCCTTGAATCTTAAAAACACCGCTCTGACCGGCGGCGAGATCAAGGGCCCTAACGCGCTAAACCACTTATGCCAGCTGTTTGGCATCCCCGCGGGCGACCCCCACGCACAGGCGGCGGCCGTGGCTCAGGCGGTGTTGGACGACCTATACCGCCCCGACTACACCCCCATGGAGCTGACGAGGAAGCTGGCCTACGCCCCGCGTCTAAAGCGCTGGGAGGAACTGGGGATTCTACCGGGCGGCGCTAAATCCGAGGTGTGTTCCGGCGTGGTGAAATGTTCCACCAACCTAAACTCCGACCCGGTGGACATGCTGCTAGACTGCCTGAAGCTGGGAATCTCCACCGGCGTCTACGGCCTCATGCTGACCAACCTGTTAAACGACGTGATGCTGGGCGAGCCGGAAATCACCAAGGCCCCCGTGGGCTTAAGCGTCATTGACCCGGATTACATCAACATCATGATCACGGGCCACCAGCACTCCATCTTCGTTCACCTCCAGGAAAAGCTGCGCCAGAGCGAGGTGCAGGAGCGCGCGAAAAAGGCCGGCGCCAAGGGCTTCCGCCTGGTGGGCTGCACCTGCGTGGGCCAGGATTTACAGCTGCGCGGCGTCCACTACCAGGACATCTTCAGCGGGCACGCGGGCAACAACTACACCAGCGAGGCGGTTCTGGCCACCGGAGCCATCGACGCGGTGCTCTCGGAGTTCAACTGCACCCTGCCCGGAATCGAGCCCATCTGTGACTCCCTGAAGATCAAGCAGATCTGCCTGGATGACGTGGCCAAAAAGAAGAACGCCGAGCTCAAGCCCTTCGTGTTCGCGGACCGGGAGCAGATCAGCGAGGAGATCATCGATGAGGTCCTTGCGGCCTACAGCGCCCGCCGCGGAAACGTCCCCCTCAATCTGTTCGCGGACCACGGAAACCGCGACACCATCACCGGCGTCAGCGAGGTGTCCTTAAAAGAGTTCCTGGGCGGCAGCTGGAAGCCCTTAATCGACCTGATCGTGTCCGGCGACATCAAGGGCGTGGCCGGTGTGGTGGGCTGCTCCAACTTGACCGCGGGCGGGCACGACGTGCTGACCGTGGAGCTGACGAAAGAGCTGATCGCCAGGGACATCATCGTGCTGACCGCGGGATGTTCCTCCGGCGGCCTGGAAAACTGCGGACTCATGACCCCGGAGGCCGCCAAATATGCGGGCCCGAAGCTGCGGGCCGTCTGCGAATCCCTGGGGATCCCTCCGGTCTTAAACTTCGGCCCATGCCTGGCCATCGGCCGCCTGGAGATGGTGGCCACCCAGCTGGCTGAGGCCTTAAACGTGGATATTCCGGAGCTTCCCCTGGTGCTCTCCGCCGCCCAGTGGCTGGAGGAGCAGGCCCTGGCGGACGGCGCCTTCGGCCTGGCGCTGGGACTTCCCCTGCACCTGGGGCTTCCGCCCTTCATCACCGGCAGCTCCCTGGTAACAAAGGTGCTGACCGAGGACATGTTGAAGCTGACCGGCGGCCAGGTGATCGTGAACGGCGATGCCGCGGCCAGCGCGGATATCCTGGAGCGCATCATCGAAGACAAGCGGAAACATCTGCACATATAGGAGGGGCTTGCTATGAGACGAATATGGATTGACGCCAGCCTGTGCGACGGCTGCTTAAACTGCACCCTGGCCTGTATGAATGCGCACCGGCCGGATCAGGAAACGTGTGACTGTGAGAACCCCGGCCGGGAGAACTCCGGCCAGGAAAGCTCTGGCCAGGCGGCCCTCGACCAGGCAGCCCCGGCTCCCGCGGCCCTGAGCCAGAACGATATCTACACGCTGGACTTAACCGATCCGGCAAACGAGAGCCGGAATGTGATCCGGCGCCTGAAAAACGGCGAATACCGCCCCATCTTCTGCCGCCACTGCGACGAGCCAGAGTGCGTTCGCTCCTGCATGAGCGGGGCGCTCACAAAGAACCCGGAAACCGGGCTGGTGGAGTACGACGAGAAGCGCTGCGCCGCATGCTTCATGTGCGTGATGAACTGCCCCTTCGGCGTGCTGAAGCCGGACAGCCAGACCAAGAGCCGCATCCTCAAATGCGATTTCTGTAAGGACAGCGGCGGGGAGCCCAGTTGCGTGAAGGCATGCCCCAAAAAGGCAATCTGGATTGAGGAGGTGGAGTCATGAGACATGTGATTATCGGAGCCGGAGCGGCGGGCATAACCGCTGCCAAGACCATCCGCGAGCTGCGCCCGTCGGACGAGGTCGTGGTGGTCTCGAAGGACAGCCAGGTCCACTCCCGCTGCATGCTCCACAAATTCCTGAGCGGCGAGCGGACCGCGCAGGGGATTAACTTCGTGCCGGAGAGCTTTTTTGTGGATAACAATATCAACTGGATACCCGGGCGCTCCATGACCGGACTGGACTGCGCCGGAAAGCGGGTGCTCTTTGACGGGGACAGCTTTCTGGAGTACGACCGGCTGCTGATCGCCACTGGCGCCTACTACCTGGTTCCGCCCATCCCTGGCTTCCGGGAGGCGGACAATGTGTACGGCTTCCGCGATCTCTGCGACGCCGAGGCCATCGACCGGGCGGTTGCCACCGGGAAACGGGCGGTGATCGTGGGTTCCGGCCTGGTGGGCATGGACGCCGCCTACGCGCTGACAGAGCGCGGCATACACCCCCACATCGTGGAGATGGCGGACCGGATTCTGCCCCTTCAGCTGGATGCGACGGCCGCGGCCGAGTACCAGAAGCGCTTCGAGGCCCACGGCTGCCAGTTCCACCTGTCCGCCAAGGCGGCCGACACCCGCCGGGACGTTGACGGGCGGATCACCGCCGTGGTGCTGGGCGACGGCACCGAGCTCGCGTGCGATTTTGTGATCGTGGCGGCCGGCGTGCGGCCGGAAATCCGTTTCCTGCAAAACTGCGGTGTGAAGACCGAGCGCGCCATCCAGGTGGACGAACACCTGATGACCAGCGTCCCGGACGTGTACGCGGCCGGGGACGTGTGCGGCCTCTCCGGAATCTGGCCAAACGCCATGAAGCAGGGCGTCACCGCCGCCCGCAACATGTGCGGCGAGCCCGCAAAGTACGACGACACCTACGCCATGAAAAACACCATGAATTTCTTCGGCCTGCCCGCCCTGTGCCTGGGCGACATCAACCGCGTCGGGCCGGACACGCAGGTGATCTTGGAGGAAGACAGCCGCGTCTACCGGAAAGCCCTGGTAGAAAACGGCCGTCTAAAGGCCATCCTGTTGCTGGGCGACATCGCCGCGAGCGGAATTTTCCAGTACCTGATCAAGAACGAAATCCCACTCCCCACCTGCGACCGTGACATCTTCCGCCTCACATTCGCTGACTTTTACGGCTTTGATGGGGAGAGCGGGAAATACCTCTGGATGTGGGATAAACAACCATCCCTCCCCGCCCCCAAAGCTCCGCAGGAGCAAATCAAAGCTTCTCTCTAAACCTTAAGTAATACCAAAAACAGAAGTTTTAAATCCGCTTACTACTGCAGATTTAAAACTTCTGTTTTTATATCTCTATCTGTGAAACGCCAACCGGTCCTATGCGCGACCACCCAGTGGGTGAGAGCCGGGGGAGCGGGGGAGGGAGGTGACTGTCGGAGCAGTTCGTAAGGTCTTGGGTGCAAGGGGCGCGAAAAGGCGGGATGGCGCAGGGCGTTCACCGCCCGGAGCCAGCGGAAGCGGAGGCGCAGCCATCAGGGCTGCGCTGGAGCTCGGAGCAGTGCCCGTCTTTTCGTGTCCCTTGCGCCCTAGACCTTACCACCGCGGAGACCTGGAACCTCCATCCCCCGCTCCCCCGGCTCTCACGAACGGATGCACCTAA
>USJW01000010.1 GCA_900555045.1 uncultured Clostridium sp. | reverse complement strand
ACGGCTTGCGAAAAAATTGTCTATCTTCTTTATATATCCTGCGTTTACAATTAAAGTAAGATATAATAGGAAGGAGGGCGTACTATGTTTTTTCACAAGGGAAAAACGATCGTGATTGCAGGTTCCAGCCAGTGGGGCGCCCGGCTGGCCGGCCAGCTTTCCGGCAAGGGGTACAATGTAGTGGTGGTGGACAATCGGAAGGATTCCTTTAAGACGCTTCCGGAGGATTTCTGCGGGCACCAGATGGAAGGGGACGTGACCGATCCGCAGGTGTTAAAGCGCTGCGGCGCGGGCAAGGCGGCCGCGGTTGTGGCTGCGACGCAGAATGACAATGTGAACCTGATGGTGGGCCAGATCGCCCGCTGTCTGATGGATGTAAAGCATGTCTATGTGAAGCTGGAGGACCAGCGGCGCGAGAAGATTATCGAACAGTCCGGGATAAAAACCATATGCCCGCTGGATACCACGGTGGAGGATTATGCGCGCATGGTGGGCGAGGCCTGCCAGAAGGAGGCCGTATGAGGATTGCGATTGTGGGAGGCCGCGAGGTGGCGGATTATCTGACCGGCCTGCTAAAGGCAAACGGACACCGGATCGTCCTGGTCCAGGAGGATCAGGAGCGCTGTGAGTACCTGTCCGCCAAGTACGACATGCCGGTGGTGCTCGGCGACCCCTGCAGGGAGGAAGTGCTGGCGGACGCGGGAATCCGCGGCTGCGGCCTTCTCATCGCCCTGAAGGCGGAGGACGCGGACAATCTGGAGATCTGCCAGATGGCCAAGCGTCTGTTCGAGGTGGAAAAGACCGCGTGCCTGGTGGCAAATCCCGCAAACGCGGAGGTGTTTCATCACCTGGGAGTGGACCAGGTGATGAACCTGGCGCAGATTTTTGCCTCGTACGTGGAGCGGGAGGCGGTCTGAGGCAAACGGGAGCAGGAGGAAGCGTGACAGATGTCTCATGATTACAAAAAAGAAGCGATGCAGTTTGTGAAAGCGTGGATGAAGATTGCCATCATATGGGTACTCTCCACGCTGTTTGCCATCGCCATGAGCAAGGCCGGGCTGCGCGCGGAGAACCTGCTTCTCCTGTATCTGGTGGGCGTGCTGATCAGCATCGTGCTGACCGGAAGCCTGACCTGGGGGATTATGTCCGCCTTCGTGTTCGCCCTCACCTTCAACTATCTGTTCACGGAGCCCAAGCTGACGTTCCACATGTACGACGCCAACTACGCCATATCCGTGCTGATTTTCGTGGTGGTGGCGGCCATCGTGTCCACGCTGATGGTGAAGCTCCAGCGGCAGATGCAGCTGGCCAACAAAAAGCGGGAGATTACCAGCAAGATCAATGAGATCGGAAACGGCTTTCTGAACGTGTCCGGCTTCGACGAGATCAAGAAATACAGCGAGGAGAGCCTGGCCAACCTGACGGGAAAGCGGGTCACGGTTCTGCTCAAGGAGAATCAAAAGGAAAAATTTTCCAACGAGCTGGCGGAGTGGTGCTACAACCAGTCTCTCCCCTGCGGGCACGGGGAGTGCCAGTTTCCCAACGACACCGGACTCTACATCCCCATCAAGAACCGCGAGAAGACCTACGGGGTGATCGTGTTTGACTGCCAGGACTGGTCCTTACGCGAGGAGGAGAAGGTCTACGTGGACACGGTGATCTCACAGATCACGCTGGTGATCGAGCGGGAGCAGTTAAGCCGTGAGAAGGAGAACAACCGCATCCAGATGGAGCGGGAGCGCCTAAAGAGCACCCTGCTTCGCAGCATATCCCACGACCTGCGGACCCCCTTAACCGGGATCGGAAGCAACGCTAGCTTTCTGTATGACAACCTGGCCATCATGGACCAGGAGACGGTCCGGGGCATGCTCAAGGACATCTGCTCGGATACGGAGTGGCTGAGCACCATGGTGGAGAATCTGTTAAACATGACGCGGATTCAGGAGGGACGGTTGGACATCAACCGCAAAAAAGAGGTGGTGGACGATATCATCGGCTCCGCCGTGAAGCTGGTGTCCAAGCGGATCGGAAACCACCGGCTGAAGACGAGGACGCCGGAGGAGATCCTTCTGTTCTCCGTGGACGGCCGCCTGTTTATCCAGGTTTTGGTGAATCTTTTGGACAACGCGTTCCGCCATTCCGGCGACGGAACCACAGTGACAATTTCCGCTGAGCGGGCGGGGGACGCAATCCGGTTCCAGGTGTCCGACGACGGCGTAGGTATTTCGGACGATAAGATGGGGCAGATATTCGACAATTTCTTTACGACGGCGTACCAGGACGGGGACCGTCAGCGGGGGGTGGGCCTGGGGCTCACGATCTGCAAGGCCATTGTGGAAGCCCTCGGGGGCACCATAAGCGTGTTTAACAACAGCGCCGGAGGAGCAACCTTTTCTGTAGAAATGCCGATGGAGGACACGAGAAGTGAATGAACTGACAGTATTGGTAATAGAGGATGACAAGACCATTCAGAACTTTTTAAAGATATCCCTGCAGACTAAGGGATACCGCTCGATTCTGGCGGACAACGGCCTGTCCGGGATCTCGTATTTTTATGCGGACAACCCGGACCTGATTCTGCTGGACTTGGGGCTCCCGGACATCGACGGCATGGAGGTTCTAAGGCAGGTCAGACAGAAGTCGGAGGTGCCCATCATCATCGTGTCCGCCCGCGGGCAGGAGCGCGAGAAGGTGGCTGCTCTGGACGAGGGCGCGGACGACTATGTGATGAAGCCCTTCAACGCGGAGGAGCTTCTGGCCCGGATCCGCGTGGCGCTGCGCCACAAGGGGACGGTCAGGAAGCAGATGACCGAGTTTGAGCTCGACAGCTTGAAGATCGACTTTGAGAAGCGCAAAATCTTTGTGCACGGCCAGGAGGTTCATTTGACCCCCATCGAGTACAAGATGATGACGCTGCTGGTAAACAACAGCGGCAAGGTGCTCACCCACCACTATATCCAGAACCAGGTGTGGGGCTACGACACGACGGACGACTACCAGTCCCTGCGGGTATTTATGGCAAATATCCGCCGGAAGATTGAGGACGACACCGCCAACCCGCGCTTTATTCTGACGGAGGTCGGGGTCGGGTACCGCTTTGCGGATGAATAACGAATAGAAAAAATGTACATGGACGGAGAGATTATCTGGCGGGATAATCTCTCCGTTTTTTGATGCGGCCAGGAGCGCGGTGGCGGGGGCGGCGGTAGCGATGGCGCCTCGGCCCCATCCCGCTTATGGGATATTTATAGGCGGTCAAAAGTGCACAATAGAATCTTTATCTCCTGTCATGCTAACATAACTAATCATAAAACGAGGAGGAAAATGATATGGCACTCATGTATGGCCTTGTAGGCGCATCCGCGGCGGGTATACTCATTTACCTGATAGTGATTCTGTTGAGAGGTGACAAACAATGAATGTGACGGTTCAAATGATCGGATACTGTATCATACTGATTCTGCTGGCAGTCCCGCTGGGGACCTACATCGCAAAGGTGATGAACGGGGAGCCGGTCGTCCTGACCAGGCTTCTTCGCCCGGCGGAGAGAGGGATTTACAGGCTGCTAAGGATTGACGAGAGGGAGGAGATGGGCTGGAAAACGTATTCTGTGTGCACGGCCGTGTTCAGTGTCCTCAGCCTGTTCGTTCTGTGGGCGATCCTGTGCCTTCAGCGGTTTCTGCCCCTGAACCCTCAGGGCATGGGCGGCATGAGCTGGCACCTGGGATTCAACACGGCGGCCAGCTTTGCCACCAACACCAACTGGCAGGCGTACTCCGGCGAGTCGGCGCTCAGCTATTTCAGCCAGATGATTGGGTTAAACTTCCAGAATTTCGTCTCCGCGGCGGTGGGGATCGCGGTGCTGTTCGCGCTGATCCGGGGGTTCGCCAGGGCGAAAAAGAAGGGACTGGGAAATTTTTACACGGACATGACGCGCATAATCCTCTATGTGCTGATCCCGCTGTCCATCCTTGTGTCGCTTGCAATCGTGTCCCAGGGCGTGCCCCAGACACTCCGCCCCTACGATGAGGTGGAGCTGTTGGAGCCCATGGAAATCACCGGGGAGAACGGCGAGGCCGTCACGGTAACCAGGCAGGTGGTGCCTCTGGGGCCTGCGGGCAGCCAGATTGCCATCAAGCAGCTGGGGACCAACGGCGGCGGATTTTTCGGAAATAACTCGGCGCACCCCTTTGAGAACCCCACGCCCTTTTCCAACCTGTTAGAGATGATCTCGCTGCTGCTGATCCCGGCGGCCCTCTGTTTCACCTTCGGCCGGAACGTGGGGGATAAGCGGCAGGGGATCGCCATATTCCTGGCCATGTTCATCCTCCTTGCGGTGGCGCTGGCGATCGTGGGGACCGCAGAACAGCGGGGAACCCCGCAGCTGGCCCAGAACGGGGAGGTGTACCTGGGGACCGGCGGCCAGGCGGGGGGCAACATGGAGGGGAAGGAGACGCGGTTCGGCGTCGCCACCTCAGCCACCTGGGCGGTGTTCACCACGGCGGCCTCCAACGGCTCCGTCAACAGTATGCACGACAGCTACACGCCCTTAGGCGGAATGATCCCCATGCTGCTCATACAGCTGGGCGAGGTGGTCTTCGGCGGCACGGGCTGCGGCCTCTATGGCATGATCGGGTTTGCGATCATGACGGTGTTCATCGCGGGGGTGATGGTGGGGCGGACGCCCGAGTACCTGTGCAAAAAGATTGAGCCATTTGAGATGAAGATGGCGGTTTTGGTCTGCCTGGCGACCCCGGTGGCGATCCTGGTGGGAAGCGGGGTAGCGGCCCTGCTCCCAGCCACCCATGACAGCCTAAACAACCCCGGAGCCCACGGGCTCTCCGAGGTGCTCTACGCCTTCTCGTCCGCGGGGGGCAACAACGGCTCCGCGTTCGCGGGCTTTAACGCCAACACGCCGTTTTTTAATGTGAGCCTGGGGCTGATCATGCTGTTTGCGCGGTTTGTGCCCATGTTCGCCACCCTGGCGATCGCGGGAAACCTGGTGGGAAAGAAGCAGGTGGCGGTCAGCTCCGGCACACTGCCCACGAGCAACGCGATGTTTATTTTCCTGCTGATCTTTGTGGTGCTGCTCGTCGGCGCGCTGAGCTTCTTCCCGGCCCTGTCCCTTGGGCCGGTGGCGGAATACTTTGAAATGATCGCGTAACGGAGGGAATGAGTCGAAATGAAGGAACAGAAACGTAAGAGTATTTTTGCAGACAGAAAAATGGTGGGGCGGGCGCTGGGGGATTCGGTGTGCAAGCTGAACCCGAAGGTCCAGGTGAAAAATCCGGTCATGTTCATGGTGTTCGTGTCCGCCATCCTGACCCTTGTGCTGTTTTTGCTGGCGCTGGCCGGAATTAGGGACGCCCGCCCGGGGTACATCCTGACCATCTCCGTGATCCTGTGGTTCACCTGTTTGTTTGGCAACTTCGCCGAGGCCATCGCCGAGGGCAGGGGCAAGGCCCAGGCGGACGCCCTCAGGGCCAGCCGCAGGGACGTGCTGGCGGCGAGAATCCCGGACGCAGGGCGAAAGGACGAGGCAGAGATGGTGAAATCCACCCAGTTGAGAAAGGGTGACCTTGTGATCGTGAGGGCGGGGGAGCAGATCCCCGCCGACGGCGATGTGGCGGAGGGAGCCGCCTCCGTGGACGAGAGCGCCATCACCGGCGAGTCGGCCCCTGTGATTCGCGAGAGCGGCGGCGACCGGAGCGCCGTGACCGGGGGAACCACCGTGATCTCCGACTGGCTGGTGGTGCGCGTGACCAG
Organism: uncultured Clostridium sp.; assembly: GCA_900555045.1. Lineage (GTDB taxonomy): Bacteria > Bacillota > Clostridia > Lachnospirales > Lachnospiraceae > Enterocloster. The sequence goes on along the minus strand of USJW01000010.1, from coordinate 54,757 downwards.
CAACCCGGGCGAGGGCTTCATGGACAAGATGATCGCCATGGTGGAGGGCGCCTCCCGGAAGAAGACCCCCAATGAGCTGGCGCTGCAGATCTTTCTGGTGGCGCTGTCCATCATCTTCGTGCTGGTCACCGTGTCCCTGTACTCCTACTCGGCGTTCTCCGCCGCGCAGAAGGGGATCCCAAACCCCACCTCCGTCACCAACCTGGTGGCCTTACTCATCTGCCTGGCGCCCACCACCATCGGCGCGCTGCTCTCGTCCATCGGCATCGCCGGCATGAGCCGATTAAACCAGGCAAACGTGCTGGCCATGAGCGGGCGGGCCATCGAGGCCGCGGGGGATGTGGACACACTGCTTTTGGATAAGACCGGGACCATCACCCTGGGAAACCGGCAGGCGGACGCCTTTTTCCCGGTCCAGGGGGTGAGCGAGCGGGAGCTGGCGGACGCGGCCCAGCTGTCCTCCCTGGCGGACGAGACGCCGGAGGGGCGCAGCATCGTGGTGCTGGCCAAGGAGCGCTTCGGAATCCGGGGCCGCAGCATGGAGGAGCTTCAGGCGGAGTTTGTGCCCTTCACCGCGAAGACGCGGATGAGCGGGGTCAATCTTCACGGCAGGGAGATCCGAAAGGGCGCGGCGGAGGCGGTGCGGGCCTACGTGGCGGAGCGGGGCGGCCGCTTTGACGACCAGTGCGAGGAGATTGTGACCCGCATCGCAAACCAGGGCGGGACGCCCCTGGTGGTCGCTGAGGACGGCCGGGTGCTGGGTGTGGTGGAGCTAAAGGACATTGTAAAACAGGGCGTGAAGGAGAAGTTCGCGGACCTGCGAAGAATGGGGATCCGCACCATCATGATCACCGGCGACAACCCGCTGACCGCCGCCTCCATCGCGGCGGAGGCCGGGGTGGACGACTTCCTGGCGGAGGCGACCCCGGAGGCCAAGCTTATGATGATCCGGGAGTACCAGGCCAAGGGCCATCTGGTGGCCATGACCGGGGACGGCACCAACGACGCCCCCGCCCTGGCCCAGGCGGACGTGGCGGTGGCCATGAACACCGGAACCTAGGCGGCCAAGGAGGCGGGAAACATGGTGGATCTGGACTCCTCGCCCACCAAGCTGATCGAGATCGTGAAGATCGGAAAGCAGCTGCTGATGACCAGGGGCTCCCTGACCACCTTCAGCATCGCCAACGATCTGGCCAAATATTTCGCCATCATCCCGGCGCTGTTCATGGGCCTCTACCCCGGGCTGGCGGCCCTAAACATCATGGGGCTGCACAGCGCCCAGAGCGCGGTTTTGTCCGCCATCATCTACAATGCGCTGATCATCGTGGCGCTGATCCCGCTGGCGTTAAAGGGCGTCAAGTACCGGGAGGTGTCCGCCGCGAAGATGTTGAGCGGAAACCTGCTGGTGTACGGTTTGGGCGGAATCGCGGTGCCCTTCGCGGCAATCAAGGCGATCGATATGCTTCTCACGGCAACCGGCGTGATCGCATAGGAAGGAGAGTCGAACATGATAAAGACAGTGAAATCAGTTGTTCCGAGAATGGTCGGATTTTTCCTGGTCATGCTGGTGATCACCAGCGTGATCTACCCGGCGCTCATCACCGGGATCTCCCAGGTGCTGTTTCCCAGGCAGTCCGCCGGCTCCATCATCGTGGGGAACGACGGCAAAAAGTACGGCAGTGAGCTTTTGGCCCAGGAATTCACCGAGGACAAATACCTGTGGGGCAGAATTATGAACGTGGATACAGGCACCTACACCGGCGGGGACGGGCAGCCGCTCATGTACGCGGGCGCCTCCAACAAATCACCCGCCGGGGAGGAGCTTAAGGCCCTGGTGGCCGAGCGCGTGGAGCGCCTGAGAGCGTCCAACCCGGCCCAGGGGGACGCACCCATCCCGGTGGACTTAGTCACCTGCTCGGGCAGCGGCCTGGACCCGGAGATCTCCCCGGCGGCGGCCGAGTACCAGATTGCGCGCATCGCGAAGGCCCGTGGGATCTCCGAGGAGGAGGTGCAGGGCGCGGTGGAGCGCTTCACCACCGGGAGGCTTCTGGGAATTTTTGGGGAACCGAGGGTGAACGTGCTGAAGGTAAATCTGGCGCTTGACGGGCTGATTTGATAAGAGAGATTGGGGTTGTGAATATGACAGACGGCAGACCGGATCCGGAACAGATCCTGAGAAGGAATTTTCCGGCAAAACAGGACAGCGGCAGAGGAAAGCTGAAGATATTTTTCGGCTATGCGGCTGGGGTTGGAAAGACGTATGCGATGCTGGGGGCGGCGCGGGAATTGGCCGCCTCCGGCCGGGTGGTGCTGGCGGGCTACATTGAGCCCCACGACCGGCCCGACACCATGGCCATGCTGGCTGGCCTGGATGTGCTGCCTCCGAGAATTCTTAAATACCGCGGGATTGAGCTGCGCGAGCTGGATTTGGACGGGGTCCTGATCCGGCGCCCGCAGCTTGTGCTGGTGGATGAGCTGGCCCACACCAACGGGGAGGGCTGCCGCCACAGGAAGCGGTGGCAGGACGCGGAGGAGTTACTTGAAGCCGGGATCGACGTTTACACCACCGTGAACGTGCAGCACCTGGAGAGTCTCCACGACATTGTGGCCTCGATCACCCACGTGCGGGTGGGCGAGCGCATCCCGGACCGGGTGTTCGATGAGGCCGACCAGGTGGAGTTAGTGGATATCTCGTCGGAGGAGCTTCGCAGGCGGCTGGAGGAAGGGAAAATTTACTGCAAAAGCCAGGCGGGGCAGGCGGCGGACAATTTCTTCACCGTGGAAAATCTGTCGGCGCTGCGGGAGATCGCCCTGCGCCGGACCGCAGACCGGGTCAACCGGGAGGTGGCGAGGGAGCGGGAGGCCGCGGGAACGGACTATTTTACCGGGGAACACATTTTGGTCTGCCTGTCGCCGTCCCCCACCAACGCCAAGGTGATCCGCACCGCCGCCCGCATGGCCAGCGCGTTCCACGGGGATTTCACGGCCATGCTGGTGGAGACCTCCGAGATCAAGCGGGAGAATCCCAAAATCTCAAAGAAGATGGCGGAAAACATCGCCCTGGCCAAGCAGTTCGGGGCCAACGTCATCACGCTCTACGGCGAGGACATCGTGGAGCAGATCGCCGGGTACGCCAGGCGCAACGGCATCTCCAAGATCGTCATCGGGCGTACCGTGCAGAAGCCGCAGCTCTTTTACGTGAGGCCCACGCTGATCGACCGGCTGATCGAGCGTCTGCCGGGCATGGACATCTACGTGATCCCGGACAGCAGCGCCGTGCCCCGGGAGAAGGTAAAAAAGCGGCGGGAGGCCATGGATCAGAGGACGGGGATCGACTGCCTCAGAACCGCCGGGATCCTGGCGCTTTGCACGGGGACTGCGGCCGCCCTGGAGCGGTTTCACCTGGGGGAGATCAACACGGTGATGATCTACATCATGGGCGTGATCTGGGCGGCCTGCGTGACAAAGGGTCGCCGCTACGGCGTGGCCGCGTCCCTGGCTGCCGTGCTGCTGTTCAACTACTTTTTCACGGACCCGCGCTACACCCTGCGGGCGGACGCCTCAATGTACCCCTTCACCTTCGGGGCCATGCTGTTCTGCGCGCTAGTCACCAGCACGCTAGCGGGGCGCCTCAAGGAGCAGGCGGCGATCGCGGAGCGGGATTCCCGGTATATGCAGGTGCTGCTCAACGTGAGCCGGAGCATGCGCAAGGGGCGGACGAAGGGGGAGGTGCTAAATATCTGCGGGAATCAGGTGAGAGGCCTTCTGGGCCGGAATATCGCGGTTTACGCTGCGGCGGACGGGGAGCTGTCTGAGCCCGTGATCTACGCCCTGGAGGGTCGGGAGCAGGAGGCGCGGGGACTCTTCTCGGAGCGCGACGAGCGGGCGGTGGCGGTCTGGGCGATGAAGAACCGCCACAAGGCGGGCCGGACCACGGACACGCTGCCCGGGGCAAAGGCGCGCTACACGCCCGTCTTCAAGGAAAAACAGACCTACGCGGTGATCGGCGTGGAGCTGGCGGGTGACGACGAGATTTTGTCCAACGACAAAAATGTGTTAAACACCATCGCGGCGGAGGCGGCGGGGCGGCTGAGGGAGCTCGCCGGGCCGGGAGACTGAGGGAGCTCGCCAGGCCAGGCGGTTGAGGGAGCCTTACAGGCCGGCCGGCCTTTAAAATTTATGGGGTGTTTACGGGGGCGGCCCCGTCCGCAATGGAATATTAATGAGCGGTCATGGTATCCTTTCATTAGAGAGGAAGTGATCCCATGGCTGCAAAGCTGATAATTAATTTAAAGGATCCGCTGAGGCAGCGTTTCGAGGCTTTCTGCCAGAGGTTTCCGCTGTTTTCCATGGTGGTGATGCAGGCTGTGATGGCGGTTGTCATGCTGACGGCCGTGGCGGCCATCGCCCTCGCGGGCGGAACGGTGATCTGGATCTGCTACCGGGCGTCCGGGCTTCTGTGAGCCCAGTCTGGAAAGATCTTGCAAAACGAGAAAATGTACTTGAAAAATCCTCGTAAACTGTATAAACTGTTAGGTATATGAGTTCAGGAAAACTGAATACCGGCAGGGAAACTTGAGGATACAGACATGAAGATATTGTATAGTGAGACGCTGGATGGAATCTGCATCCAGCGTTGTTTTGGTTTGGACGGAAATGTCCGGATCCCGGAGTCCGTGGCGGGAGGGACGGTCACGCGGCTGGCCCCCTATGTCTTCTCGGACTCTATGGCGCGCGCGGTGCGGGCCAGGGGATGTTTCACAGAGCCCCTCCGGGCCTGGGACTGCGATGAGGGGACGGCGGCGGCCGTGCCGGATCCGGACACGGAGGTCCTTGACGGATTGCCCGCGGTCTGCGGCGCGAAGGTCACGGGGTTAGAGCTCCCGGCGGGGGTGAAGGCGGTGGGCGCCTACGCGTTTTACGGCTGCGAAAGCTTAGAGGAGCTGGAGTGCGCCTCCACCCTCAGGGACTGGGGCGCGGGCGTGTTCACCGGCTGCACGGGCCTTAACCGCCTGGGCGTGCGGATCATCCCGGGGGAGAAATCCTGCCTGCGGGAGATCTTATCGGAGCTTCACCAGGCGCTGCGGGTGGATTTAAAGGAGCCGGACGGCCGCCTTAAGGCGCGGCTCATCTTCCCGGAGTTTTACGAGGAGTCGGTGGAGAACACGCCCGCCCGGATCATCATGCGGGAGATGCACGGCTGCGGCCACATGTACCGCTACTGCTTTGACGGCACAGCCTTCGATTTTAAGGAGTATGACCGTCTGTTTGTCCACGCGCTGGTGCAGGAGCCGGCGGAGGCCAGCGCCCGAATGGCCTTATACCGGCTCTGCTGGCCCGAGGGGCTTTCCGGGGAGGCGCAGGCGCTGTACCGGGACTTTATCCGGAAAAATCCGGGACCGGCCGCCAGGGCCGCGCTGGCGGAGCAGGATTTTAACATGATGGCCCGCCTGGCGGACGAGGCGGAAGAAAGGCCCGCGCTTGAGGCCATGATCGCGGAGGCAGGGGCGCGCGGCGACGCCCAGGCGCTGGCCCTGTTTATGGACCGGCTGCACAGCCGCTTTGGAACAGAAAAAACGGCGCGGAAGAAATTCGCGCTTTAAAATTACAATCAGGAGGAATCACAATGTCTAAAAAAACAAAGGGACAGGAACTGCAGGAGGAGCTGACCAGCAGATTCCCGCATATTGCCAAGGACGCGCCGCAGCAGGTGGAGAAGGCCGCCAAGTTCTGCGAGGGCTACAAGGAGTTTTTAAACGCGGGCAAGACGGAGCGAGAGTGCGTGCGCACTGCCGTGCAGCTGCTCAAAAAAGCGGGCTACAAGGAGTTTGACGTGAAGGCGTCCTACGAGCCCGGGGACAAGGTGTACTATGTGAACCGCGGAAAGTCCCTGATCGCGACCACCTTCGGAAAGAAGCCCCTGACCGACGGGCTGCGCATAAACGGCGCCCACATCGACTCCCCGCGCCTGGACTTAAAGCCGAACCCGGTCTATGAGAAGGAGGACGTCGCGTACTTTAAGACCCACTACTACGGCGGAATCCGCAAGTACCAGTGGGGGACCGTGCCCCTGGCCATGCACGGCGTTGTGGTGAAAAAGGACGGGGAGAAGGTGGAAATCTGCATCGGCGAGAAGGACGGGGATCCGCTGTTCTGTGTCACCGATCTGCTGCCCCACCTGGCCGCCAAGCAGAATGAGCGGCCCTTAAAGGACGGCCTCAAGGGCGAGGAGTTAAACATCGTCATCGGTTCGATCCCCTTTGCGGACGACGAGGTGAAGGAGCCGGTGAAGCTCCTGGCGCTTCAGCTCTTAAACGAGAAGTACGGCATCACGGAGCGGGATTTCTACCGCGCGGAGATCGAGATGGTTCCGGCCTACAAGGCCGTGGACATCGGCCTTGACCGGAGCCTGGTGGGCGCCTACGGGCAGGACGACCGGGTGTGCGCGTACACGGCCCTGATGGCGGAGATGGAGGTAAAGAAGCCGGCCCGCACCACCGTCACGATCCTGGCGGACAAGGAGGAGATCGGCTCCAACGGAAACACGGGCCTGGATTCGGACTTTGTGCTCCACTACATCGAGGACCTGGCGGAGCAGGCCGGTGTGCGCACGCGGGACGTGCTTAAGGCATCCCTGTGCCTGTCCTCCGACGTGAACGCGGCCTACGACCCCACCTTCGCGGATGTGTATGAGGCGCGCAACTCCAGCTACATCAACAAGGGCTGCGTGCTCACCAAGTACACCGGCGCACGGGGCAAATCCGGCTCCAACGACGCCAGCGCCGAGACCATGGCCAAGGTGATCGGGATCATGGAGAGCGAGGGCGTGTACTGGCAGGCGGGCGAGCTGGGAGCCGTGGACGCCGGGGGCGGCGGAACCATCGCCAAGTTTGTGGCCGGGATGGACGTGGACACCGTGGACTTAGGGGTGCCGATTCTGTCCATGCACGCGCCCTTTGAGCTGGCCTCCAAGCTGGATGTTTACAATACATACAAGGCGTTTAAGGCGTTCTACAAATAAACTTAAAATTTCATGAAATTGATGGAAAAGCTTTTTTTTAAGTGACAGGTATGATATAACTAAGTACAGCGCACCGCCGGGGGCGGGCGAAATGAAGTGACAGAAAAGGAAAATGTAAGATGAAGAAGTTTGCATTATTGTGTATCTGCGGGGCAGTGGCCGCCGCGGTATTGACCGGCTGCGCGAGCAGCGACAGCATGGGAACTGTAAAACTTGGTGAGTACAAGGGCGTGCAGGTGGACGTTCCGGCCGTGGAGGTGACCGACGAGGAATTAAACTCCAAGGTTCAGAGCATCCTGTTGGCAAACCCGGAGTACGTGGAGGTGGACCGCGCGGCCCAGAAGGGCGACATCGTCAACATCGACTACGTGGGCACCCAGGACGGCGTGGAGTTCGCGGGCGGATCCGGAAGCAAATTTGACCTGACTCTGGGCTCCAAGCGCTTCATCGACGGCTTTGAGGACGGGCTCATCGGGGCGAAGAAGGGCGAGAAGCGCGAGTTAAACCTGACCTTCCCGGAGAGCTACGATGTGGCGGCCCTGGCCGGACAGGACGTGGTGTTTAACGTGACGGTGAACGCGGTGAAGGAGAAGCACGACGCGGTGCTTGACGACGCCTTCGTGCAGCGCGTATCCCCCTTTAAGACCGTTGAGGAGTTCGAGGAGGACACCCGGGCGGATCTGCTCAAAGAGAAGCAGAGACAGGCGGACAGCCAGAAACAGCAGCAGGCCCTGCAGCAGGTGGTGGACGCTTCCACCGTCAAGCTGAACCGCAGCGCGGTATCCAAGCGCTACAACCAGGAGTTGGACAACTACAAGGCTCAGGCCAAGGCGTTCGGAACCACCATTGCCGGAATCGCCCAGAGCTACGGGACCGACGAGGGCGGCCTCAAGGAGATGATCATGGCCTCCGTGAAGGCGGATATGACCCGCCAGCTGGTGGTTGACACCATCGCGGGCCAGGAGAACCTGGTAGCCGACGACGCGGACCGTCAGGCGTTCGCTGAGCTCAACGGAACCACCGCAGATGAGCTGGTTGCAAACTACGGCGAGGAAGCTGTGGCGCAGATGGTTCAGAATTACAAGGTTATGAAGTTTTTAGGCGACAATGCAGTGGCAAAAAGTGTAGACGAGACACAGGCAGCAGCAGAAGAGACGACTCAGGCGCAGACAGAATCTAAGGCACAGTAGGCAGTGTCATAAGGAACCAAGCGTACCCAAAGAAAAAGGAGGATTCTCTCATGCAGATTTTGAAAGACAGAATACGCCAGGATGGCAAAATCAAGGCCGGAAACGTGCTGAAGGTGGACAGCTTCTTAAATCATCAGATGGATATCAAGCTGTTCGGTGAGATCGGAAAGGAATTCAAGCGCCGGTTCGCCGACGCGGATGTAAACAAAATTTTGACCATCGAGGCGTCCGGCATCGGAATCGCCTGTATCGTGGCCCAGTATTTCGGCGTGCCGGTGGTGTTCGCCAAAAAGACCCAGACCAAGAACATTGCCGGTGAGGTGTACACCACAAAGGTGGAGTCCTACACCCACGGGCGCGTGTATGACATTATCGTTTCCAAGGAATTTTTAGGCCCCGGGGACAAGGTGCTTTTGATCGATGATTTCCTGGCAAACGGCAAGGCGCTAGAGGGCCTTGTAGCCCTGGTGAAGGAGTCCGGAGCCCAGCTCGTGGGAGCCGGTATCGTGATCGAGAAGGGCTTCCAGGTGGGCGGCGATCTGCTGCGCTCCGAGGGAATCCGCCTGGAATCCCTGGCCATCGTGGAGAGCATGGACGAGGACACGCAGACAATCGTGTTCCGCGACGACGACTGACCGACTGACATTTGACGGAAGACTTGGACATAGAGGAAAGATGACCGGACTTATGAGCAATCGAAAAGCATTATTTTTTGACGTGGATGGGACGCTTCTGTCCGAGAGGACAGGGCTGATCCCTGAGAGTGCCCGGAACGCGCTGATAAAAGCGCGTTCCAACGGGCATTTAATCTTTATCAACTCGGGCCGCACCTACTGCAACCTGGACGAGATAAAGCGGCAGATCGAGGCCGACGGATATCTGTGCGGCTGCGGGACCCAGGTGATCGCCGGGGACCGGGTGATCTACCGCTATTTTATTCCCCACGAGGAGGGAATCCGCATGAAGCGGGACATCCTCGCGTGCGGCCTGGACGGCGTGCTGGAGGGGGCGGAGAGCTGCTACATGCGAAAGGAGCCCTCGCGCTTTGCGGGCATGGAGCGGCTGCGCGAAGGCCTCATGAGAAAGGGCGTGCTGTCCCCCTACAGCTGGGAGGACGACTGCTACGACTTTGACAAGTGCTACCTGGCCTCGGACGCCTCAAGCGACTGCGATGAGCTGTTCTCGCGCATGCACGGCATGGACGTGATCGACCGGGGGGAGGGGTACTACGAGTGCGTTCCCGCGGGCCACTCCAAGGCCACGGCCATCCAGCATGTGCTGGACTACTACGACCTTCCGCTGTCCGCCGCCTACGTGTTCGGCGACAGCAGCAACGATCTGGCGATGTTTGAGTACGCCGAAAACTGCGTGGTCATGGGCGAGCACAGCCCGGTTCTGGACCCCTACGCCACCTTTGTGACCCGGAGCGTGGAGGAGGACGGGATCGCCTACGCCTTAGAACAGCTGGGGATCGTATCCAGGCGGGAGCACCTGTGATGAAAAAGAAAACATGGATTTTAAGCGCCCTGATGTATGCCGCCGTTTTCCTGGCATGCTTCGGGGTCTTACATATTATGGACCGACTGATGGAGCCGGGCGGGAACCGGCCCTTTGAGAGCGGCATGGGCACGCCGGGGAACGCGGCCAGTGAAGGGGATGACAGGGGAGTAGCTGGGGAGAGCGAGCCATACGGCGGGCTGCCGGCGCTTCCCGCCACGCCCTCTGTGGCGGAGGCTGCGGAGGACTGGAGCAGCCCAGACTACCGCTACGACGGGTGGAAGACAAAGCTTCCCGGGATGTGGACGCCGCCCCAGGAGTCCGAGGCGCCCTACGCGCCGCCGCGGCTGATTCTGGCCACGGATCTGCACTACCAGAGCGCATCCGCGGACGACGGGGGCAAGGCGTTCAATCAGTTTGTGGAGCACTGCGACGGGAAGGTGGTCCGATACCTTCCGGAGCTTCTGGAGGCCTTCCTGGACGAGGTGATCGCCGAGAAGCCGTCGGCGCTGGTCCTCAGCGGGGACATCACCATGAACGGGGAAAAGTTAAACCACGAGGAGCTGGCCTCCAGGCTCAGGCGGGTTCAGGACGCGGGGATTCAGGTGCTCATCATCCCCGGAAACCACGACATCAACAACACCAACGCGGCGGTGTACTATGGGGATCAGAAGGCGCCCACCGCGTCCGTGACCGGGGAGGAATTCTACGACATCTACCGCGAATACGGGTACGACCAGGCGTTTTCCCGGGATGAGGGATCGCTCAGCTACGCCTACGCGCTGGACGAGAAGAACTGGCTGCTGATGTTGGACTCCGCCCAGTACGATCCGGTGAACCTGGTGGAGGGACGGCTGGGGAGCGGGACGCTCGCCTGGATGGAAGGGATACTAAAGGAGGCGCAGGAGAAAGGGATTTTCGTCCTTCCCATCGCCCACCACAACCTGCTGTTCCAGAGCCGGATGTACACCACCCAGTGCGCCATGGAGAACAACGGGGAAGTGATTGACCTGCTGCAGCGCTACCGGGTTCCGCTGTTCTTCAGCGGGCATCTGCACGTGCAGCGGATCCGCAAGCACAAGAGCGAGCCGGGGGTCCCGGAGAGCTCGTACGGCATCCAGGAGATCGTGACGGACGCCTTAAGCATCCCGCCCTGCCAGTACGGGTATCTGGAGTGGCGGGAGGACGGGAGCCTTGAGTACACCACCCGCGCGGTGGACGTGTCCGCCTGGGCGGCCAGGACCGGGAGCGGGAATCCGGACCTGCTGGACTTTGCGGACTGGTCCTACCGGTACATCCAGAAGCTGATCAGCGACCAGATCGGGGGCGTGATCCGCAATCTGGGGGACGACGTGATGAAATCCATGTCGGGCGTGTACGCGCGGGTTTACATGGATTACTACGCCGGGCGGGAGATCGACCGGCAGGCGGTGCGCGCCAGCAAGGGGTACCGGTGGTGGGAGAGAAATCTGCCGGACAGTTACCTTTTGAGGGAGATTGAGGATATGATTGAGGACTCGGACAGGGATAATAATTATTTCTGGTTTGAGGGAGGGGAGTTTTGAAAGTAGATATGAGAGTATCTACTTTTTCTTTTTTGAGGGGATGCATCCGTTCATGAGAGCCGGGGGAGCGGGGGATGGAGGTTCCAGGTCTCCGCGGTGGGAGAGTCTAGGGCGCAAGGGGCGCGAAAAGACGGGCACTGCTCCGAGCTCCAGCGCCGCCCTGATGGCGGCCCCTCCGCCTCCGCTGGCTCCGGGCGTTGAACGCCCTGCGCCATCCCGACTTTTCGCGCCCCTTGCACCCAAGACTCTCCGAACCGCTCCGACAGTCACCTCCCTCCCCCGCTCCCCCGGCTCTCACCCACTGGGCAGTCGCGGGGAAAGAACAAGCACATGAATTTTTGGGGTTGGGAGGGGGATAATTTAGCGGCCTAGCAGGTCGTTTATTTTGCAGCGCATGAGGTCGAAGGCGACGTCGTTCATGCCGCTGTTGGTGATGATGTCGGCGAAGACGCGGGTGGGTTCTACGAACAGGCCGTGCATGGGTTTTACGGTGGTCAGGTATTGATCTACGATATTTTCTACGCTGCGGCCGCGCTCTTTGGTGTCGCGCAGGATTCTTCGGAGGATCCGCTCGTCCGCATCCGCGTCCACAAAGACTTTGATGTCCAGCAGATCCCGGATCCGCTCGTCAAAGAGGATCAGGATTCCCTCCAGCAGGATCACCGGACGGGGCTCGATCCGGACGGTTCCGGGGGCCCGGTTGTGTTTGCTGTAGTCGTAGGTGGGGCAGTCGATGGCCTTGCCCTCCTTGAGCTGCTCCAGGTGCTGCATCAGAAGCTCTGTCTCAAAGGCGTCCGGGTGGTCGTAGTTGAGCTTTTTGCGCTCCTCGAAGGGGAGCTCGTCGTGAGCGCGGTAGTAGTTGTCGTGGTAGATCACGGTGACCTCGTCCCCGAAGGCGTCCCGGAGACGGTTGGTAAAGGTGGACTTGCCGGACCCGGTGCCTCCGGCGATTCCGATGATCACAGGCTTTTGCTGATTCATATGAATACCCCCTGTTTCTGGTGTAGTTTTGTGTATTTCAGGTGTTTCCGTACATAAGTATACAACAAATGGAAGGGTTTGGGTATAGTGGGAGGGCGATATTTTCTCCGGGCTGCCTGCCGGAAGCAGGGAGCTTGCCCTGCGCCGTTTACGGCCGGCAGTGTTATCACTTGCCTACATCCGGCGCGCGGAATACCGTGTATAATGAGAACAACAATATTTTATGGAGGCAGGAGGTTTCGGCTATGACGGAAAGAGAAAAAATGTTAGCGGGGCAGCTCTATGATTGCGGCGATGAGGAGCTTTTGGCACAGTGGCATAAGGCGAAGGATCTGGTGAGAGCGTACAACAACACGGCCTCCGCCGACGCGCAGGAGAAAGAAAAAATTTTGGGCGAGCTGCTGGGGGGAAAGGGAGCCAACCTCTGGATCACCGCGCCCTTCTTCGCCGACTACGGCAACAACATCTATTTTGGAAACAACTGTGAAGTGAACATGAATTGCACCTTTCTGGACGACAATATCATCCGTATCGGGGACAATGCCCTGATCGCCCCCAACGTGCAGATCTACACGGCGTTTCATCCGACAAATGCCGTTGACCGGTTTGGCGAGCCAAAGGAGGACGGCTCCTTTGAATTTTGCAAGACGCAGACCGCCCCCGTTGTGATCGGAAATAACGTGTGGATTGGCGGGGGAGCCATCATTTTGCCGGGCGTCACCATCGGGGACAATGTGGTGATCGGCGCCGGAAGCGTTGTCACAAAGAGCATTCCGGACAATGTCGTCGCCTACGGAAATCCGTGCCGGGTGGTGAGGGAAAATAAATAAAAAAATTAGCACTCACCTCTTGACAGTGCTAATAATAAGTGTTATATTACATATAGAACAAAGGAAGAGACAGAGAAAGCGATTTCCGATATCCTTCCGGTTCCACGTTCCAAAGAAACATAAGTGGCAAAGCATATTTTTAAGATAAAGGAGAGATGATCTATGTTAATGCCGAGTATTTTTGGAGAGAGCTTATTTGATGATTTTATGGATTTCCCGTTTGGCGGAATGAAGACGAATATGATGATGAAGACCGATATCCGGGATGCGGAGAACAGCTACGAGCTGGACATCGATATGCCTGGTTTTAAGAAAGAGGACATTAAGGCCCAGCTGAAGGACGGATATCTGACCATCAGCGCTTCCACCAACGGAAACAGCGACGAGAAAGACAAGAACGGCCGCTACATCCGCCGCGAGCGCTACGCGGGCTCCTGCAGCAGAAGCTTCTATGTGGGCGAGGGCGTGAAGGAGGAGGACATCAAGGCCAAGTTTGAGGATGGTATCCTGAAGCTGTCCGTCCCGAAGGTGGACGCGAAACCGCAGGTAGAGGAGAAGAAGTACATCGCCATTGAGGGATAAAGTTTGGGGCGCTTCGCCCCGATCCCCGACGCGAAAAATAACGTTGTCTGCATGATGAGGTCCGGTGCATGAGTGAGCACCGGACCTTTTTTCGGGCTGCCATCCCCCGGCCGCCGCGGGGACGAAACGCTTGTGACCCCCTTCCATCTGTGTTAAAATAGGCTTATCATTATCTGGGAGGGCAAAATTATGGGCGGAAACTGGAAGCGGCAGATTAAGCGCACGGCGGCGTGGGCGGCGGCGTTGGTGCTGGCCGTGTCTTCTGTCTGCTATGGGGCGGAGGGCGCGGGGACGGCGCGGGAGACCGTCTGGTATCCGCCGAAGGAGCATGCGGATGTAGACTTTTCCCAGATGGCCATGGAGCCCTACCAGCTGTCCGACATGGACGGGGCGGTGGAGCGCCTTGCCCAGGCCACGGCCGCAGAGGGGCAGGAGGAAGCGGTTTTGCAGCGGTATGAGGAGCTTCTGCGGGAGGTGGACCGGATGGAGACGGCGGCCTGCCTGGCGGATATTGCCTACAGCCGGGATATGTCGGATCCGGCGGTGTCCGGGGAGATGGAGCGGCTGCGGGCCCTCTACCCTGAGGCCACGGACCGGGCGGTTGCCGGGATCCAGGCGGCCTTAAATTCTTCTTACGGCTCACTGCTGGAGGAGGAGATGGGCAAGGACATGGCCGGGTCCATCCGGCACTATGAAAAGCTGGACGCAGGGCTGTTAGCGCTTTATGAGCGGGAGCAGAGCCTGATCGCGGAGTATGACCAGGCGTCCGCCCGGGACTACGAGGTCCAGGTGGACGGGGAGACGTGGACCTATGAGCGCCTCGAGAATGAGGAGGATCCCTCCTCCGATCAGTACCGCGAGGTCCGGTTGGCCCTGAACCGGGAGCGGAACCGGACGGTGGGGGAAATTTATCTCCAGTTGGTTCGCGTGCGGGTGGAGATAGCCGCGGAGTACGGGTACGACAACTATGCAGACTACGCCTACTCCTACGTGTACGGGAGAGATTTTACCACCGAGGACATGGCGAGAATCCGCGGGGACATCAAGGAGATCATCGTGCCGCTGATGGAGGAGGTCTGGTACGCGGATGTGGACTACAGCCCGCTAAATGACCTAAAACCGAAGAGCGGTGAGGCGATTCTGGACGTGATGGAGCCGTATTTGGGGGAGATAAGCGGTGAGCTGGAGGAGGCGTTTCGCTATATGCGGCTCCACGGGCTCTACGACATTCAGCCCTCCGGGGAAGGGGAAAACCGCAGCGGTGGCTTTACCACGGGCCTGCCGTTCTACGGGGACAGCTACCTGTTCATCACCCAGGAGGAGGACTACACGGATTACCTGAGCGTGTTCCATGAGTTCGGCCACTTTGCCTCCGTGTACTACGATCCCACGCCCAGCCTGTTTCAGAACGGGTATGTGGATGTGAGCGAGATTCAGTCCCAGGGCATGCAGATGCTGCTCATGACCTTCTCGGACGACATGTTTGGGGCGGCCGGGGAGGCGATGGAGGCGGAGGCGATGGCCGATCTGCTGGATTCCATCATCGCCGGGGCCATGATGGATGAGTTTGAGACAGCGGTGTACGCGGAGCCGGACATGACGCTGGAGGATTTAAACCGCCTGTTCAGGAATCTGGCCAACGACTACGACATATGGTATTTTGACTTTGACGGAAACGCGTGCTACGACTGGGATACGGTTCCCCATCTCTTTCACAGCCCCTTGTACTACACCAGCTACTGCACGTCGGCTTTCCCGGCGTTAAAGCTGTGGCTGGACATTCCCTACAACTGGGATGGAGCGGTGGAGCAGTATATGAGCCTGTCCGCCATGGGCACACAGCTCCCCTACCGGAAGACGCTGAAGGAGTGCGGCATGGGGGACATCTTTGAGGAGAACGCCCTGGCCGATCTGGACAGCCGGGTTCGGGAAAAAATGGGATTGGCTTCGGAGGAAGACCAGCTGGAGCCGGGCGCGGACGGCACACAGGCGCCGGAGAACAGCGGGGACGCCCAGAACCTGCAGACGGGAATTTCCGTGCTGATTCTCTGCGGGATCGGGCTGGTGGCGGTGCTGCAGCTGCTGATCCTGTGCGTGGGATTTGTGATCATCTGGCTGCTGGTGAAGGACAAAAACAGACGATAGAATCATTTGCAGACAGGAAGAAAAAGCTTCCGGGGAAGGCCTCTGTATGGCCGGGATCCCCGGAAGCTTTTTTTCGTTTTTTTGTGAACCGCCCTCCTATGCCTGCGGGGAGAGCTGTTCCCGGTAGTAGGCCAGCATCAGGTCCACCATGCGCCCGTAGCTCTTGACCCCGTCGGTCTGGCTCTGCATCTTTAAGTAGGTGTCGTTGACGCGGGTGGAGGCCTCGGCCACCTTGCCGTCGAAGTGGTCCCAGAAGGCGTTGTTGTAGGCAAGGTCCACCACGGCCTGGGGCGGAAGCTTTTTGTGCAGCTCTATGTAGGCGTCCATGTCGGCCTTGGCCAGCGCGTTCCCCGCGTAGACCCAGCCGGTCAGGTAGCCGCTGTAGCAAAACTGGAGGTCATCGGAGCCGATGCAGGCCATGTAGCCGATAAAGTTGGCCTCGTCCTCCCGCATGAAGCCCTTTAGGTGGGACAGCTCATGGCAGAGGGTGTGGGGGATGTTGTAGCGGGGCATCTCCCGGTTGTAGTTGGCCTCCACCGTGAAGGGCGAGTAGATGCCGCACAACTGCTGGACGGAGAGAATGCGCGATACCAGGAGGGCCTTGGGGCGCGGGTAAAAGCCGCCCAGCTCCGGAAATTCGTCGCCCAGCCCCTCCATGGCTGCCCGGGCCTCTGTGCCGTAATCGTAGAGCATGCCGAAGGTAGGAGGGGGAGTTTCTCTCGTCTGCCCCTCGTAGGGGGAGACGGCGCTCATCTTCTCCTCAGTGCTGTTGATTTGGTCCACCAGGTAGCTGCACAGGCTGTAGAGCTCCTCGGTGGAGGATTTTTGAATTTCCAGGCCGCTGTGGGCGGAGAAGGGCAGCCGGTAGTAGTTGATTCCGCAGTTTAGCGTGAAGACCAGCGCCAGGGCGGAGGCCAGGCAGAAGGCGCTGCAGAGGAGCTTTGCAGGCCGTTTTAAATTGCGGGCCAGAAAGATGAGGCAGAGAAGGATCAGCCCGTAGAGCCCAAACTCCACCACGGAGAAGGGAAAATAGCCGATGAACCGCCCCAGCGTCCCGGTGATGAGGGGGTATATCTCGACCGCATACCACTGGCCAAAGCCGGGGCACTTGCGCGCGCACAGCTGCAGCAGTCCTGCGGGGAGGAGCATGGCGCCTCCGGCGATCAATGTCCGTGGAACGGGCCGCCGGCGCTTTATGGTTGTCATGTCTGATTGTGATTTATGCATGGTTTTGCCTTCTTTAGCAGATGAAATTATTCATATAATATGAACGCTTATCAAAAAATATGTGGACGAGCTGAAAAAGTGTCTGTAAAAATGGAAATACTACTCTATATTATAGAAAAATAGCACAATATAGTCAAGAAAATCATTGCACTTTTTGGCCGTTTTTTGGCCGGTCAAAGGAGCCGGGGCAGCAGGGCGTTGAGCGCGGCGCAGAGGGCGATTCCCAGAATCGTGGGCATGAGAACGGCGGCCGCAGTCCAGAAGGGGGAGCGGGTTTCCCGCCGGATCACGCGGCAGGTGGTGAGGCAGGGCCAGTGGAACAGGCAGAAAACCATGAGGCAGAGCGCGGTTCTCCAGGTCCACCCGTGGGCGCTCAGCAATTGGAGCAGGGAGACGGACGAGGGGGCCGCCTGGGGCGCGCTTCCCAGCAGGTAGACGGCGATGATGGCGGGGAGAACCGCTTCGTTGGCCGCAAGCCCGATGAGAAAGCCGCACAGGATGGCGCCGTCCAGGCCCATGAGCAGGCCCAGGGGATTCAACAGGCTGGTGACGGCGGCGAGCAGGCTTAGGCGCGTTTGGCCCGCCGGGAAAAAGAGGGAGAGGGGGCCGCCTGCGGGGCCGGTGAAAAAGATATGTGAGGCGATCCAGAGAGCCAGCCCCGCGGGAGCCGTGACCGCGGCCATGCGCCCCAAAACCAGGATCACCCGGTCGAACAGGGAACGGCTTACCACCGCCCGGATCCGCGGCCGCCTAAAGGACGGCAGCTCCAGCGGAAAGGAGGAGCAGGCGCCCTTTAGCAGCGTGCGGGAGAGCAGGTAGGAGAGCCCCAGGTTGGCCGACAGCGCCAGCGCGAAGGCGGCGGAGAGCAGGAGGGCCCGCCCGAGGACGGCCAGGGCCGGGGAGCCGGGCGATGTCATGAAAAATAAGGGCAAAAGCGCGGCCAGAAGGGGGAACTTCCCGCTGCACGGGATGAGGGAGCTGGTCATGATGGCCATCATGCGCTCCCGGGGGGAGAAGATGGCGCGGCTGCTGAGCACACTGCTGGCGCTGCAGCCCAGGCCGACGGCCATGCACATGCACTGGCGCCCACAGGCGCGGCAGCGGTTCATGCAGCGGTCCATGGCGAAAGCCGCCCGCGGCAGAAGGCCGGATTCCGCCAGGAGCGCCAGGAGCGGGAAGAAAATTGCCATGGGCGGAAGCAGCGCAGGGACCGCCAGGATCAGGGGATGGAGTACGCCCGTGAACAGGCAGTTTTTCAGCCAGGGCGGGAGCGGCAAGCGCGAAAAAACACTTCCGGCCGGGACAGATAATCGCGCGGCACCGCCCTGAATCAGGCCGGTGAGCGGGGCAGAGAGGGCCACGGTGACCCAGCAGAGGGCGGTCATGACCAGAAAGAGAATGAGCGCGCCCAGCGCCGGATTTGCCGCCAGGCGGCTGAGCCTCAGCTCACAGAGGGGTATGGCGGCGCGGCGGCGGCCCCGGCAGGCACGGGCCAGCTGCTTCGGGGAAAAGTCCAGGCATTCGTAGAGAAAACGGCTGCGCCGGACTGAGTGGCACGCGTGGTGGAGCGCCGCCTTGAGATCGTCTAAGTTCTCCGGGTCGTGGGCGCAGCACGGCACCACCGGAATCTGCAGCACATCCGAGAGCAGATCCAGGTCGATGGCGATTTCCCGCTTTTTTGCCTCATCCCACAGATTCAGGCAGAACACCACGGGGACGCAGCTCTCGCGGACACAGTCCAGGCGGAGGATGCGGTCTAAGTAGGAGAGACCCCGCTCCAGGGCGGAGGCGCTGCACACCACCAGGATTTCGTCCGCCATGCCGGACCGGAGAAAATCGCGGGTCAGGGTCTCCCACTCCTTCCCCGCGGCCAGGCTGTCTGTGCCGGGAATGTCCGCCAGGAGATAGTTCTGCCCGCTGTAGCAGTAGGCCCCCACAGCCGGCTCCACCGTGGTCCCGGCCCAGTTGCCGGTGGGCGTCCTCCTGCCGGTGAGACCGTTAAAAATGGTGGTTTTGCCCGTGTTGGGGCAGCCCGTCAGGGCGATCAGAGTGCGTCCGTCTTCCATAACAACCTCCACTCTGCCCGCGCGGCACAGGCCAAACCGGCGCCGGGATAACCGCAGGCAGTCAATGAATCCGCCGGAGGGGCCAATTGTGCTCTCCGGCGGATGAACCTTACAATCAAATTATGCGGGCGGACGGGGGAGAGTGCCTGGGCAACGGGCGGCGGGGAATGTCCGCAGGCTGTCCGTTTTTAACCGGGGTGACACCCGCGCGCAGCTGTGGTAAAATAGGCTGAGACAAAAGACGACTGGAACATGAAGAGGGGATATCATGAAGAAGACAATCGGTATTTTAGCCCATGTGGACGGCGGAAAGACGACATTCTCGGAGCAGCTCCTGTACCATGCGGGGGCGATCCGCACCCCGGGCCGGGTGGACCGCCGGGACACGGTGATGGACGCGAGCCCCATCGAGCAGGAGCGGGGGATCACCATATTTTCCGACCAGGGATTTTTCGAGTACGGCGGAAACACCTACTATCTCCTGGACACGCCGGGCCATGTGGACTTCAGCGCGGAGACCGAGCGTGCGGTCATGGCACTGGACTACGCGGTGATGCTTCTCGACGGCACCGGCGGGGTTCCGGCCCACGCCATCACCCTGTTTCGGCTGCTGGAGCGTTACCGGATTCCCGCGTTCTTTTTTATCAACAAGATGGATCTTGAGGGCGCGGATGCAGAGCGGACGCTCCAGTCCATCCGAAGCCGCCTGACGGAGGACGCGGTCCTGGTGCATGACCCGGGCGAGCTGGACATGGAGGGGGAGCTGGCGGAGTTTACGGCGGAGCGGGACGATGAGCTCCTGGAGGCGTACCTGGAGGGGGAGATGACCCGGGAGCAGGGGCTTTCCTCCCTGCGAGAGTCCATCCGGGGCCGGAGGGCGTTTGTCGCCATGGCGGGCTCGGCGCTGCGGGACCAGGGGGTCGCTGCGTTCCTTCAGGTGTTCGACTGCCTGACCGGGACCGATTACCGGGCGGACGGGGATTTTGCAGGCCTTGTGTACAAGGTGCGCCACGACAGCCGTGGACAGCGGATCACCTTCATCAAGGCAGAGCGCGGAACCCTCCGGGTGAAGGAGGAATTTGCGTTCAGGAAGGCGGACGGTGAGGTGGTCCGCGAGAAGGTCAACCAGCTGTTTTGCAGCTTCGGCGCGAAGTACGGCGCCATTGAGATGGCGCAGGCGGGCGATCTCTTGGCGGTCACCGGGCTGTCCGTGCCGGTGTGCGGGCAGAGAATTTATGGTGGGGGAGTTGAGAATGGGGTTGGAGGCCCCGGGGGCGGCCTGGAGAGCGGCCCGGGGGTTGGAGGCCCCCATGCCGGCCCGGAAATCGTGGACTTCGGCATGGTCCCCGCGCTGGAGGCGCAGGTGGAGGCGCTCGACGGGACGGACAGCCATAGATTGCTGGAGATTCTGCGGCAGCTGGAGGACGAGGAGCCGCAGCTGGCGGTGAGAGACAGGCGGATGCCGGACGGGAAGGAGCAGATCTGCGTCCGGGTCATGGGCGCCATCCAGCTGGAGGTGCTGCGCAGCCTCATTGAGGAGCGCTTCGGGGTGAAGACGGAATTCATGCCGCCCCAGGTTCTGTACCGGGAGACCATCGAAAAGCCGGTGATGGGCTACGGCCACTACGAGCCGCTGCGGCACTACGCGGAGGTGAACCTGCTTCTGGAGCCGGCGCCCAGAGGCAGCGGGATTTCCTTTGAGAGCCGCTGCCATGTGGACGTGCTCTCCGCCAACTACCAGAACCTGATCCGCACCCACGTGTTCGAGAAGACCCACCGGGGCATCCTCACCGGATCGCCGCTGACGGACGTGCGGGTGGTTCTGGTGAACGGGCGCTCTCACTTAAAGCACACGGAGGGCGGGGACTTCCGCGAGTCCACCTACCGGGCCATCCGGCAGGGCCTTGAGAAGGCGCAGAACGTGCTCCTTGAGCCGTGGTACCGCTTTGAGATTACAGCTCCGGCCGAGTATCTGGGGCGGATCCTGTCCGACGTGCGGAGGCGTTTCGGGGAGGCCGAGCCGCCCGAGCAGTGCGGGGATTCGGTGGTGGTCTGCGGAGAAGGCCCCGTGGCCTCGTTCATGGACTACAGCGTGGAATTGGCCTCCGCCACACGCGGCAGCGCCTCCGTGTCCATGGTCAGCGCGGGCTACCGGCCCTGCCATAATACGGACGAGGTGGTTGAACGGATCGGGTACGACAAGGGGGCCGACACGGAGAATCCGTCGTCCTCGGTGTTCTGCTCCCACGGGGCCGGATTTGTGGTCAACTGGGATGAGGCGGAGGCGTACATGCACTGCCTGCGCGGCTAGGAAAATGTTGACCCTGGCCTGGATATCGATTATACTTATGCTAATGCGATTTTTTACACAGAATATAGAGAATGCAAGAAGGAGATAAAATCAATGGGGTTTCAGGATGATTACGTGATGCGCACAATCAGCGACCTGGTCAAGGCCATTGCCCGCCTGTTTTTGGGGAAGGACAATGTGGACTACGATCTGCCCACGGACGAGAAGCAGGATACGGAGATGGACAGCCGGTTCCGCCGGCTGACCGCGATGGCGGAGGCGGGGGACTTAAACGGGGCGGAGAACCTTCTGTTCGAGGAGGTGGACCCCGCGGACAAGAACTATCTGGAGATGTCTCTGGCTTTCTACATGTACTTGAACGAGTTTGACGACGATTTTCTGTACACCAACAACTATTCCAGGGAAGAGATCGTGGACGGAATCAACGCCATCAGCGCGGAGTTCGGAATCACCGGATTTGAACATTTCGTGGATACGACCATGGTGTGACGCATATGGAAGAGAGAGAACACATGGAGATACACAGCGACTGCGCGGCCTACCTGGGCGAGTACTATAAGGGCCTGTTTTTCGGCAACGCCAACAAGCGCTACCGGGCCATGACCGCTGCGGACATGAAGCGCCGGGTGAGCCGTCTGACCGCCGATTACTTAGACGCCGTGGAGAAGGCCAACGAGCTGAACGATATCCACGCCATGCTGGCAAAATCCTGCTCCTACCTGATGCGCAGGGAGCACAACGTAAAGCCCGGTCCTCAGCAGGAGGAGTGGGCGGATCAGTATGGGAAAATGCTGGAGTTCTGCGACCTTCTGGCCGCGAAGGACCTGGAATTTGTTCCCGGACTGTCCATGGACGCACTGGAGAACGTGCTGAAGATGCAGGGAATCCGCCGCTATCTTCTGTCCAACTCCCTGGACCGGGCGTACGAGCTGTTCTACGTGCCCAAGACCATCGAGCGGGGTATCAAAGAGGCGATCCAGCAGAAGCCGGAGCTGGAGTACCCGGGCGCCAGGGAGATGAAGCGCAAATTCATTCTCCACATCGGCCCCACCAACAGCGGAAAGACCCACGATGCCCTGGAGCGCCTGAAGGAGTGCAGCCATGGAGCCTATTTCGGCCCCCTGCGCCTGCTGGCCCTGGAGGTTTACGATAAGCTGAACACAGAGGGGCTGGCCTGCTCCATGATCACGGGCGAGGAGACCCTGGAGGTTCCGGGGGCCATTTGCCAGGCATGCACGGTGGAGATGTTAAACGACCACGATTATTTCGACATCGTGGTGGTGGATGAGTGCCAGATGATCGCGGACCCGTACCGGGGCCACAACTGGACCCGCGCCATCCTGGGTCTGCGCGCCGAGGAGATCCACCTGTGCATGGCCCCGGAGGCCGAGGACATCGTGGTGCAGATGATCCGGCGCTGCGGCGACCAGTTCAAGGTGGTGCGCCACAAGCGGAACACCCGGCTGACCCTCCAGGAGGAGCCCTACGTGCTGGGGCGGGATTTAAAGAAGGGGGACGCCCTGATCGTGTTCTCCAAGAAGTCCGTGCTGGCGCTGGCGGCTCACCTGGAGAACCAGGGGATCCGCTGCAGCGTGATCTACGGCAACCTTCCGCCCGCTACCCGCAGGGAGCAGGTGCGCCGGTTCTTAGCCAAGGAGACCGACGTAGTGGTCAGCACCGACGCCATCGGCATGGGCTTAAACCTCCCCATCCGCCGGATCGTGTTCGTGGAGACGCGCAAGTTCGACGGGGTGAACAAGCGCACCCTGAATCCGGAGGAGATCAAGCAGATTGCGGGGCGCGCGGGGCGCTACGGGCTCTACGACGAGGGCTTTGTGGCCGCCATCGACGACGTGGACGTGATCGCGGACGGGCTCTCACGGCTGCCTGTGCCGATCATGAAGGCCTACGTGGGCTTCCCGGAGCAGCTCCTAAGCCTTCCGGCGCAGATCGACACGCTGGTCAAGATCTGGGCCGGAATGGACACGCCCTCCATCTACGAGAAGATGGAGGTGGACGAGCTTCTGGCGCTGTACCAGAACTTTGTGGACGTGCACTATGACGACATGGAGGAGTTCCCCAAGCAGGAGATCTACAAGCTGATCACCTGCGCCATCGACATCGACAACAAGCTGGTGATGGACCTGTGGCGGGACTACTGCCGGGACTACCGGGAGGTGGACGAGCTGGAGTTCCCCTTCAGCCCCGGGGATGACCTGTACGACCTGGAGAGCTACTACAAGATGCTGGATCTGTACTTCCAGTTTTCCAGGAAGGTGGGGCTTCCCGTCCAGGCGGAAAACCTCTCCCAGGAGCGCCACGAGACCGAGGAGGAGATCAGCCGCATCTTGAAGACCGAGTGCGGCAGCTACACCCGCAAGTGCTCCTTCTGCGGCAAGGAATTGTCCTGGGACTACCCATTCTCCATCTGCGAGCGCTGCTTTGAGCGCGGCCGGGGAGGCCGCGGACATGGGCGCGGAGGTAGCGGAGGTGGCCGGGGAAGTGGGGGCCGAGGAGGCGGAAGCCGGGGCGGAAGTGGTGGCGGAAGCCGAGGTGGAAGCGGCGGCGGAAGCGGAAGCCGGAGTGGAAGCGGCGGCGGAAGTGGCAGCGGGAGCGGAAGTGGCCACGGGGCTGGAAGTGGCCGCGGCCGCGGGACCGGAAGCCAGGGCAGCGGAGGTGGCAGCCGCAGAGGCGGAGGCCGAAATGGCAATGGCGGAGGCCAGAAAGGCGGCAAATCCGGCCAGCCTGGAGGCGGGCAGCCGAAAGATTCCGGCGGCGATGGCAACCGGACAAAAGAAAATGGAGGAAGCGAAAGCCTGCCAAAAGACGGCGGGCGCGGCGGAAACCAGCTGAGAGACGCTGGGGCTGGCGGAAGCCAGCAAGGAGGCGCTGAGGGCAGCGTTAACTAGCCAAGCAGTTTCGTCAGTGCGGACAGCTAACCAAGTCCGCCAACAGGGGAAAATCAGCCTTAGGGGGCAAAGACGGGCGCCCAGCCGGCAGTGATTCGGCGGCGCCCGTAAACACGCGTATGAAAGCGAAAGAGACAAACGGAGGAAAAAAATGGACAATCATCGTATCATCCAGGTGGAGGAAAAGGTACCCTTTAAGCTTCTGGTGCCGCTCAGCTTACAGCACATGTTCGCCATGTTCGGCGCATCCGTGCTGGTCCCGTCGATATTCCACATCAGCCCGGCCATCGTGCTGTTTATGAACGGAATCGGCACCCTGCTCTTTATCTTTGTGACCAAGGGCAAGGCGCCCGCCTACTTGGGCTCCAGCTTTGCGTTCCTGGCGCCTGCCGGCATCGTGATCGCAAAATTCGGCTATGAATACGCCCTCGGCGGCTTCGTGGCGGTCGGCTTCTGCGGCTGTATCCTGGCCTACATTGTATACAAGTTCGGCACCGACTGGATCGATGTGGTCCTCCCGCCCGCGGCCATGGGCCCGGTGGTGGCGCTGATCGGTCTGGAGCTCTCCGGCTCGGCCGCATCCAACGCAGGCCTGTTGGATCCGGTGATTGATCCCAAGAATGTGACTGTCTTCCTGGTGACGCTGGGAACGGCTGTGTTCGGCTCCATCCTGTTCCGCAAATTCCTGTCCGTCATCCCTATCCTGATCGCGGTGATCGCCGGGTATGTGGCGGCAGTGGCCTGCGGGATCGTGGACTTCAGCCAGGTGGCGGCGGCTCCGCTGTTTGCACTGCCGAACTTTACGACCCCCAAATTTAACTTGAACGCCATCATGATGATCCTGCCGGTGCTCCTCGTGATCACCTCAGAGCACATCGGCCACCAGGTGGTGACCAGCAAGATCGTGGGCCGTGACCTTCTTAAAGATCCGGGCCTGCACCGCTCCCTGTTCGGAGACAACTTCTCCACCATGATCTCCGGCCTCATCGGCTCGGTTCCCACCACCACCTACGGTGAGAACATCGGAGTTATGGCGGTCACCCGGGTGTACAGCGTGCGCGTCATTGGCGGGGCGGCCGTGCTGTCCATCGCCTGCTCCTTCATCGGCAAGCTCTCCACCCTGATCCAGACCATCCCCGGCCCTGTGATCGGCGGAATTTCCTTCCTGCTCTACGGCATGATCGGAACCTCCGGCCTGCGCATCCTGGTGGACGCCCAGGTGGACTACAGCAAGAACCGCAACCAGGCTCTGACCAGCGTGATCTTTGTGGCCGGCCTGTCCGGAATCGCCTTAAATATCGGCAGCATCCAGCTGACCGGCATGGTGCTGGCCTGCGTGGTGGGCATGGTTATGAGCTTGATTTTCTTTGTGCTGGACAAGTATCATCTGACAAACGATCAGTAAAAAATCAAGATAAAAAAGCAGGGACTCCTTGAGAGGACACCGCGTGAGGTGTCCCAGGGAGTCCCTGCTTTTTCAGACCGCTTTTTTTAGACGAAACAGGCTGAAGGCGCAATCCGCGGCCTGTTTTTTGCTGGCGCCTGCCGGCTTTTGCGCCTAGAATTCCCCTTCATCCAGATAATCTTGCAGCAGCTCATTCAATTTCCCGATATGTACGCCGTCCCGCTCACGCTCAGCTCGTTTGCCAGGTCTGTCTCATTGGGGAGCTGGCTCCCGGCGGGAAAGCGCTTTTCCACGGTTATTATGGAATGAAATCAGAGAGGAACCGCGCCGGGGGCCGTCCGGCTGTCCAGTTCCCGGTGCAGCCTTGCGGCCAACATAACGGTGATCAGCGCGGACAGCACGTCGGAGACCGGTTGTGCTAACAGGATGCCGTCGATCCCACAGACGGCCGGCAGGATCAGGATGGCGGGCACAAAGCAGATTCCCTGCCGCAGCGCGCCCAGGATGAAGCCCTCCTTGGCTTTGCCCAAAGCCAGAAACAGGGAGGAGTATACGGTACAGTAGCCGAAGAGCAAAAAGGAGAGGCCGTTTGCCCGCAGTGCCCGCTGCCCCACGCGGATCATCTCCAGATCGTCCTTTGTAAAGCGTGAGATCACTGCCGCAGGAAAGAGCGCCAGCGCGAGCCCGAACACCGCGCAGAACGCCGTGGACCAGATGATGGAGATTCGGATTGCCTGGCGCAGCCGGTCAAAATTTCCGGAACCGTAGCTGTACCCTGCGATGGGCTGGAACCCCTTCAAAAAGCCAAAGACCATCAGGCTTCCCATGGAGACGACGCGCGTCACGGCCCCCATCCCGGCGATGGCGGAATCGCCGTACTGCCTCGCCTGCATGTTGATGAGCGTGATGGCCAGGCCGGTCAGGAGCTGGAACACAAGCGTGGGTATGCCGATTTTTAAGATCTCGGACATGACCTCCCTTGAGAAACAGCAGGCCTTGGGGCTGAACGTGAAGACACTTCTCTTTTTGAAGATGTAGCGCAGGTAAACCAGCGTGGAGACAAACTGTGAGATGGCGGTGGCGATTGCAGCGCCCGCTACCCCGAGCTTTAGCGCGTAGATGAAAATGGGATCCAGGACGATATTGAGCAGGGCTCCGGTCAGGAGCACACACATGGTGGTTTTTGCCGCGCCTTCGCTGGTGACGATGTTGTTCATTGTGACGTTAAAGATGTTGAAGATGGATGAGACCACGTAGATGCCGGCGTAGGTCATGGCGTAGGGCAGAATGCTCTCGGTGGCGCCCAAAAGCGTTAGGATCGGCCGCAGAAAAATCATGGCGCAGGTGATCATCAAAACGCCCACGATCAGGCTGCTGTAAAGGGCGGTGCTGGCGGCGCGGTCTGCGGCTTCCCTGTCCCCGCAGCCCAAAAGCCTGGAGATGTAGGAGGCGCCGCCGTTTCCAAACAGCAGCCCCAGCCCCACAACCACCTGACCTAAGGGAAAGGCCACGGAGATTGCGCCCATCTGGCTGGTCCCCAGCCCGCCCACAAAGTAGGCGTCCACCAGATTGTAGAGTGCGTTGATCATCATGCCGACCATGGTGGGGAGACCCATGGTAAGCAGAGCCCTGGGCACAGGCGCGTTTCCCAACAGTTCCATTTTGTTGTTCGGTTCCTTCATGATTGTTACCCCTTTCCTTGACATAAGATGTAAAATATAGTACTATAAATTATAGTAATAGAGCCGATAATACTATAATTTATAGTATATGTCAAGCAGAATATCAGACAAAAAGGAAGGTTTATTTATGGCAGCAATCGATCTGATCGTGTTAGGAATGGTAAAAAAGGAACCCTTAAGCGCCTACGACATCCAAAAGCTGGTGGAGTACCGCAACATATCCCGCTGGGTCAAAATCAGCACCCCGTCCATCTACAAAAAGGTCATTCAGCTGGAGCAGAAGGGACTCATCGCCGGCACGGTGGTGGAGGGGCGCATGGCGGAGAAGGCGGTCTACTCTATCACAGCCGCCGGGGAGACGGAATTTCAGCGGCTGATGCTGGAGATCTCCGGCCAGCCGGTCAACATGTTTCTGGATTTCAACGCCGTGATCGTCAATCTGGACAGCCTGCCGCCGGAGCTTCAGGACACCTGCCTGGAGCGCATCGAGGGACAGGTGAAGGTTTTAAAGGCATATCTGGAGGATAACATGCAGCGGAAGGAGCGCGCGCCGGAGGTCCCCGAGACCGGAAAGGCTGTGCTGCGGCAGCAGTATGTCCTGGCGCAGGCCATTGAGGAGTGGATTGGGGACGTGAGGGGAAAATGACCGAAATTTTAGTTGACATCCGCCCCGAAATCTGCAATAATTATCCATAACTTATAACCGTTCAGGACGGCGGGAGCAGTCGTGCAAAAGCCGGCGTTAAGCTCGCTTATAAGCCGGCTCTTGCACGATTGGTCCCATCGGATGGACATCCGATGCTTCTTGACCGGCTTTTTCGGTCAAGAAGATAAGCCGTCCTGAACCCAACACAAAACCGATGAGGCGGAGATCAAACCGTAGGGAGCATTTCCAGAGAGCGGGGGCAGGTGGGAGCCCCGCAATAAGCCGGACGGCAAATGGACCGCTGAGGGCAAAGGGGAAAGGTGTTCTGCGCGCATGCGCGGGGCCCAAGTATCCGGGACGCAGGCCTGCGTTAAAGGCAGGGTGTGTGATTGCATGCCTGTTATCGTGATGCGCTAAAGGTGGCATTGCAGGGAAACGTGAGTGAACCTGTCCTTTCGACAACGGAAGGGCAGGTTTTTTGTTTTTTTAGCGGAAGATGCCGCACAACAGAAAAGGGGGATATGGAATGTCCAAAACATTTTTGATGGGAAATGAGGCCATCGGCATGGGCGCGATCCGCGCGGGTGTCCAGGTGGTGTCCGGCTACCCGGGCACGCCCTCCACAGAGATTCTAGAGACCGTGGCGAAGCACAACCCGGGCGACATCTATGTGGAGTGGTCGGTCAATGAGAAGGCGGGCATGGAGGTGGCCGCGGCTGCGGCCTACGCTGGCGCCAGGACCATGGTGACGATGAAGCAGGTGGGCTTAAATGTGGCCGCCGACCCGATCATGAGCCTGGCCTACGTGGGCGTGAAGGGCGGCATGGTGGTGGTCGTGGCGGACGATCCGGGCCCCATCTCCTCGCAGACGGAGCAGGACACCCGGCATTTCGCCCAGTTCTCCAAGCTGCCGGTGTTTGACCCCAGCTCGCCGGAGGAGGCCTACGAGATGATCGGGGACGCCTTCGACTACTCGGAGAAGTACCACACGCCCGTGCTGTTTCGGCCCACCACCCGGGTCTGCCACGGCTGCGCCAGCGTGGAGGTGAAGGAGCGGATCAGCCGCCCCGCGCCGGAGGGATTCATCAAGGATTCCAATAAATGGGTTATCTTTCCGCGGCTTTCCAACGCGAACCACAAGATGATCGAGGAGCGCCTGCCGGTGATTGGAGCGGACTTAAGCGGCTACCGCTTCAACCGCCTGCACCGCGAGGCCGGGGAGAGCTGCAAAAAGGGCGTGATCACCCACGGAATCAGCTACGAGTTCGTGATGGAGGCGCTGAAGGGCTATGAGGGCGTGCGCGTGCTGAAGGTGGCGACCCCCAACCCCACGCCGGAGCCGCTGCTCTTATCGTTCATGGACGGCCTGGACACCGCCCTGGCGGTGGAGGAGCTGGACCCGGTGCTGGAGACGGAGCTTCTGGTGCTCTGCGGCAGGCATCATCTGGCCGCGGAGGTGTATGGAAAGCTGACCGGCCATGTGCAGCGGGCCGGTGAGAACAGCGTGGAGTCGGTGAGAAAGGTGCTGGTAAACTACCTGGGCCAGCCGTTTATCGATTACTTAAAGTCCCTGGAGGGCGAGGAGGAACCGGCTCCCGCACCGGTGCCGCCGCTTCCGGTGCGCCCGCCGGTGCTCTGTGCCGGATGTCCCCACAGGGCCTCCTTCTACGCGGTAAAGCGGGCCATGGAGGTGTTAAACGAGGGACGCCAGGACGACGAGCAGATCGAGGGCGTCTACTGCGGCGACATCGGCTGCTACACCCTGGGGAACGCCAAGCCACTGGACATGGTGGACACCTGCCTGTGCATGGGCGCGGGCATCACCATGGCGCAGGGATTCTCCCGGGTGGAGCCAGATAAGCGCTACTTCTCCTTCGTGGGCGATTCCACCTTCTTTGCCTCGGGAATCACGGGCATTGTGAACGCGGTTTACAACCAGGCCAACCTGACCGTGTGCGTGTTAGACAATTCCACCACGGCCATGACCGGCCATCAGCCCCACCCGGGCACCGGCCACACCATGATGGGTCAGGTGGTGGATCAGGTGAGCATCGTGAAGGTGCTGGAGGCAGTCGGCGTGGTGAAGGTGGTGACGGTGGACCCGCTGGATCTTGAAAAGGCGGTGGAGACCGTCCTTGAGCTCTCGGCCATGGACGGCGTCAAGGCGGTGATCTTTAAGTCCCCCTGCATCGCCATCGAGAAGCCCGTGAAGCGGTGCCGGATCAACATGGACGTGTGCGTCCACTGCAGGACCTGTATCACAGAGATCGGCTGCCCGGCGCTGGTGCTGGACGGCGACCTGGTGAAGATTGAGCCTGCGCTCTGCACCGGCTGCGGCCTGTGCAGCAGAATCTGCTCGGTGGGAGCCATTGAAGAGGAGGTGCGGTCATGACGAAGAATGTATTGCTCTGCGGCGTGGGCGGCCAGGGGACGGTTCTGGCCTCCCGGCTGATCGCCCTGGCGGCGATGGAGAAGGGGATGGAGGCCCGTGGCGCCGAGACCATCGGCATGGCCCAGCGGGGCGGCTCCGTGGTCAGCCACGTGCGCATCGGCCAGGACATAAGCTCCCCGCTCATCCCTCACAAGGGGGCCGACGTGCTGATCGGCTTTGAGCCCGCGGAGGCGGTGCGCTGCCTGCCGTACTTAAGAAAGGGCGGCTGCGCGGTGGTCTGCCCGTCCCCCATCCGCCCGGTCACCGCGTCCCTAAGCGGCGGCGGTTACACCGGCCTGGAGATGATGGACTACCTAAAGCGGACGGTGGAGAACCTGGTCGTGGTGGACGGAAACGCCATCTGCGCGGCCTGTGGTTCGGTGAAGGTGTTAAATGTGGCGCTTCTTGGCGCGGCGGTGGCCAGCGGGCGGACCGGCCTGACTTTGGAGGAGATGGAGCAGGCGATCCGGGTGCGTGTGCCGGAGAAATTTAAGGAAATGAACTTAAAGGCCCTAAGGATGGGGGCTGAGGCGTACCGCAGATCCGTGGCGGCGGATTGACACAGGAGACGAAAACGGAAGAGAGAAGAGGACCTAACCCATGAAAATGAAAGAATCCCAGTTCCTTCTTATCAAGGAACAGTTGAAAAAGCTTACCGCGAAGGAATGTTTCTACAAGGAAAAGCTGGAGGGCGTAAATATCGACCAGATCCAGTCCCAGGAGGACTTTGAAAAGCTTCCCTTCACCTGGAAGGGCGACCTGCGGGAGGCGTATCCCCTGGGGCTGATGGCGGAGCCGGAGGAAAAAATCGTGCGGATTCACTCCTCATCCGGCACCACGGGAACCCCGGTGATCATACCCTACACCCAGCAGGATGTGGACGACTGGGCGCTCATGTTCAAGCGCTGCTACGAGATGGCCGGGATCACCAACCTAGACCGCATCCAGATCACCCCCGGCTACGGCCTGTGGACGGCCGGGATCGGCTTCCAGATGGGCGCTGAGCGCCTGGGCGCCATGACGGTCCCCATGGGGCCCGGAAACACGGATAAGCAGCTGCGCATGATGATGGACATGAAGTCCACCGTGCTCTGCGCCACCTCCTCCTACGCCCTTCTGCTGGCCGAGGAGATCGCTAAGCGGGGTATCGGGGATAAGATCTGCCTGAGAAAGGGCGTGATCGGTTCCGAGCGCTGGGGCGACAAGATGCGCCGCCGCATCGCCAACGAGCTGGGCGTGGACCTGTACGACATCTACGGCCTCACCGAGGTGTACGGCCCGGGCATCGCCATCAACTGCCAGTCCCAGGGAGCCATGCACTACTGGGACGACTACATTTACCTGGAGATCGTGGACCCCAAGACCGGCGAGGTTCTGCCGGACGGCGAGGTGGGAGAGATCGTCATCACCACGCTGCGCAAGCAGGGTGCCCCGCTGATCCGCTACCGCACCCACGACCTGTCCCGCATCGTGCCCGGGGACTGCCCCTGCGGCTCGCCGTTCCCGCGGATCGACACGCTCATTGGCCGCACGGACGACATGGTGAAGGTGAAGGGCGTCAACATCTTCCCCAGCCAGATCGAGGAGCTGCTCACCGCCATCAAGGGCGCGTCCAGCGAGTACCAGGTGATGGTGGACCACCTGATGGGCAAGGACGTTCTGACCCTCTTTGTGGAGATCGAGCCGGGCGTCAACCGCTACGCTCTGGAGATCGAGATCCAGACCCAGTTCAAGGGCCGCATCGGCCTGACCCCGGTGGTCAAGCTGGTGGAGATGGGAGAGCTTCCCAGAAGCGAGAAGAAGTCCACGCGGGTGTTCGACAACCGCTACTAATGGAGAAATGGGGCTATTCCTGGCCCACTGAATTCAATGAGAGACGGCCTGCCGCCGGAAGTGATCCGGGGGCAGGCCGTCTGTGCTATGCCTCAAGCTTTACCAGGATTTCCGCCGCGTTTGCGGCCCTGAGGGCGATGACTGAGTCCCGGACGAGATACGCGGACATGCAGCGCTCCGGACCCTTGATCACGCAGGTGACGGGTTCCTGGGGAGCGAAGCCCAGGTCGGTGAGCCGTGTGACCGTATCCGGCTCGCTGGCAATCCAGACGACCCGGGCCTGTTCCCCCGCGTTTAGCTGGCTCAGAGGAACTACCATAGAAATCTCACCTTTGAGAGGAGCTTTACCGTTAGTATATGCAGCGGGGAGGGGAGAGGTTCGCGGGGAGGGCCGCCGGGCCCCGGGAATTGGGGCCGCACCTCCCCCTGGGATTCCACCTCACAAAACCACCTCCACCCCCTGGTCCACGACCATGGTGTCCTCCGTGACGCGGCAGTCGTACGCCAGCACCAGCACACCCGCCTCCCTCGCGCGCTTTAAGGCCTCCCCGAAGGCCGCGTGGGTGGCGTAGTTGGGTGTAAAGCGGTGAATGCCCTTCATCTGGATCACAAACAGCACGCAGGCCAGGTACCCGGCCTCGGAGGCCCGCGCCAGCCCGTTTAGGTGCTTGATCCCGCGCTCCGTGGGCGCGTCCGGGAACATGGCAACGCCGTTCTCCTCCAGGGTCACGCCCTTGACCTCCATGAAGGCCTCCCTGGGCTCACGGTCCCCGGTCTCCAGCGTGAACGCCAGGTCAAACCGGGAGTCCCCGTGGAACACCTCCCGCCGGAGATTTGAGATGCGCGCGTTTGAGGGGAGAGACGGTGCCATGCAGCGCGCTGCCTCCGCTTCCGCCAGCACCCGCACCGCCTCCGGCGTCTGCAGCCACTCCCAGGCAGCCCGGTTGGGGGCCTGGGAGTCCATGTTGATCAGCGTATTCCCCTTGTACACGCCGATCAGGTCGTAGGCGGTCTTGCGCTTTCCCTCGGCCGCCTCCGGGTGGTACTCCAGAAACACCCGGGCGCCGGGCAAAAGCAGCTCCCGGCACCGGCCGGTGTTCTTCACATGGCTGACCACGGTCCGGCCGTCCACCTCCACGTGGGCGATAAAGCGGTTCGGACGGCTGATGAAGCGGCCCTCCAGGATTCGTTCATATTTCATTCCTAATTCCTCCCATTATGATATGAAAAATGCCTGCCGGTAATCCCCGGCAGGCGAAACATTCCAAAATACGATCAGGTTGTGGATGTGCTCAGCACTTTCTTCTGATAATATCTGACTCCGCAGGATAAGGAGAAGCAGATAATAAAATAGCACAGCGCTATGAAAATGTAAAGCATAATAATGTGCGCCGGTGCGCTGAGCTTTCCCATCACCACGTAGCTGTTGCGCATGAACTCCGCGATATCCACCACCTTTAAGAAGGAGGTGTCCTTGATCACGGTGATCACCTGGCTCAGCATGGCGGGGATGATGCTCTTGTAGGTCTGGGGCAGCACGATGTAGAACAGCGTCTGGAAGAAGCTGAAGCCCTGGGAGGCCGCGCTCTCGAACTGACCCTTGGGAATCCCGTTTAAGCCGCCTCGGATGATCTCAGCCATCACAGCGGTGGTGAACAGCGTGCAGGCGAAGATGGCTAACACCAGCGGGTTGCCCTTGATGGTAAAGCGGATCCATAAGATCCACAGGATGTTGGGCGTGCAGCGGAAAAACTCGATGTAGGCGCCGGTGAGCACGGACAGCCAGCCCCATTTTCCGCGGCAGAAGTGGCGCAGCAGCGCCAGCACAGTGCCGAAGAGCAGGCTCAAAATGATGGTTCCGAGCGCGATCAGGACGGTCATTCCCAGGCCGCTCATCATGAACAGGAAGTTGGCTTTTGTGAAGATCAGGCGAAATCCTTCTGCCATTTACGCCACCCCCTTCCGTTTTTTCGGCACAGGCAGCCTCTTTGCGCGGGCCTCCAGGTACCGGGCCAGCCGGGCGATGGGGAAGCAGATGATGAAGTACAGCAGCGCGCAGGTGAAGTACGCCTGGGCGAAATAGCCGCGGTCACTGCCCCAGGAATCCGCAAAGTACATCAGATCCAGGCCCGCCACCATGGCTAACACGGAGGTGTTCTTCACCAGGTTTAACGCCTGGTTGGCCAGGGAGGGGAGGATAATCTTCAGGGTCTGCGGCAGAATGATGTAGCGCATGGTCTGCAGGTAATTGAAGCCCTGGGAGTAGGCCGCCTCGAACTGCCCCTTGGGCACAGCCTCGATTCCGGTGCGGATTACCTCGGATATGTAGGCGCCGTGGTAGATCCCCACGCCCATCAGGCCAAGCGCAAATTTGGGCACACGCCCTCCGATCACGTACGGCAGGCAGTTGTAGTAAAAGAAGATCTGAACCACCAGCGGCGTGTTCTGGAAGAATTCCACGTACACACGGGAGATAAATCTGCAAATTTTCACTTTTGATGTGGAGAGCATACCAAAAATGATCCCTAAAACCAGCGCTAACAGGAGTCCTGTTAGCGCTACTTTTAAGGTCATAATAAAGCCTGGTATGTACTTTTCCGGGAACACCTGAAACAGGGCATCCCAACGTTTTGCTTCAAATAGACCTTTAATCATGAGTTATTCGATTCCCCATTCTTTGATCATTTCTGCTAATTTTCCGCTGTCCTTAAGTCCGGTCACAACGCCGTCAACCAGCTCGGCCAACCCGGTGTTTTCCTTCTTGGTGCAGACGCCGTATTCCTGCTCTGCGTAGCGGTCATCAAGCAGCTTGTTGGTGTCGTCTCTGTAGCCGGCTAAGATGGCGCGGTCCACGGAGAATACGTCGATGTTCTTTGCAGAGAGGGCGGCAGCCAGTGCGGGATAGCCGTCAAACTCCTCGAAGGTGGGTTTCACGTTGTAGCCTTTTTCTGCCACATAGGCCTCGAAGCCCTTCTGGCTGGTGGAACCCTGGGCAACGCCGATTACCTTTCCGTCCAGATCCTCAATGGAGTTGATTCCGGAATCCTTGAGAACCAGAAGTCCTACGGCGTCTGTGAAGTACGGGGTGGAGAAGTTGTAGGTCTCCTTGCGCTCCTCGGTGATGGTGAAGGTGGCGATTACCATGTCTAACTCGCCGTTCTCAACCAGAGGTCCTCTGGTCTTTGCGGTAACGCCCTGGAACTCAACCAGCTTTTTCTCCTTCGCCTCGTCTGCGGTGCAGTTGAAGATCTTGCCCGCGATCGCGTAGGCCAGATCATCCTCCAGGCCTTCGTACTCGCCGGTGGCGGTGTTCTGCAGGCTGAAGCAGGGAACGTCCGTCTTGACGCCAACCTTTAACACGCCCGCGTCGATGATCTTCTGCACGTCCGCCGGGACGTCGCCGGTGGTGGAGCCGGAATCAGCTGCCGCGGTGGTATCGCCGGAAGCGGCCTTTGTGTCGGCGGGAGCTGCGGTGGTGCTTCCGCCGGAAGAGCCTCCGCAGGCGGTTAAGGCACCCATCATCATTGCTGCGGCCAGGATGGCGGCGCTCACTTTAAGATTCTTTTTCATAATTGTCTCCTCCTCTTTTTCTTACTTGCGACACCACCCTGGTGGCGGCACCGCTATGGCTTCAAGCGCCCAAAGGCGCGAAACACGGGCAAATTTGCGAGTAACTGGATCAGTGAAGAATCTTGCTCAAGAACGCTTTGGTGCGCTCGTTCTCAGGGTTCTCGAAGAAGTGCTCCGGGGTTCCCTCCTCCACGATGGTGCCGTCGTCCATGAAGATCACGCGGTCCGCAACCTGCTTTGCGAAGCCCATCTCGTGGGTCACACACACCATGGTGATGTTCTCCTTGGAGAGGTTTACCATAACGTCCAACACCTCCTGAACCATCTCGGGGTCCAGCGCGGAGGTGGGCTCATCGAACAGGATCAGCTTCTGCTTGGTGCAGAGTGCGCGGGCGATGGCCACGCGCTGCTGCTGGCCGCCGGATAAGTTCTGCGGGTAGCAGTCCGCCTTGTCTGCAAGGCCTACGCGCTCCAGATATTTCATGGCTTCCGCCTCGGCTTCGGCCTTTGGAACCTTCTGAAGCTTGATGGGGGCTAAGGTCAGGTTCTGCAGCACGGTCATGTGCGGGTACAGGTTGAACTGCTGGAACACCATGGAGGAGTATTTGCGGGCCATCTCACCGCGGTTCTTGTGGGTGAGTCTCTGGTCGTTGATGTACACCTCGCCGGCTGTGGGCTCTTCCAGATAGTTCATGCAGCGGATCAGGGTGCTCTTGCCGCTCCCGGAGGGGCCGATAATAACCAGCTTTTCACCTTCCTGCACTGTCAGGTTAATGTTCTTTAGCACCTCTAAGTCACCAAAATTTTTCTTGAGATTTTTTACCTGGATCATACTCTGTACCACCTTTCTGTAGTCTCGCTATGGTTGTGGGGCCGGGGAAAGGGTATAAAAAAACACTCAAAGAATCCGCACTAATCCCGCTTAATTCCTGAGCGCCTTTGCCCTAAATTTTGCCCGATGTAATTTTCCGAAGTTCAGGAGGTTTGCTCCCCCTGTGATGTTATGGATTATAGGCGCTTTTTATTTAAAAGTCAATAGTTTTTCGGAAAAAATACAACTTTTTAACTGTTTAGACCACAATATACATGTTGTGATAAGGATATGTTTCGCCCGGGGAGCCCACAATTATTCAGTTGCGCCACCGGGGGAAATATGCTAAGATCATCTATATTGAGGCAATATTCATTGATATTCTATGGCAGAAGTGAGGAGATAAGCTATGGTTTTATCCTATCAGAGTACCAGAGGCGGCGAGACCGGTGTCACGGCTTCCCAGGCGATCTTAAAGGGCCTGGCGTGCGACGGCGGCCTGTTCATGCCCACGGAGATTCCGGCGCTCGACGTTCCGGTGGAGCGGCTGGCCGGCATGACGTATCAGGAGACGGCTTACGAGGTGATGAAGCTGTTTCTGACGGATTTTACGGAGGAAGAGTTAAAGGGCTGCATCGCAAGGGCCTACGACAGCAAATTTGACACAGAAGAGATCGCCCCTCTGGCGAAAGCCGATGGGGCGTATTTCCTGGAATTGTACCATGGAAGCACCATCGCCTTCAAGGACATGGCGCTCTCCATTCTGCCGCAGCTCATGACGGTGGCGGCAAAGAAAAACAAGGTGGACAAGGAGATCGTGATTCTGACGGCCACCTCCGGCGACACCGGGAAGGCGGCGATGGCCGGTTTCGCGGATGTGCCGGGGACGCGGATCATTGTGTTCTACCCCAAGGACGGAGTCAGCAAGGTCCAGGAGCTGCAGATGCGCACCCAGAAGGGCGAAAACACCAGCGTGGTGGCGATCCACGGCAACTTCGACGACGCCCAGACCGGCGTGAAAAAGCTGTTCGGCGACAAGGCGTTGGAGGCAGAGCTGGCTGAAAACGGGTATCAGTTCTCGTCCGCAAACTCCATTAATATAGGAAGACTGGTACCTCAGATCGTATATTATGTATATGCGTATGCCAAACTATTTGAGAACGGCGAGATCGAAAAGGGCGAGGAGATCAACGTCACCGTGCCCACCGGGAACTTCGGCAACATCCTGGCAGCCTACTTTGCGAAGCGCATGAGCCTGCCGATCAAGACGTTAATCTGCGCGTCCAACGACAACAAGGTCCTGTACGATTTCTTTACCACAGGCACATATGATAGGAAGAGAGAGTTCATTCTCACCAATTCCCCGTCCATGGATATACTGATCTCCAGCAACCTGGAGCGGCTGATCTACTTAAGCACCGGCTGCGACGCGGCGGCCAACGGGGCGCTTATGCGCGATCTGTCCGAGAGCGGAAGCTATACCGTGACTGAGGACATGCGGCGCTTTATGGCGGACTTCGCGGGCGGATACGCCACCCAGCAGGAGAATGCGGCCACGATCCGCCGGATCTTTGAGGATACCGGCTACCTGGTAGACACCCACACCGGCGTGGCGGCCACGGTCTATGGCAGCTACCGCGGGAAGACGGGCGATACGGCGAAGACGGTGATCGCCTCCACGGCCAGCCCCTACAAGTTCTCCCGCAGCGTGATGGAGGCCATCGAGGGCCCGGATCAGATCGCTGGTCTGGACGAGTTCGACGTGGTTGACGCGCTTAGCAGACTCTCCGGGGTTCCGGTTCCGAAGGCGGTGGAGGAGATCCGAAACGCCGAGATCCGCCACAATCTGGAGTGCGATGTGGACCGCATGGAGGAGACCGTGAAGGGGATTCTCAACATCTGATAATTTGCCCTTCCCTTTTGGGGGCAGGTTTGCTATAATAGTTACCAATGTTAAATAAATAACAATATTAAAGGAGGGCATAAACATGTTAGTTTCAGCAAAAGAAATGCTTGAAAAAGCGAGAGAAGGTAAGTACGCGGTTGGTCAGTTCAACATCAACAACCTGGAGTGGACCAAATCCGTACTGCTGACCGCGCAGGAACTGCAGTCCCCGGTTATCCTGGGTGTATCCGAGGGCGCGGGCAAATACATGACCGGTTTTAAGACAGTTGCCGCTATGGTAGAGGCCATGATGGAGGAGTTGAACATCACGGTTCCCGTAGCCCTGCACTTAGATCATGGAACCTACGACGGCTGCTACAAGTGCATCAAGGCGGGCTTCTCCTCCATCATGTTCGACGGTTCCCACTACCCGATCGAGGAGAACATTGAGAAGACCAAAGAGCTGGTGAAGATCGCTCATGCCATGGGCCTGTCCCTGGAGGCTGAGGTTGGCTCCATCGGCGGCGAGGAAGACGGCGTTGTGGGCATGGGCGAGTGCGCAGACCCGGCTGAGTGCAAGGCCATCGCGGACCTGGGCATCGATTTCCTGGCTGCCGGAATCGGCAACATCCACGGAAAGTATCCGGAGAACTGGCAGGGCTTAAACTTTGACGTTCTGGCCAAGGTGAAGGCGGCCGTTGGCGACATGCCGTTAGTTCTGCACGGCGGCACCGGAATCCCGGAGGATATGATCAAGGAGGCCATCAGCCTGGGCGTTGCGAAGATCAACGTGAACACTGAGTGCCAGCTGTCCTTCGCTGCCGCAACCAGAAAGTACATCGAGGCCGGCAAGGATGAGCAGGGCAAGGGCTTTGACCCGAGAAAGCTGCTGGCTCCGGGCGCTGAGGCGATCAAGGCGACCGTCAAGGAGAAGATGGAGCTGTTCGGTTCCGTTGGCAAGGCTTGAGATTGAATAATAAGACAAGCTTATAAATCGCATTAAAACAAATGCAGTTTTTTATAAAAAAATAACTTGCAATTTGAAGTGAAATGGTTTATTTTATTTAAAGAACGAAGGCGTTCTCTCTACAGGGAGGACGCCTTCTTGCTGTATAAATTGAATTTCACTTAATTTTCAAAGGTTAATGACGGGCAGCAGCCAGGTGCTTAAAAAAAGAGAGGATGGAAAATCTATGAGCGAAGCAGTAAATATGGCCGAGATGTTCGGCAAAAACGTGTTTAACGACGCAGTGATGAGAGATCGCCTTCCCAAGAGCGTATACAAGAAACTGAAAAAGACGATCGCCGACGGGGCGGAGCTGGACCCCAGCATCGCCGACGTGGTGGCCCACGCCATGAAGGACTGGGCGATCGAGCGCGGCGCGACCCACTACACCCACTGGTTCCAGCCCCTGACCGGCGTCACTGCCGAGAAGCATGACTCCTTCATCTCCGCGCCGTGCGACGGCAAGGTGATCATGGAATTTTCCGGCAAGGAGCTGATCAAGGGTGAGCCGGACGCCTCCTCCTTCCCCTCCGGCGGCCTGCGCGCCACCTTCGAGGCCAGAGGCTACACGGCATGGGACTGCACCTCCCCCGCGTTCCTGCGCGAGGACGCCATCGGCGTGACCCTGTGCATCCCCACCGCCTTCTGCTCCTACACGGGCGAGGCGTTGGACAAAAAGACGCCGCTGCTTCGCTCCGTGCAGGCGGTGAACGAGCAGGCGCTGCGCATCCTGCGGCTGTTCGGCAACACCACGGCCAAGCGCGTGACCCCCTCCGTGGGACCGGAGCAGGAGTATTTCCTGGTGGACCGGGCCAAATACCTTCAGAGAAAGGACCTGATCTACACCGGCCGCACGCTGTTCGGCGCCATGCCTCCCAAGGGGCAGGAGCTTGAGGATCACTACTTCGGCGTGATCAGAGAGCGCATCGGCTCCTACATGAACGAGGTGAACAAGGAGCTGTGGAAACTGGGCGTCCCCGCCAAGACTCAGCACAACGAGGCGGCCCCCGCGCAGCACGAGCTGGCGCCCATCTACGAGGAGGTCAACCTGGCGGTGGACCACAACCAGATCGTGATGGAGACCTTAAAGAAGGTGGCCGGCCGCCACGGGATGGCCTGCCTGCTGCACGAGAAGCCCTTCGCGGGCGTCAACGGCTCCGGCAAGCACGACAACTGGTCCTTAACCGGCGACGACGGCACCAACATGCTGAACCCCGGGGATACGCCCCACGAGAACATCCAGTTCCTGCTGGTTCTGGCCTGCATCATCAAGGCCGTGGACATCCACGCGGACCTGCTGCGGGAATCCGCGGCGGATGTGGGCAACGACCAGCGCCTGGGATCCAACGAGGCGCCGCCCGCCATTATCTCCATCTTCCTGGGCGAGCAGCTGGAGGACGTGATCGACCAGCTTTGCAGCACCGGCGAGGCCACCCACTCCAAGAAGGGCGGCACCCTAAAGACCGGCGTGAACATTCTGCCGGATCTGGATAAGGACGCCACGGACCGCAACCGCACCTCCCCCTTCGCGTTCACGGGCAACAAGTTCGAGTTCCGCATGGTGGGCTCCTCCGACTCCATCGCCAGCCCCAACACGGTGTTAAACACCATCGTGGCGGAGGCGTTCAAGGAGGCCGCGGACGTGCTGGAGAAGGCCGACGACTTCGACATGGCCGTGCACGACATGATCAAGAAGACCCTGGCCGCCCACCGGCGCATCATCTTCAACGGCAACGGCTACTCCCAGGAGTGGGTTGCCGAGGCGGAGCGCAGAGGGCTTCCCAACATCCGCTCCATGGTGGAAGCCATCCCGGCGCTGACCACCGAGAAGGCGGTGAAGCTGTTCGAGGAATTCAGTGTGTTCACCAGGGCGGAGCTTGAGTCCAGGGCTGAGGTGGAGTACGAGAACTACTCCAAGGCCATGAACATCGAGGCCAGAACCATGATCGACATGGCCAGCAAGCAGATTATCCCCGCGGTGATCAAGTACACCACGCAGATTGCGACCTCCATCTGCGCTGTGAAGAACGCCTGCCCGGACGCGGACGTGAGCGCCCAGACCGAGCTGCTCCAGGAGTCCTCCGACTTATTAAGCGACATGAAGGTAGCCCTGGCCGCGCTGACGGACGCCACGGAGAAGGCCGCAGCCATGGGCGGCGGCAAAGCCCAGGCGGAGGCCTACCACAGCGTGGTGGTGCCCGCCATGGAGGCCCTGCGGACTCCGGCGGACCAGCTGGAGATGATCGTGGATAAGGACCTCTGGCCCATGCCCAGCTACGGCGATCTGATCTTTGAGGTGTAAATTCGACATTATAATATAGAAGAAATGGAACCATCCCCCAGCTGTCAAAAGAGCGGCTGGGGGATGGTTTGTTTCTTGTATAAGATGAAAAATCTAGCTGGAAGCCGGGGAAGCGGGGCCGCTGTGGATATTTCGGTACTCCAGGGGCGTGATCTCCTCGTGGCGAACAAACGCCTTGATGAAATGGCTGGCGGTGTAATAGCCGACCTCCAGGGCGATCTGCTTCACCTGGAGGTTGGATTCCAGGAGCAGCTTTTTGGCGTGGGCGATGCGCAGATTTGTGATATAGTCGGTGAATTTTGTGCCCGTCTCCCTCTTAAACTGGGCGCTGAGGTAGTTGGGGGTGAGGCCGAAGCGGTCGGCCAGCCCGTTGATGGAGATGTCCGCGGTGTAGTTGGAGTCCACATAGCGGATGATCGTCTCGATGGAGGAGGTCCTCTGCTCCGCGGGAGCGATCAGGTGGGCGGATAGCGATTCAAAATAGCGGTAGAACCCGTCCGGGGAGTCGAGAAATTCTCTGGGCGCAAAGAAGCACAGCTCCAGCCAGCGGTTGAGCTGGCGCAAGGACGCCAGCCCCAGCTTTGGAAATACCTCCGCGAAGCTGACTTTGAATTTTTTCAGATGGTTCATATACTCCACGTATGAGTTCTGCTCGTAGTCCGCCTTCATCTGGAGAATCCGCTTGCAGACCACAAGATTTAAGTCCTTTTTGGCGGTTTGCCCGGGGAAAACCGTGTAAAATTTTCCTAAGCCACGCAGCAGGCGGATGGAGGAGTACTCCTCCAGCGCAGAGATGGCGTCCGCCAGGCCGGACAGGGGGACTGCCTGCGCCAGGCAGAAGACGGTGGCCTCCTCCTGGCTGTCGCGGTTGCTGCGGCTGTCCGCGTCCGTGAACAGTGCCTTGACCTGCGCCAGGAGCGGCCTCTGGGGCAGCGGCTGGCGAGAGCAGAAGAAAACGTACGACTTGGAGGGAAAGGACAGCTTGACGGCGTACACGGAGGAAAACACGTCCTCGCAGCGGCAG
Source organism: uncultured Clostridium sp. (assembly GCA_900555045.1). GTDB lineage: Bacteria > Bacillota > Clostridia > Lachnospirales > Lachnospiraceae > Enterocloster. The sequence continues at coordinate 11,838 of USJW01000010.1, read as the reverse complement.
AGTCTCTCCGGCAGCCCGGTGTCCGCACGGCCATAGGTGCAAAGACACGGGAGGCAGGTGACGGAGCCGCCGTCGGTGGCGTTCCCGGTCAGCAGGGCCGACGAGATCAGGGAGAGATACTCTCCCTGCAGCTGCCGCCGGAGACTCTCGCGGTCCGTCCGCTCCCGCCGCAGAATCTCCCCCATGGCCTGGGGATCCAACGGCTTTAACAGGAAGTCCTTCACGCCGATGGAGACCGCCTCCCTGGCGTACTCGAACCGGTCGTACCCGGTGAGAATATAGAAGGACGTGTAGCGGGAGATGCGGAGGCCCTCGCGGATCGCGGTAAGCCCCGTGATCCCGGGCATGCGGATGTCCACGAACGCCAAATCCACATGGCATGACGCGAGGATCTCCAACATCTCCTCGCCGGTGCCCGCGTGGCAGATATCGCTGTTGTCAACGCCATAGTCATTCAAAATTTTCTGTATTGTCAGCCGGACCAGCTGTTCATCGTCAGCAATCAAGTACTTCATAGTGCTCCTCTGTTTGAATCTCCAGTGTGATAACCGTCCCCTCCCCGGGGCTGCTCTCAATTTCCATACAATTGCGGCTGTCGATTAAGGCTAACCGCTTCGCCACGTTGTCGAGTCCGATGTGGCGCTCCGTGGACGTGTGGTCAAACCCCACGCCGTCGTCCTCGATGGTGATCATGATGCGCGCCGGGGTCAGGCGGAACACGGAAAGGCTTAAGCGGCAGTCTCTGCCCGCGGGCTCGATTCCGTGGATAATTGCGTTCTCCACCAGGGGCTGCAGGATCAGCTTGGGAATCCGCGCCTCCCCGGTGTCGGGGTCAAAATAAATCTCATATTCAAGCCGGTTCTGAAAGCGCAGCTTCTGAAGCGCACAGTAGTGGTCCAGGAAGGCCAGCTCCTGCGCCACCGTGCTGTCCGTCCCGTCGCTCAAGCTGTAGCGGAGCATCTTTGTCAGTGCGTAGATTCCGCGCTCCAGCTCGTCGCGCATGGACAGCTGGTTTAGGGCGATGAAGCTGTTCAGCGTGTTGAACAGAAAGTGGGGGTTAATCTGCGCCTGCAGCGCCTTAAACTGGAAGGATTTTTGTTCAATCGCCATCTGATACTCCCGCTCCATCCGCTCCTCCAGCATCTCTGCGATGTAGTTGACGGAGTCGATAATCAGCTTCAGCTCATTGGGGCTCTCCGGGGTGTAGCGGGCCTTAAAGTTGCCGTTTTGTATCTGCTCCAGCAGGCCGTTGATGGTGTCCACCGTGTGGATCAGGCGGCGTGAGCGCCAGAAATAGAAGAACAGCGCGATCAGAAGCCCCACCAGATAGAGCAGGAAGGAGGTGGCGTAGATATAAAAGGTGTTGGAATTGACCGCGGATTCTTTTAGCAGGACATGGACATTCCAACCGTATTCGCTCACCTCCCTGGAGCGCTTCAAGTAGGGCTGTCCGCTGTAGGTGACCGCCACGCCATCGCCTGTGAGGGCTGCCGCCTCCCGGGAATTTACCGGCTGCGTGCTGTAGACCACCTGCCCCGACTGGTCGGTGATGACGATGGTGGCCGGCACGTGAAAGGTGATGTCATTTAACATCTTGTCAAAAATCACCGTGTTCGCGTCCACCTTGATCACACACAGGGGCTGGCGCGTCCGCAGGTTGACGATGGCACGTGCCACCGACACCACCTGCGCGTTGGTGTTGGGGATGTAGTAATCCTGGTAGTGGGGGGAGACAAACAGAGGCCTTCCCCGCAGCTTTAAGGCCTCATTGTACCAGCTCTGCTGTGAAAAGTTGTAGTTTGGATCGATGGAGCTGTCCACCATGTTGGTGGTGCTGTAGATACACTCCTCGTCCGACACGATGATAGAACCCACAATGTCCTCACGGGTGTAGCGGATGAAGCTCATCTGGTAGCCGAGGGAGTCCTCCAGCTGCGCGCGCTCCAGCACGGACTGCCTCCCTGAGCTCTCACGGATGTGCTTCAGGATGGAGAAGAAATCCTCGTTGTAGTAGGGCGTCAGCGTGGCCCGGTCCAACTCCGAGAGGTAGAGATAGATGTTTTTGGAAATAGATACCAGGGAATTGTCCACCAGATTAAATACATCCCTGGTATAATTGTGCTTGTATATGTGGGCGACGAGCAGGGTGACCGTGATAAATGGTATCAGGGTGCTGACAAGAAAGTTCAGGATCAGGCTGAGGGAAAATTTTGGTGTTTTTAATTTTCTTGTCATAATCGGACCTCCGTGGATGGCATAATCCCATTTTAGTATAAACAGATGAGGGTTTCAATTAAATCGGGGATTTTGTAGTTTTTGGCAATTCTACCGTAGAAATGAAATATTCTGAGGCGCAAAAAGAATGCTACAATCGGTTCATCCGATGGGATCAAACGAAATTTTAAGGAGGAGTGCACGATATGAGGAAAACAGGATTTTATGTGGCGGCGCTGTGCGCGGCTGTCTCGATCTTCGCGGCTGGCTGCGGAGGAAATTCGGGAGCGGAGAAGGAGGCGGCGACCACAGCCGCTGTGAAGGAGACAGAACAGGCCGCAGTCGGCCAGGGGGAGAAGACGGCGGCCGGGGAGGAGCAGAAGCCGGAGCTAACCGGAAAGCTGGTGGTGATGACCAACGCCTCCGGGGGAACCTTTGAGGCGGTGAACGAGGTGATTAACCAGTTTATGGAAGAAAATCCCGGCGTGGAGGTCGAGTACAGCAGCCAGGGAAAGGACTACGAGCAGCTGATGAAGGCGAAGATGGCGGCCAACGATCTGCCGGACGTGTTCGCCACCCACGGGTGGTCCGTGAACCGGTACAGCGAATACCTGCGCCCGCTCAACGACCAGGAGTGGTATAAAGGCCTGGTGGATGAGATCCTTCCGGTGATCAGCGACGGCGAGGGGAATATCTACGCGCTGCCCTTAAACGTGGACAAGTCGGGTATTGTATACAATGCGAAAATCTTGGAGGAGCTGGGGCGCGAGGTTCCGAAAACCTGGGATGAGTTCCTTGAAGTGTGCGGAATTGCAAAGGAAAAGGGATACACGCCGGTTTATCTCGCCGGAAAAGATCCCAGCAAGCTGGCCGGAGTGATCAACACGGTCTCCCCCACCTTCCTGGTTACCAATGAGAAGGGAAATGAAGGGGCCGCTCTGAAGGATGGAAGCTTTGACTGGACCCGCTTCGCGCCGGTGTTCGAGTTCATTGCCACACTGCGGGACTCCGGGTATCTGAATAAGGACTATCAGACCGCGGACCCGATCACGATCCCCCAGAAGCTCGCAAGCGGGGAGGTGCTGTTTGCGCTGGAGAACAATGCGACCATGGCGGATGCGTACGCGCTGAATGCGGACGCTACGCTGGCCATGATGCCGGTTCCAACACTCTTACCGGAGGACGAGCCGGTGCTTCTGGGGGGAGAGCGGGAGGCCTACGGCGTTTGGAAGGACGGCGAAAACCAGGAGCTGGCCCTCGCGCTGCTGGAATTTATGGCGCGGAAGGAAAATATTGAGAAGGTGTCCACCGCCAGCGGCATGCCCACCAGCATGGAGGGGACCGAGGGAAATCTCGGCGCGGTGAACGAGAGCTACACGAAATACGCGGATGTCCGTGTATTCCCCAAGTTTGACCGGGAATATCTGCCCAACGGCATGTGGAGTACCATGAAGACCGTGGGGTCCGCGCTGATTGCAGGCGATGTGGATGTGGAGAAGGCCTGCTCCATGATGGCGGAGGACTACGTCAAATTCCGCGAACAGAATAATGATTAGGGAAGGGATCGCGCGTGAATACTAGGATTCGGATTCGAAAATGGCTGGGCTCTGAGCGCGGGCTGTGCCTGATGTATCTTCCGGCGGTGTTTCTTATGACCGCGTTCGTGATTGTGCCGCTGATCCAGGGAATACAGATCTCAATGACCAACTGGAACGGTTATTCCCAGAAATACAGCTATGTGGGCTTTCAAAACTACCGTAAGCTGTTCACGGATGTCATGTTCCACCGCGCGTTCAAAAACACCCTGATCTACGGCTTCGGCAGCGCGGCGATCCAGACCGTGCTGGGGCTGATCTACGCGCTGCTGTTGCAGGACAAGTTTTTCGGGCGGACGTTTACCAGGACCGTGATCTACATCCCAGTGATGGTATCGCAGCTGATCGCAGGGTACATCTGGTACTTTATGGTCCAGTATGACCAGGGTGCCTTAAATGACATAGTGATGCTGCTTGGCATGGAGCCGCTAGACTGGATGGCCAAGGGGACCCGGGCGGTCTGGATTATCACGCTGATCAACGGGATCCAGTACGTGGGCAAGACGATGATCATATTTATCGCCGGGCTGAACGGGATCCCCGCCGATTACTACGAGGCCGCCTCGCTGGACGGGGCCGGTGCGCTGCAGAAATTCCGGTATGTGACGCTGCCGCAGCTGTTGCCGGCGTTGGCCACCAACGTGATACTGAATCTGATCGGCGGACTGAAGCTGTTCGGGATCGTGGTGTCCATGACAGGCGGCGGCCCGGGGTATTCCTCCCACTCCCTGCAGACACTGATCAACTACATGTACTTTGGAAACCAGAGCGCCGGGTACTCTGCGGCAATCGGGCTGTTTACCTTCGTGTTCATTATGTTTGTCAGCATAGTGGTGAGGGGTTATATTGAGAAGAAGGCGGTGGAGCTCAACTGATGAAAGCGAAAAAAAGAAGTGTGTGGAAGACAATCGCCGCGTTTGCAATCGTTGTATTCCATTTTATCCCATTTTACATTCTGGTCTCAGTGGCATTAAAACGGCAGATGGATACCAGCTCCCGCTGGAGGATGCCATCGTATTTCTGCACTGAAAACTTTGCGCTGGCTTGGGAGAAGGGCGGCATCTTCCACGCGGCGCTCAACACGCTGGTGATCACCGCGGCCGCAGTGGTGCTCATTGTGCTTGTCGGATCCATGGCGGCATACCCGTTGTCCCGGGTGAAGACGCGGGTGAATCGCCTGGCTTTAAGCTTTATCGTGTCGGTGATGATGGTGCCGCCCCTAAGCGTTCTGGTCCCGCTGTATAAGACCATGGTGGCGCTGGGGGGAATCAACACCTACTGGGGAATCATTCTGGTGTCCGTCACCTACAATCTGCCGCTGAGTATTTTCCTGTTCTCCAACTTCATCGCCACGATTCCGAGGGAGTTAGACGAGGCGGGGATGATCGACGGGTGCAGCCGCCTGGGCGTGTTTTACCGGATCGTGCTGCCCGCGCTAAAGCCGGTGACCGCCAGCGTGGTCATACTGACCAGCGTTTACATATGGAATGATTACGCCTTTCAGCTGTATTTTTTGCAGAAATCCGAGCGCAGGACGATCACTCTGGCAATCGCCTCATTTTTTACGGAGAATGCCTCGAATTTAAATGCAGGGGCTGCGGCCGCGCTGTTGGCAATCGTGCCGCCGGTTGCACTGTACCTGTCGATGCAGAAGTATTTTATAAAAGGAATCGCGGACGGAGCCGTGAAGGGTTAAGGAGGAATGTGACATGCAGGAGCGCATTGCGACAAAAAATATTGGAAGAAAATTTAATGAGGATGGAAGTGTCCGCTTTTTTCCGGGCAACACAGTGATCAGCAAAATCCATGAGGATTCAGAGATTTATCCCCTGATCCGGGAGATCCGGCAGTCCTTTGTGGCTGCTATGCCGGAGAAATACGCGTATCTGCCGGAGGCGAGCTTCCACATGACCGTGATCCAGGGCGTGTGCGATGAGGACCGCAAACCGGAGCTCTGGACCAGCCGCCTCAGCCTGGAGGCGCCGCTGGTCCAGGTGGACGACTTCTTTGAGAAACAGTTTGCGCAGGTGAAGCCCCTGGGACACCCCAGGATGGTGTTTGACCGGGTGGACACGGCGAACGATATTATCATTGTACGGTTTAAGCCCGCTGGAATCGGGGACCAGGAGAAGCTGAAGGCCTACCGGGATCAGATTGCCGATCTGTTCGGGATCCGCTTCCCGGACCATGACTGCTACGGGTTCCACGTGAGTGTGGCCTACAAGCTCTGGAAGCTGACTGAGGCGGAGGAGAAAACGGTGGAGGAAGTGCGGGAAGCATGGAACGCGCGGTGCAAACAGGCGCGCCCCTCCTTCTCCATGCCCGATCCGGAGCTCACATTTTTCTATCATATGTTCGAATTCTGCTCAGAGCGGATCGCGCGGTAGCAAACCCGCAAAAGCGCCCCCGGAGGATGGCCTGAATGGTCCTCGTCCGGGGGCGCTTTTGCGGCCATCCGCCATCTGCCGGAGTGCGTCTTTTCCTTGCATTTTTCACTGAACGTGCTATAATGTTCATATATTTGATTTTTGAGATGAAAATGAACATAAATACGAATACCGACGAATGTGAGGATATGACCTATGGATCGATATGGACTTGTGTGCAGAACTGTGTTGGAGCAGCCCTCTATCACTCAGCGGGAGATGGCTCAGAGGATGGATTTGTCGCTGGGGACCGTCAACTCCCTGGTGAAGGAGTGCGTGGGCCGCGGGCTGATCGCCGAGGGGGAGCCGGACGCGGACGGAAAGAAATGGAAAATATTAGATGCCGGGATGGAGCTATTAAAGCCCTACAAGGTGGACGGGGCGTTAATCATCGCGGCTGGGTTCGGCTCACGGTTTGTGCCGCTGACCTTCGAGACGCCCAAGGGGCTGTTGGAGGTGTTTGGGGAGCGGATGATCGAGCGACAGATCCGCCAGCTGCATCAGGTGGGGGTCACGGACGTCACCATCGCGGTGGGGTATCTGAAGGAGAAGTTCGAGTATCTGATCGACAAGTACGACGTGAAGCTTCTGTACAACCCGGAGTATTCCAGCAAGAATACGCTGGCCACGATCTACCGGGCCAGGAAGGTGTTGGAGGGGAGAAATATGTACCTTCTGTCCTCAGACAACTGGCTGCGGGAGAACATGTACCACGCCTACGAGTGCGGCGCATGGTATAGCTCGGCGTTCCAGAAGGGGGACACCAAGGAGTGGTGTCTGACCTTCCAGAAAAAGGGGCGGATCTCGGACGTGAAGGTGGGCGGACGGGATTCGTGGGTGATGTACGGTCCTGCCTATTTTTCGAGGGAGTTCACCGCCCGGTTTATGCCGGTTTTAAAGGCGTACTATGAGCTTCCGGGGACGGAGCAGTTTTACTGGGAGCAGGTCTATGTGGACATGTTAAACGGGGAGGCGGTGCGCCGGATCAAGGCCGAGGACGAGGCGCTTTTGGCGCGGACGGCCTCCGAGTCCGGGGTGGAGCCGGAGCGCTGGGATGAGATCGAGATGGACATCAACCGCCAGCCGGATGACCAGGTGTATGAGTTCGAGAACCTGGAGGAGCTACGGGTGTTTGACACCAAGTACCAGAATCACTCGGACAATGAGGCGTTAAAGCTGGTCTCCCGGGTGTTTGAGGTCCCGGAATCCGAGATCCATGACATCCGCTGCCTGAAGGCGGGGATGACCAACAAATCGTTTTTGTTCCAGGTAAATGGGAAGCACTGCATTTGCCGGATCCCCGGCCCGGGCACGGAGCTTCTGGTCAACCGCAGGCAGGAGAAGGCGGTCTACGACGCGGTGACGCCCCTGGGGATCACGGAGCATCTGATCTACTTAAACCCTGAGACCGGTTATAAGATTGCGGATTTTTATGAGGGGGCCAGAAATGCCTCCAGCGAGAACTGGGACGACATGGAAAAGTGCATGGAGATGCTGCGCACGCTGCATGCCAGCGGTGTCCGGGTGGAACACGAGTTTGACATCCGGGAGCGGATCGACTTCTACGAGGCGCTCTGCAAGAGCCATGGGGGGATTCTGTTCGAGGACTACAGTGAGGTCCGGGGATGGATGAACTGGCTGATGGACCGGCTGGATGAGATGGGGCGGGAGAAGTGCTTGAGCCACATCGACGCCAACGTGGATAATTACCTGTTTTTGGAAAACGGCGACGTGAAGCTGCTGGACTGGGAGTACGCCGGCATGTGTGACCCGGCCATCGATGTGGCCATGTGCGCGATCTACTCCTACTACGACGAGGCACAGATGGAGCGGCTTTTGCAGCTCTACCTGAAGCGGGAGCCCACGAGGGAGGAACTGTTTGCGACCTACGCGTACGCCGCGCTGGGCGGCTTTCTGTGGAGCCTGTGGGCGGTCTACAAGAGCGTGCTGGGCGAGGAATTCGGCGAATACACCATCATCATGTACCGCTACGCGAAAAAATATTATCGGAAATTACGGAAATTGTAATAAAAATGTTACCATTTAGCATGACAGCTGTGCTATAATCAGAAATATGTGAGAATAGCTTCGAATGATCTGTGAGGAGGATGACAAAATGGTACACAGAAAACGGTTTATGGCGCTGGCAGCGGCGGGACTCATCAGTGTGATGTCCATCGGGTCGGCGTTTACGGCCTACGCGGACGGCTGGACCAAGCAGGGCGATCGGTGGACATTCGTTGAGAACGGCAATGCGCGCAGGGGCTGGGTGCACACCAGCGACGGTTTTTACTATATGGATCTGTCCACGGGCTACATGTGCACGGGCTTCCAGCAGATCGACGGCAAGTGGTATTTCTTTAAGCCCAGCGGCCTGATGGCCACCGGGTGGGTCAACACGGACGACAAGTGGTACTACATGCTGGATGACGGGACCATGGTTACCGGCTGGCTCAAGATCGACCGCGGCAACAACAACGTGGACTACTACTTTATGAAGGGCGACGGCTCCATGGGCACCGGATGGCGCGAGATGGACAACGCCTGGTATTACTTCCAGAGCAACGGAAAGTGCGTGGTAAATTCCTGGGCACAGATCAAGGACAACTGGTACCTGTTCGGCACGGACGGCAAGATGATGACCGGCTGGGCCAAGGTTGACAACGATTACTACTATCTGAACACCGACGGCCGCATGATGATCGACTGGCTGACGGACAGCGAGGGAAACAAGTACTACATGGATAACACCAACGGCAAGATGTCCAAGGGATGGAAGCAGATCGGTGATTCCTGGTACTATTTCAGCGACAACGGCCATATGATGACCAAATGGATTCAGATAAGCGGGAAATACTATTACCTGGATCCCTCCACCGGAAAGATGGCGGCCAACACGTCGCTGTACATCGACGGGACCCAGTATTCCTTTGACGCCAGCGGTGTCTGCCAGAATGCGGGCAGTGTCTCCGCCACAACTCCCGGCGGCGGCAGTCCGTCCGGGAATAACAACAGCCCGTCCGGCGGAAGCGGTGGCAGCGGCGGTCCCGGCGTGAGCGGATCCACCGGCGGTGTCTCCTACCAGGGCCCCGGCGGGACCTCGAACGGAAACCAGGCGCCAAGCGGCAGCGGGTCTAACGGCCCCACCCCTGGAAACAGCGGTAGCCCGTCCGGCAGCAACAGCCCCAGCAACAACAGCGGAACGCTGGAGCCCGGAAGAACGGATGGCCCCAGATAGGACCTCCTGGGCGGTACTTTGAGATGAACGGATGGATGTCCCCGATAACCTTGAGGACATCCATTTCTTTTACAGCAAAACGAACCTGAAAGAGGAGAACATTTATGAAGAATGTAAGGCACATTGTTAAGCGCTGCCAGAGCGTGGCGCTGGCGGGCATGATTGCAGCGATGACTGGACTCCCCGCGGGCACGGCCTGGGCCATCGGGCCCGGAGAAACCGGCGGCGTCACCACCACTACGACCGCGTCACCCGGCCCGGGCGGCCCCGGGGGCTCGGGTACCTCAAAACCTTCCGGCAGCGACAACTCGAACGCATCGGCGGCGGTCACGAACCCCAACGCCTGGAAACGGGTGGGGGGAACTTATCAGATGCCGGACGGAACCGCGATCCCAGGTGTTCTGGCCCGCGGAATCGACGTGTCCCGCTGGCAGGGGGATGTGAACTGGCGGCAGGTGGCGGCGGACGACGTCTCCTTCGTGATGCTGGGGACCCGCTCCAAGGGCGCGGTGGACCCGTATTTCCACAAGAACATCCAGGAGGCCCACGACGCGGGCATCAAGGTGGGCGTGTACATTTACTCCCTGGCGCTGAACCCGGAGATGGCGGTTCAGGAGGCGGATTTTGTGCTGGACCTGATCAAGGATTACCCAGTGTCCTACCCGGTGGCCTTCGACATGGAGGACAGCACCCAGAGCGTGCTCTCCAAGGAGGAGCTGGCGGCGATCGCCAACGCGTTCTGCGGGCGGATCCGCGAGGCAGGGTACTACCCGATCATCTATGCCAATGAGAACTGGCTGAAGAACAAGCTGGATATGTCCCAGATGAACTATCCTGTCTGGGTGGCGCGGTACAATCAGATGTACACCTACTCTTCCCCGGTGATGTGGCAGGCCACCAGCACCGGTGCGGTGAACGGCATCGGCGGAAACGTGGACATTGATTTCCAGTTCAGGGATTTTTCCGGCGTGATCCCCGCCAATCTGTGGCGCACGATCGGCGGTAACACCTACTACTATCAGAATTATGCCATGCAGAAAAATGCCTGGATCAACGACGGCGACGGCTGGTATTACATGGACGGCGACGGGCTGGCGAAGAAGGGCTGGTTTTTGGATTCCGGGAAGCGCTACTATCTGGACGATTCCACCGGAAAGATGCAGTACGGCTGGAGGGATCAGGACGGAAAGTGGTACTATCTGGGCAGTTCGGGCGAAGCCCAGGGCGGTTGGGTGAACGACAACGGGGCGTGGTACTTTATGGATCATGGCACAGGCGTCATGCGGACCGGCTGGATTGAGGAGAACGGGCGCCATTACTTCCTGGAGGACAGCGGCCGCATGGCCACCGGCTGGACGAACCAGGACGGAAAGTGGTACTATCTGGACGGCAGCGGCGCGATGGCGACCGGCTGGTTCAATGACAATGGAGCGCGCTACTACGCGGACGGGAGCGGTGTGATGCAGACCGGCTGGCTGAACGACGGCGGTTACCGGTACTACCTGCGCGGAAACGGCGCCATGGCCACGGGCTGGCGCGAGATGGACGGAGCCTGGTATTACTTTGACGGGGACGGCCACATGGTGACAAATTGGCAGTCCATCGACAATACCTGGTACTACTTTGACGGAAACGGCCGTATGGCCACCGGGCTCATCGAGCTTGGCGGCGTGAAGTACTATCTGGACGGCGAAGGCCGCATGGCGGCCAACACCGCGGTGACGGTTGACGGCGTGGCGTACGTCGCGGACGGCAGCGGCGCCCTCAGCATACCGCAGCCGGAGAGCACGGATCCGAACGCCGGGCAGGGCCAGACGCCGGGCGAGACGCCGGTATCCGGGCAGGGCGCTGATCCGGGCCAGGGAACCGATCCCGGCCAGGGCCAAGCCGCGCAGGGCAATTCGCCCTCCGGGCAGAGCGGAAGCGCTCCCCAGGGCTCAGGCGCTTCGGGTGGAACCAACGAGGCCCCGGGGCAGGGACAGAGCGCGCCCACCGGAGTGAACGGCGGGCCGGGCGTGACAATCACACCGGTTTCATAGAGGACGGTTGTGATAAGCTTAGAAGAATGAATTGCAGTGGGGCCGTGTCCGCGCTTGACAGAGCGGGGGCGGCCTCTTTGCATACGTTTCCGGCGCTGTGGCGGGGAAATGGCCGGGCCCTTGCGGCATTTTCCCGCCGATGAGATCATATATTGAATGATAGAATATTAGATTTCGGAGGCGGGAACCGGGGACATGAGAGATAAGCTGAGACTCCTGATGGCGGTGATCGCCGCAGATTTTGTGCTGCTTGCAGTGCTGGTGTGGGCGCTTGGGGCGTGGACCGGGGCGGGGACCGGGGCGGGGAGCCGCGCTGCGGGGGCGTC
>USJW01000009.1 GCA_900555045.1 uncultured Clostridium sp. | reverse complement strand
AGCTTGGCATGTCACGCCCTCTGCTTTTTTATCATATGGCACGCAGGTCAGCGCGCTTTGAACATAAAATAAAGGTTAAATACAATCATGCATACCGCAAAGACACAGAAAATTCCGTCAACGATCTTCACGGCCAGGAATTTGGTGCTTTTTATGCAGTAAAACAGATACAGGATCCATGCCCCGTAAGCGATAAAAATCACACCGTTTCTTGGGGCGAGCAGGGACAACAGGAAGATCACATTGACAAAAGTCATCATCTTTTCCGATTTGATAAAATGCTTTATTTTATCCCACATATTAATCCCTCCTAAAAGATATTGCGGATACGCGGAGAAAAGCCGGTATCATTGACGGTTGCGCCGAAATCTCCAATACCCCCCTACCAAAAAAAACTCCCGCCCTGCCAACGTCTGGCTCTGTGACAGCCGGCTTTCACGCGTCTCTCTTCCGGGGCTAATGCAGCCGTCCGGCCGCCGCATCTGTAAGAGAATTTCTCCATAGATACAAGTAATATTGCGGGCTCCGGTAGACCTCATAGTCCCTGGAGCCAAGAAACGCCTCCCGGCCTTCCCGGACGTCAAAGCCGGACAGTGGGGTGTTCTCCGGTTCATAGCGGGCCAGGCCCTTGAGAGTCGGGTCCGCCTGCATCCGGGAAATGATCTGCTCGTGTGCAAACACGGAGCTCTCCCACAGCGCGTCCTCGAGTGATCCGGTCGGTCATATATTGGTAAACCGAGAGCACGGCATTCTGGTTCAGCCGTGCGTACCGCTCTTTTCCGTACTTCTTCCGGTTCTGCAGCACCGGCAGGTCGATCCGGTTCAGGTAGATGGCGATATAGCCGGGAAAACGGTCGTATCGGTGTTTGACAAAAAGCCTGTGATAGCGGTCGTCCTCCCGGACCTCCACAACGGTGCCCAGGGCAGTGCCGCGCCATTTTTTCGCCCTTCTGCGAAACAGAGACTCCTTGATCAGGCCGAAGATGCCGGAGATGGGGATGAAGTGTTCATGAGCCGGGCGGTTCCTTTCGATTCTATTTACTTAATAGTTTAGCATCTATGCTTTGGGATGTCAGCTGATTTTTTGAAGTTGGAGAATTGAAATGGAATTCTGATGTGATGGTTCATGGAGGAATAAAAGAGCAGGAACATACAAAAAATCAGAGGAGAACCCGATTCACACCAGATCCCTCCTCTGATTTTTATCCTATTCAGCCGTTCCCATCCAAACCAATTACTTCTTAATCACAGAAACTCCGGTATCAGTCACCTTGCCGCCCAAACTTTGGCCTTCCAGCGCCTCGACAGCCGCTTTCACGCCCTCCTTGCCCATCACGTCGGGGTTCTGGGCCATGGTGCAGAGCAGGTAGCCGTCGTTGATCAGGTTCATGATCGCGTCGGACTTGTCGAAGCCCACGCCGATGATGTCGGACTTGCCGGAAGCCTTGATGGCGTTGCCGGTGCCGGTGGTGGAACCCTCGTTGCAGCCGAAGATGCCCACAACGCCCTGGGTGATATAGTTCTCAGCGATGGTCTGGGATTTAGCAGCGTCGCCCTCGCCGTACTGGGTCTCCATAAGCTCGTAGCCCTTGCCCTCGAATGCGGAGCGGAAGCCCTTCTCGCGCTTTACGGTGGAGTCGGTGGCTGCGTTGACGTTCACAATGCCGATCTTTCCGGAGGTGATACCAGCGGCCTCCAGAGCCTTAATCATTTCCTCGCCTGCGGTCTTGCCCGCGGCCTCGTTGTCGGTGGAGAAGGTGGCCTCGGCTTCCACGTTGGCCGGGGAATCCACGTAGACCAATTTGACGCCGTTGCCTGCCGCCTCCTTCAGAGCGGAGGAGATCGCGTCGGGGCCGTTTGCCGCCACCACGATGGCCTGGTAGCCGCCCGCCACCGCGTTGTTTACGCACTCGATCTGCTGGGCGTCGTCCTTGGTGTTGGGGGACATAAATGATACGGTTACGCCCAGCTCGGCCGCCGCTTTCTGCGCGCCTTCATTTAAGGTCACCCAGTGCTGATCGATGGAGTCCATGGTGATCAGCGCAATTTTTATATCCTTTGAGTCCCCTGCCGGGGCGGCTGCCTCGGAGCTTGCGGCTGCCTTGGTGGTTTCAGCCGGAGCCGCCGCCGATTCGGCCGGCTTAGAGCTGCTGCAGCCAGCCAGGGCTGACACTGCCAGAGCCATGCAGCTGAGTATTGCGATTAATTTTTTCTTCATAAAACGAATCCTCCTTCTTGTTTTTATATTGAACCGAGGGGAAATCCCTGCGGTTTAACATCGAACATCACTTTTTGCTTTTCTTTCCAAAGCTTCCGGAGCGCACCACCACATCCAGCAGAACCGCAAATACCACGATAATGCCGATCACCAGGCGCTGGATACCGACCTGCGCGCCGATCATGTTTAAGCCGTTCTCCAGGGTCTGCCAAACGGAAGCGCCCGCGAAGGTGCCGAGCAGCAATCCGGTTCCGCCGAGGGGAGAGATCCCGCCGATTACGCCGGCCGCCACACCGTACATCTCATACATATTGCCCGCCTCCATGTTGCCCATTCCAGCCTGTGCGCAGAGGATCAGCCCGACCACGCAGGCGCAGGTGGCGCTGACTAAGTAGGCCTTGATGGTGGTGGTCACCACGTTGACGCCGGACAGCTTTGCCGCCTCCACGTTGGAGCCGATGGCGTAGATGTGGCGCCCGGTCCGTGTCTTGGACAGCAGGAAGAAAAAGATCAGGAACAGAACCAGGGCGATCCAGAAGGTATTATAAATACCAAAGGTTTTTCCGTAATAGAAAAAGTTCTGGAAATTGTCCCCCGCCTCCTTGCCGATGCCGGTTGCGATGGCGTCGGTGTTGCGGTTATTGTTGACCATGTAGGCCACGCCGCGGGCGGCGAACATGGTGCCAAGGGTTGCGATGAAGGGCGGCAGCTTGAATTTTCCAACCAGGGTGCCGTTGAGCACGCCGCAGACCAGGCAGCACAGCAGCGCAACCGCCATGGCGATGATCGGATTGACGCCCATCGTCATGAGGGTCGCCGAGACCATGGCGCTCATGCCGACCATGGAACCGATGGACAGGTCAATGTTTCCGGTGATTAACAGGTAGCTCTGCCCGACGCCGATCAACAGGTATTTGGACATGGAGCGGAGCAGGTTCATCACATTCTGCCAGGAGAACACGTTCCGGTCGATCAGGCCGAAGGCCACGTAAATGATAATCAGTCCGACGAATGCCGTCACAACCGCGCCCATTCCGCGGGTGCCGAGCAGACGTCTCACTGCGCTTTGCTTTTTCTCGTTCATAATTGATTCCCTCCGGTTCAGCTCACTTGCTTTTTCTCAAATTCGGTCGCATACTTCAGAATCTCATTCTGTGTCGTCTCCTTTGCCATCACCTCGCCGGTGATCCGGCCGTCACACATGACGATGATCCTGTCCGCGATCCCTAACACCTCCGGCATCTCGGAGGATACGAACATGACCGCAATGCCTTCCTGTTTCAGCTTGTTCATCAGGTTGTAGATCTCCACCTTGGCGCCCACGTCGATGCCTCTGGTGGGCTCGTCGAAGATCACTACCCTGGAATTGCGCGCCAGCCATTTCCCGACAACCACCTTTTGCTGGTTGCCTCCGGAGAGGTTTCCCGCGTTGATTTCCAGACCGGGCGTCTTGATGAGAAGATCGCTCACAGCCTTCTCGCAGAGCTCATCCTCCCTGCCGCCGTTTATCACGCCCAGACTGTTACAGAGAAGATCCAGGTTGGGCAGGGCCAAATTATGGCGGATGCTCAGCTTGGTGCAGAGGCCGTCCTTTTTCCGGTCCTCCGGAGCCAGCACGATTCCGGCCCGGATGGCGTCCATGGGGCAGGTGATCTTGACCTCCTTCCCGTCTAAATAGAATTCTCCGCTGGTTTTGGGATCCACGCCGAAGATCGCCCGGGTGGTCTCGGTCCGCCCGGCGCCCATCAGACCGGCGAAGCCCACGATCTCGCCCTCATAGAGGGAAAAATTGATGTCCCGCACCAGCCTTCCGGCGTTTAGGTTCTTTACCTCGAATACCTTTTCTCCCTTTTCGCAGGATACCCTGGGGAACTGTTCCTTGATCTCACGCCCCACCATGTTGGCGATGATCTGGTCCATGGTCATGTCCTTAAACTCCGCCGAGGTGATGTACTGGCCGTCCCGCATGATTGTCACACGGTCCACGATGGCCTGCAGCTCCTCCAGGCGGTGGGAGATGTACACGATTCCGCGCCCCTCCGCCTTCAGCTGCCGGATGATGCGGAACAGCTCGTCGATCTCCTTGGCTGTCAGGGAGGACGTGGGCTCATCCATGATCAGTATTTTGGCGTTGACGGAAAGGGCCTTCGCGATCTCCACCATCTGCTGCTTGGACACGGGCAGGTCGCCCACCGTCTGCCTGGGATCCAGGTCGATTTTCAAGTCGCTCAGAATCCGCTGGGCCTCGGCCTCCATCTCACTTTCCTTTAAGGTAAAACGCCCGCCCTTTTCGCGCCCCAAAAACATATTCTCGGTCACGGTCAGGTGGCGGCACATGTTTAACTCCTGGTGGATGATGGCCACCCCGATCTCCTGCGCCTTTTTGGGCGTCAGGTCGCCGTATTCCTGGCCGAATATCTCCATAGAACCGCTGTCGCGTGTGTACACGCCGCTCAAAATCTTCACCAGTGTGGATTTGCCCGCGCCGTTCTCACCGAGGAGCGCCATCACTTCCCCGGACCGCAGCTCAAAATTTACATTATCAAGCGCCTTCACGCCAGGAAAGGTCTTGGTAATGTTTTTCATTGATACAATTACTTCTCCCATCTGGTCTCCCCCTGCTTTCTAATTTTTATCCCCGGGCGCCGATTGCGACACTTAACGCCGCCACATCCCCCAGGGCCTCTCCCAGCAGCGCCGGGACCACCCTGCAGATCCGGCGGTTGGGCTCCAGCACCTCAGCCTCCAGCACCCGCCTGCAGGCCGGTTCCATCAGGTCGCCGGCTCGGGCGTAGATGCTTCCAATTACAATCACATCCGGGTTCAGGATATCCATCAGGATCGCCAGGAGCCGCCCAAGATTCTCGCCGGTCCGCTCCCAGACGGCGAGCGACTTAAGGTCCCCGGCTCTGGCCCTCTCTGCCAGGTCCCTGGCGGTTCCGAGCCCGTACTGTGCGATGCCGCCGCCGCTGCAGTAGCCCTCGTAGGAACCTGCCTTGTTGTAGCCAATGTGGCCGTCGGGAAACAGCCGCACATGCCCCACCTCACCGGCCATGCCGCAGGCCCCCCGATACAGTCTCCCGTCCAGGATCAGCCCGGCGCCCATGCCGGTGCCGAAGGTGAGAAAAATCATATTTCTGCACCCGTTACCCGCCCCGAACCGCCACTCAGCCAAAGCGCAGGCGTTGGCGTCGTTCTCCAGGTAGGCGGGAATTCCAAACTGCTCGGACAGGCGTTTTGTGATCGGCACCCGGTCCCAGCCCGGCAGGTTCGGCGGGCCAAGAATCGTACCCGTTTCGCTGTCCAACGGCCCGCCGCAGCTGACGCCGATGGCCTCAGTCCGATCGGTCATGAGGTCCTTTGCCGCTGCAAAAATCTGTTCCAGGGTGCGGTCCCGGTCCACAGTGGGGAATATGCGCTTTTCCAGGATGTCTGCGCGCTCATTCCCGCGCACCACCGAGCACTTGGTTCCCCCTATGTCAATTCCTATGTATTCCTTCATCGGTTACTCCTCACTTTACAGTTGTATTATAGCATCAGAAAATGCCCTCATTAAGGGGGCATTCTTTCGGTTAAGGTAGACAATCTTTCGGTTTTTACCGGGCGATCCGGTCAAACTCAGCCTTGTCGTAGGCGGCCGTGCAGGCGCCGTTCTCCACCACCATCAGCCGGTCCGATATCTCCAGGGTGTCGGACACGTTGGTGGTGATGAGGAGCACCGCGGTGCCCTGGAGCAGGCTCTCGCGGATCAGGCTGAGAATCTTCCTGCGGCAGAGCATGTCGCCTCTGGCGAGAGGCTGGATACAGATCAGCACTCTGGGGTGCAGAAGCTGTACCCGGTAGTAGATCAGCGACATCTGCTCCTCCAGGGACAGGTTCATGATGTTGGTCTCGTCGATGGCTGCGCCGGCCAGGGGCGCGTACTCCTCACGGATACTCCGATAGATCCGGGAGGGGATGAGGCTGCGGCCCAGCTTTCGGTCAAGCAGAAAGGTCAGATTCTCCATATAGGTCCGGTGGGGGAAGAGCAGGCGCTCCACCGGATCCTTGGGGATCACCGCCACGCCCTCGTCCAGATACCGCTCCGCCCGCTTGGGGGAGTATAGCTCATGCTCCAGCGTGATCCGTCCCCGGGCACATTCGCAGCCGCCGGTCAGAAGCTCAAGGATGTCGTCCGCGATCCGGTTGTCCATGTCCAGGAGGGTTAAGCATTCCCCCTTGTGGAGTACAAACTGGAGGCCGTTTAAACTCCCGGCGCGGACGTGATGGAAGTGGAGCACTCCGTCCTCATACTCTAAATCCGGCATCGGGCTCGTATCCAGCCACTCCGTGATGTAGGGGGCGATGGCCTGCTCCGTCATCTCGTCCCGCTCAAAGACCTTGCGGATCTGCCCGTCGTAGAACAGGGAGGTGCGGTCCGCGATCCGAAAGACCTCCTGGTGGTGGTTGGCGATGTAGAGGACGGACACGCCGTCCTCCCGGATCTTCCGCAGCATCTGCTGGAACTGGGGCAGCTCGTGCTGGCTTAAAAAGTTTCCGGGGTTCTCCACGATGACCAGACGGCAGCCCAGGAGCAGCGCCTTTCCCAGCTCCACCAGGCAGCGCTCCAGGGGAGTCAGCGCGTTTACGCGCCGGGTGATGTCCACCTGGATGCCGTTGTCACGGAAAAAGCGCTCGGTCTGGTCGCAGAGCACCCGCTCGTTGATGAAATATTTTCTAAATCCGCTGCGCAGCACAAAAATATTGTCCACCACGCTGAGCCCCTCCACCAGGTGGCTTTTCTGCTCGATCACGCATACCCGGTTGGCCCCGCCGTCGCTGTAGGAGTAACTGTTCACGATTCGCCCGTCATACCAGACCGTGCCGGAGGTGATGGGGCGGTTGTAGCAGATCAGGCCGATCAGCTGGTCGTGTCCCTTTAAGCTGCGGGACACCAGCCCCATGATCTCGCCTGAGAAAATCTGGAAATTCAGATTGTCCAACAGGCGCTCCCCGCCCGACTCCAGGTTCACATGGTCCATTCGCAGCAATTCACGTTTCATTCCAGTCGCCCCCGCTCCGATCCGATTTTTCTCACTCCTGCACCAGCGGCAGGGTGATCACCACGTCTGTCCCCGCGCCCTCGTGGCTGTACACACAGATGCCGTACTCCTCGCCGAAGAGCAGCTTAATCCGGTTGTTGACGTTGACCATGGCGATGCCGCCCTTGGCCTCCCCCTCCACCGCATCCAGATACAGGGATTTTAGCTTTTCATTCAATTGGCGAAGCTTGTCCTCCGCCATTCCCAGCCCGTCGTCCGAGATCCGGATGCGCAGGCGGCTGTCGCTGGCCCCGATGCGTATGGTCAGATGGCCCTTGCCGATCTTGCGCTCGATGCCGTGGTAAATGGAGTTCTCCACGATGGGCTGCAGAGTCAGCTTGGGCAGGCGGTACTGCAGGATATCCAACTCGCTGTTGTCCTCGTCGCAGTCGTAGGCGATGCTTAAAGCCAGCTTATCGCCGAAGCGGAACTGTTGGATGTAGTAGTAGTTTTCGATGTTTGCCAGCTCATCCTCCAAGGGCACCAGGTTCTCCACCTGGGAGATGGTGTAGCGGAAGAAGGTGGCCAGGGCCTCGGTCATCTCCGCCACGCTGTCCAACCCCGCGATCAGGGCCTCGCTGCGGATTCCCTCCAGGGTGTTGTAGAGAAAATGAGGGTTGATCTGGTTTTGGAGCGCCAGGTATTCCGCCTGCTTTTTGGAGACATTGACCAGATTGCTGCGGTCGATCATCTCATCAAATTTGCGGATGACCTGCTCGCTCTCCGGCGTGTAGGGGTAGCGCACGTCGAACAGGTCGTTCAGCACGTGGCCCATGGCGAACTGCTCATAGATCTTTTTCGTCTCCCGGTAGGGCCGCACCGCCAGGCGGAAGGCCAGAAAATTTAATAATATCAGGGCCAGAGTGAACAGGGCCGCCGGAATCAGCCCCTTGGGGCGTTCCAGACTCACAAACCAGATGTAAATTGCCATCAGCGTCAGCAAGAGGTCCGCGGCCGCCGCGCAGACCATGATCCGCTTTGAAATGTAATTGAGTTTCACGTTCATGAATACAGCTTTCTATACTCGTTAGGCTTTAACCCTGAATATTTGGTAAAGGTTTTGGTGAAATAGCGCACGTCGCTGTAGCCCACCTTCTCGCAGATGTCGGCCACGGTGCAGGAGGTCTCCTTGAGGAGCTGTTTGGCCATATCCATCCGCACTTTGGATACGTACTCCAGAAAGGTCATCCCTGTATCCTTCTTGAACACGGTGCTCAGATAGGCGGGGGACAGACCGGCCACCGCGCTCACCTCCTCCAGCGTTAGCGCCTCGCCGTAATGCTCGCTGATGTACTGCTTTGCCACCCGGACCGGGCGGTTTTCATCCTGGCGTTTCAGCTTTGCGGCCATGTCGTAGGAGGCGGTGATCTTGCGGATCAGGTAGTCGAACAGCTCCTGGGCCGATGCGCAGTTGTCCGCGCCGACGTTATAATTGTCCAGGAAATCATCCGCGATGCGGATCCGGTAGTTTTTCATGAAAAAGAGATAGAGATTGCAGACCTCCTTGGTCATCTGAAGGAGCTCGTGTCCCGTGATGCCCTGGATCGCCAGCATCTGGTTCTTCAGCTGCACCAGGGATTCTCTCACCGCGTGGACGTCCAGGCTCTCCAGGGCCTGGGACATCCGGCTGTTGAATTCCGTGAACAGAGCGCTCTCCGCAAAGGATTCCTTTGCAGGCAGCTCCCCCTCAAATACCTTTCCGGTCCCCGCGGTCAGCCGTTCCTCGATGAGCAGACGGGCGTTTTTTAAGGAGGCGTAAAGCCCGCTCAGTCCGCTGCACACGGTTCCAAGGGACAGAGTCAAGGAAAAATCCTTCAAGATTTCACCCTGGATGCGGACCTCGTCGAACAGTGTTTTCATCTGCCGCCTGAGGTGGCTCTTTGCGTTCTCCTCAAAGTTCAGCAGAAAATAGAAAAAGCTTCCCGAGACAAGCCTCTCATAGTCGAAGGTGCACTCCGGGAGCAGCCGGTCCATCACCACAGTCACCTTGTCCGCCATGAAGCGCAGATTTTCTGCGTCGTCAAACACGTGGCCGTCCAGCTTGAGAATTCCGATACAGAAGTTCCCTGGCTGCAGGTCGTAGTGGAAATCCTGGTTGATCTGCTCCAGGGAGGCGGCTTTCAGTGCTTTATCCCGGCGAATCACCAGATTGGCCAAAAAGGTCTGGCGCAGCGTCTCCTCGTCGCTTTTCAGCGTGCGCTTCACCTCCTCCTCGTAGCTGAGCTGCCGCGTCTTCTCCTGCAGCTTTTCTCCCAGCCGCCTCAGCGTGTCGGTCAGCTCATCCTTCTTGATGGGCTTTAAAAGGTAGGAGTTGACCCCGTAGCGGATGGCCGACTGGGCGTACTCGAAGTGGCGGTAGCCGCTGATGATGACGAATTCCGCCCGAAGCCCGTCCTCGCGGGCCATGCGGACCAGTTCCAGGCCGTCGTAGCCCGGCATTCGGATGTCCGTGATTGCGATGTCGGGGTCCAGCTCCCGGATCTTCTCCAGGGCCTCGATTCCATTTTCGGCGGTGGCGATCACGCGCATATCCAGGGATTCCCAGTCCACCAGGGTTTTGATCAGCTGGCAGACCTTGCTCTCGTCGTCTGCGATCAGAACAGTCAGCATGACACCATCCCCTCCGGTGCGGCCGTAAATCCGGCTGCCGCCGCGTTTTTTTGTGTCTCAATTGCGTTTGGTCTCATAGAATCCCCTCCATGTATTTGGGATAGCTCAGACGGAAGATTGATGTTTCCTACATATTATACAAATGATTCCTATAGAAAGCAATCGCAGCTGAAACATTTTTGATCAGATGGGATTCGGCGCAGCCGATGCAGACGTCGCCTCCCGTCACCGTGCAAAGCGCCCTGAACTCGTCTGTGGTCTTGTCGACCATCTCTAAAATGTCCTCCGCGTGCTTCCGGTATACACGGATCAGACATTCGTTTTAAGAATATCTAATTATAGAAAACGAGTATTGGCTATTTCCGAAACGCGATTGTATAATCGGAATCGGGAGGTTCATTTTCTGGTTTACCAGATTGAACGGGGAACGGTGATTGGACAGACAGTGAAAAAGGAGGATTTAAATGAGAGCAGCTTATGACGGATATTCATTTAAACTGAGCGATGCAGTTGTCAGAACAAAGGTACATTTTAAAAACCGCTACGGCATTGAACTGGCCGGGGACCTCTATGTGCCCAAGAACGCCGGTGACAGTGAAAAGCTGGCAGCCATCGCCGTCTGCGGCCCCTTCGGCGCGGTGAAGGAGCAGGCGGCGGGGCTGTATGCGGATGAGATGGCGTCCAGGGGCTTTGCGGCCCTTGCCTTCGACCCCTCATTTATCGGGGAGAGCGGGGGCGAGGCGAGAAACGTGGCGTCCCCGGACATCAACACGGAGGATTTCTCGGCCGCGGTGGATTTTCTCTCCAACCTTGCGATCGTGGATCCGGAGAAAATCGGCATCATCGGCATCTGCGGCTTCGGCGGGATGGCTTTAAACGCCGCGGCCATGGACACCCGCATCAAAGCGACCGTCACCGCCACAATGTACGACATGACCCGCGTGAACGCAAAGGGGTATTTCGATGAGGCCGACAGCGAGGAGGAGCGCTATGAGATGAAAAAGGCCCTGAACGCACAGCGCACGGTGGATTATAAGAATGGGACGTACGCCAGGGCGGGCGGCGTGGTGGATCCGCTCCCGGAGGACGCGCCGTTTTTCGTGAGGGATTATCACGACTACTATAAGACGGAGAGGGGCTACACGGAGCGCTCCTTAAACTCCAACGATGGGTGGAACAAAACCTCGGCGCTGACCTTCATCAATATGCCGATTTTGCAGTACAGCGACGAGATCCGCAGCGCGGTGCTGATGATTCACGGGGAGAAGGCCCATTCCTGCTATTTCAGCCGGGACGCCTTCGCGAAGCTTAAGGGGGACAACAAGGAGCTTTTGCTCCTCCCGGACACTGTCCACACCGACTTATACGACCGGAAGGACAAGATCCCGTTTGACCGGATTGAGAGGTTCTTCGCAGAGAACCTGAAATAGAGCAGGATTTGGCGCCCGGGTGTCGGGGCCGTTTCCATAAAACAGAGGGCGCAGCGAATTCGATTTCGAGTTCGCCGCACCCTCTTTACTATTTTTCCTGGAGCTCCTCCATCAGGCGGTTCATAAAGATTTTGGCGGCCGGGGAGAAGGTCTGATATTTCTTGGTGACGATGTAGAGATCCACTTTCAGCGCAGGGACCAGGGGGAGGAACGCCAGGTTGCGGCTTCCGTCCAGATTCACCAGGTCCTTCAGGCACAGCGCATAGCCGATCCCACGCTCCACCAGGAAGGTGGCGTTGTAGATCAGGTTGTAGGTCGCCGCGATATTGAGAGAATCATAGTCCGCGCCGAACCAATCCAACTGCTGATGTCCGTAGTAGGGCTGATCGGGGAAAATCAGGGGGAGGCGCTTTAAATCGTCCAGAGTCACACTCTGAAGCTGCGCCAGCGGGCAGTCCCCTGGAACCAGAAGCCCGTAGGTGTCGCTTCGCTTCAGGTTCAGGTAGTCATACTTTTCGTGCTGAATCGGCCCCAAAAGCAGCCCCAGATCCAGCAGCCCCTTTTCCAGGCGCTCCATCACCGCGTCCGCGTCGCCGCTGTAAAGGTGTATGCGAATCTGCGGAAAGTCCTCCAGAATCGCCTCAAAAATTTTGACGATGAATTCCATGGCCGGGGTTTCCCCACAGCCCAGATAGATGTCGCCGCTGACAAATTCCTCCTCGGAGTGGAACGCCGACTCTGTCTTCTCCAAAAGATCCATCAGCTCCTGGGCCTGGCTCCGGAGGAACGCCCCCTCCTCAGTGAGCGTGATCCGCTTTTTTCCACGGATCATCAGCTGCTTGCCCAGCTGCGCTTCCAGCTCCATCATCTGCTTGGAGAGGGTGGGCTGGGTGATGTGTAAGGCTTCCGCCGCTTTCGTTATGCTCTGTTCCCTGGCGATGGCCAGAAAATAGTAGAGCAGCCGTGTCTCAATCATTGATATCACCTCTTTGTCTATTGTAACAGACGGGGATTCAGTTGGTCAAGAGATATATTCCTGTAGAACATGATTTTGTATTCTATATAACTATTTGCTATTTTACGAAAAATCCCTTACCATAAACCTGTAAAGAGGATAAGAAGCGTGGGGGTGATGAAGATGGCGGAATTCCGGGACTCTGAGAAGGCGGTCCGCCAGTGTCTGAAGGATTGCGGCTGCGATGAGAGGACGGCAGAGCAGTTTCTTGCCTATGGCCAGGAAGCGCGCCGCCGGGATCAGATCCGGCTTTTAAACCGGCGGAGGCGGTCGCTCATGGACGACCTGCATGAGAACCAGAAGAAGGTGGACTGTATTGACTTTATGATCCGGGAGCTGGAGCGAAAAAGGAGCGAGAGAGATGAAAATTAAGATGAGTGTAAACGAGAATGAGGGCGGCAGCTACAGAGCCATGGAGCAGGTTTAGCGGCTCCACAATATCCGGTTTGAACAGTAAAACAGGAGGAAGCAGAATGAAAAAATTGGGATTTGTGTTGACTGCATCGGCGATATGCCTCTTGATGACATCGCTGGTGTTTGCAGGAGTGTGGAGAAATGGGACGGAGACGGAAGCGGATAATGTGCCGGAGGCCGTTCAGGGGATAGCGCGGGAGACCGATGAGGCGCAGAACCCTGAGCAGCCCTCCGCCCAGCCCTCCGCCCCAAAAGTCCTTGTGGTCTATTTCTCCAAAACCGGCACCACGGCGCGCGCGGCCGAGCAGGTGCACGAACTGGTTGGCGGCGACATGATTCAACTGGAGGCGGCGGACCCGTACCCGGAGGCCTACCAGGAGACCCTAAGGCGTGCCGAGCGGGAATTAAACAGCGCCGCACGGCCGCCGTTAAAAACGGCGGTCTCCAATATGGAGCAGTACAGCGTGATCTATCTGGGATACCCCATCTGGCATGGGACGGCCCCGATGGTGGTTTTCACATTTTTGGACTCCTGTGACCTGGCGGGCAAGACGGTTGTCCCGTTCTGCACCAGCGGGGGAAGCGGGATCGGAAAGAGCGTCAGCGATATACAGGGCGCATACCCGGACGCTGCTGTTTTGGAGGGGCTCTGCGCAAACGATCCGGACTCCATAGGGCCGTGGATTGAACAGTTGGAGCTGCCTCGGACGGAGGAGATGGGGGCCCCGGATACAGATGATATGGCTGCGGCCAGCGGAGCGGCCGGGCCCGCCAAGCCCGAGCCCACATCTGCAAAATCCAACCTGCAAATCCGCGTCCGCGCGGGCCGGCAAACCGTAGTATTTGAGCTGAATGACAGCGCGGCCGCAAGGAGCCTGTATGAGCAGCTTCCGCTCACTGTAGAGGGGGAGAATTTCAGCGACAATGAAAAAATCTTTTATCCCCCCGAAAAGCTGGATGTGACGGGCGCTTTGCAGGCGGCCTCAGGCGCGGGTGCGGGGACGCTGGCCTACTATGCGCCCTGGGGGGATGTGGTGATGTTTTACGGCGATTTTAACGCAAACGGACAGCTGTTTGAGCTCGGCAGGGCAGTGTCTGGCGGCGGGGAGATCGGAAGCCTCTCGGGGACCCTGGAAGTAGAGCGGGACGAGTGACATTGGGATAAGTTGTAAATGGAAGGAAACGGAAATGAAGATGAAGAGAGAGATCAGACAGGAATTCCTGACAGGGGAGCGGGCTCTGTTTCAGGGAAGAAATTTAAAGATTGCGGACACGACCTTTGCGGACGGGGAATCCCCTTTAAAGGAGAGCGAGGACATTGAGCTCTGCCGAAGCATGTTCAAATGGAAATATCCGCTGTGGTACAGCCGCAACATCCGGCTGGAGGACTGCGTGCTGTTTGAGATGGCGCGCGCGGGGATCTGGTACACGGAGAATATTTCCATGAAGAACTGTATTGTCGAGGCGCCCAAGAATTTCCGGCGCGCCGCGGGAATCGACCTGGAACAGGTCAGTATGCCGAATGCGGCGGAAACGCTGTGGAACTGTGACCGGGTTAACATGAGGCAGGTCTCGGCAAAGGGCGATTATTTTGCCATGAACAGCAGCAATCTCTACATCGACGGGTTCGAGCTGGTGGGCAACTATTCCTTTGACGGCGTAAAAAACATGGAGATCCATCACGCGAGGCTGCTCTCCAAGGACGCGTTCTGGAACAGCGAGAATGTGACGGTATATGATTCGTTCATCTCCGGGGAGTATCTGGGCTGGAACGCGAAGAACCTCACGCTCATCAACTGCACGGTGGAGAGCACTCAGGGGATGTGTTACATTGAAAACCTGAAGATGAAAAATTGCCGCCTGTTGAACACGACCCTGGCTTTTGAGTATTCCACGGTGGACGCAGAGGTGGTAAACACCATCGACAGCGTGCTCAACCCCTCCGGCGGGAGAATTCAGGCGAAGGAGATACGGGAGTTGGTCATGGACGCCTCCAAGGTCGATGTGGCGCAAACCGCGATTCAGACGGAAACGTTAAAGGAGGCGGTGTGATGTCCTGCGAATTTGACGTTTTGACAAACCGGCGCGGCACCTGGTCCATGAAGTGGGATGTGCCGGAAAAGGAGCTGCCTATGTGGGTGGCGGACATGGATTTTGAGACGGCCCCGGAAATCCGGGAGGCCCTTATAAAGCGGGCGGAGCACGGCATTTTTGGATACACGGTGGTGCCGGATGCGTGGCGGGAGGCGGTTGCCGGCTGGTGGGAGCGCCGCCACGGATTTAAGATGGAAAAGGACTGGCTTTTGTTCTGCACCGGCGTGGTCCCCGCCATCTCCAGCGCGGTCCGGAAGCTGACGACGGTCGGGGAGAATGTGCTGGTCCAGACTCCGGTTTACAACATCTTTTTTCACTCGATCCGGAACAATGGCCGCAACGTGATCGAAAACCGGCTTGCCTACGACGGGAAGCGTTATCGGATCGACTGGGAGGATTTGGAAAAGAAGCTGGCGGATCCGCAGACCACGCTGATGCTTCTCTGCAATCCCCAAAATCCTGCGGGAAATGTATGGACGAGGGAGGAGCTTAGCCGGATCGGGACGCTCTGCGCTAAGAACCGTGTGCGGGTAATCTCCGACGAAATTCACTGTGACCTGACGGAGCCGGGCTGTGATTATGCCCCCTTCGCCTCGGTGTCCAGGGAGTGCGCCTTAAACAGCGTCACCTGTATCGCCCCCACAAAGACCTTCAATCTGGCCGGGCTTCAGACGGCCGCGGTGGTGGTTCCGGATGCCGGTTTGAGGCACAAGATGGAGCGGGCCCTGAACACGGACGAGGTGGCGGAGCCCGGCGCGTTTGCCATCGACGCTGCGATCGCGGCGTTCACGAAGGGGGATGCGTGGCTGGACGCCCTGCGTGCCTATTTGGCGGAAAACAGGCGGATGGCCGGGGAATATCTTGCAAAAGAGCTGCCGGATATAACGCCGGTCCCCTCCCGCGCCACATATCTCCTCTGGCTGGACTGTTCCAGAGCGGCGGGGGATGCCACGCAGCTTAGCCATTATCTGCGCAGTGAGACGGGGCTCTGTCTGTCCGCCGGGATCACGTACGGCGGCAACGGCAGCCGGTTCCTGCGCATGAATATCGCCTGCCCCCGTTCGAGGGTGGAGGATGGGCTCCTTCGGCTTAAAAGCGGCCTCAAAGCCTACGAGGCGTACGCGGCCAAAAGCTGCTAGAACTGCGCGGATAACCTGTGAAAATGGGTTGTCCGTTTTTTGTTTGTGTTACATTGCATGTGGGTACAAAGTGTGGTACAATCGAATCAGTGACCAATATGAACAGGGTCACGTTATAAAAGTTTCACGTCAAAACATTCACATTCTGTAATGGCAAGTCTGTAAAATCCAGTGATCGCGGGACGATAAGATGGGGATTGCGTGGCTGGATGATATGGAGCGTAAAGGACTGTGGCCGGACCTGTTCGCGGGACCGGCTCAAAAGAAAGATTAGAAACCCGGAAATGGGAAAAAGTTGTTCCTGACCTTCAGCATCACAACCACAAATACATCGACGATCGGCCTGATTCCTATCAGCGACAGCTTCCATATTTTACCTGAAGCCGCAACCAATGTCGGAGGTACGGCTGTAAAACTGAAAACAAGTATCCGGGAAACAGCACAAGGCAGACAGCTGCGGGGGAAGCGGGATGGAAAAGGACAATGGTCTTTATGAACTGATTTACGAGTACTATGAATCCCGTATACTCTTCGGCATATTGAGATATGGAGACCAGCTCTCGTCTGTGCCGAAAATTTGTGCATCCTTTCGGCGGGGGCGCAACACGGTTTTGGCAGCTCTCGACAAATTGGAAGAAAAAGGTTATATTGTGACGGAGGAGCGCAAGGTCGCGCGGGTCGTGTACCGGGCGGACGAGGAGACCTTCCGGCGGAATGCCGCAAACTATTTTGTACCCCGGAGAGAGGGAATCCTGGATTTCTCCCGCGCGGGAAACCTGCTGTTCCTCCCCCTATGGGAGGCGGGGCTGCAAAACCTGCAGCGGAGCGCGGGGAAAAACACCCGCGGGAGGCAAAGCTGCGCCCGCAAAGATACCATACCGCGGTCCGCTAAGATCTTCGAGGATATCCTGTACACGTTCCACAATGATCTGCTGCTTGATCTCTACTGGCAGTTCCTGCGCTATATCAATTTTCTTTTCTATCAGGAAAACGGGAAGCGACGTCCGCCGCACCGTGCCGGGGAGCCGGGCTTCGACTGCAGCTATCTGAATCTGCAGCGCGAGGTGCTAAATTTCGTCGCCTCCTACAGCGCGGACCACCCGCTGGAAAACAGGGAGCAGATTCCGTTTAAATGGACGATCTACCGCCGCCGTCCCCAGGTGCGCTACACGCTGGCGTCCCTCATCATCCGGGAGATTTTGTGGGGGCGTTTCCCGGTAGGCAGCTACCTGCCCTCCATGACGAAAATGGCGGAGCAGTACCAGGTCTCCCTGAGCACGGTGCGGCGGGCCCTGTCTGTGCTGCACGCCCTGGGCGTGACCAGGCCCTATATGGGGATCGGCACCCGGGTCAGCCTGGAGCCCGCGGACTCCGACATTCTGGCCACGTCGGAGATTCAGGAGAATCTGCGGCTGCACGGGGAAGGGCTGCAGATTCTCGCCCTGACCGTCCGCAGTGTGACAATTTTTACGGTGGAGTCGGCGACGGACGAAAAACGGAAGAAATTGCTTCAGGAGTTAAAAAAACTGGAGCAAAAGACCAGCAGCATTCTCTGCATGGACGTGCTCTTGAGCTTCATCTCCAGGGAATGCCCGTCGGTGATTATACGGGAGTGTTACGGCAAATTGCGTGAACTCATTACATGGGGGTATATCGTCACCGCGGTATGGATGGAATCCGGACAGCTGGATTCGGATTTTTCAGATGTGATCACGCAGCTTGAGGCAGATTTGCAGGCCGGCGATATAGACGGGTTCGCGGGCGGATGGCAGTCGTTTATAGAGAGCAGAATGAACTTTTTTCATTCAAAGTTCCCTTTTCGGGAGTCGGGGCAGACGGGAACCGCCGGCCTGCAAAGTATTGAGGAGAAGGTATGAAGGGATACAAAAAGCGTTCAATTTTAATTTTATCCAGTGTTGCGGTTCTTTTGTTGCTGAGCACGGTCGTTATGTTTTCCCTGCTGAATCGCATCACTGAAAAAATGGATCGGGGCTCCAATGAGCGCATGATCAACTCCACGCGGATGATACAGAGCAGCGTCCGGCGGCAGTTTAGAAATGACGAGGAGCGGCTGAAATCCTTTGCGGGTCTGTACGCGGAGAGGGGAGGTTCCGCCGAATCCATTGGCATCCTTGAAAATTATGCGGACGCAACGGACTTTTACCGCTTCTTTTATCTGGATTCCAGCGGAAGCGGCGTGGACAGCCTCGGGGAGCCGGTGGACATCGGTTCGCTGCCCTTTGAGGAGACCGCGCTGACGATGGGGCAGAGCGGTTACTCGGATGTCTACATAGGGAGCAGCGGACGGCTCCAGACCACGTTTCAGACCCCGGTATGGCTGGACGGGGAACAGATCGGCGCGCTGTATGCGGATAAGCCGATGTCCAGCTACCGGGATCCGTCGCTTTTTACCTTCGGCGGCGGCTCCGGTTTCTCGTTCATCGTGGATGGAGATGGTTCCTGGATCATTGAGAGCACCGGGTCAGAGACGGACGGGATTGACGAGTTCCTGAAAGAAAACGGAAATAGCCCTGCGGTCCGGGAGCAGCTTGGAAACCTCATGCGGAACAAGGCGGCCGGAACCATGGATATTAAATTTCACGGGGAGGACAGCATCCTGTGCTTTCTTCCAAAGGGAAATTCCTACAACTGGTACCTCCTCTCGATCATGCCCAAGAGCGTCCTTCAGCAGGAGTCCGCTGATATCATCAAGATGGTCACTGTCACCTTCGCAGAGCTGGCGGGCGCGCTGCTTCTGATTACAGGGCTGCTTCTCAGCCGTGAGTCCATGAAAGGGCGGGAGCAGGGGCGGATTTATAGAGAGCGCCTGTTCCAGAATATTTCCACCAACATCGATTTCGCGTTTCTCCTCTACACCCCCTCCAGGCAGAAGGCGGAGATGGTCTCCAACAACGTCCAGGTTTTATATGATCTGGAGCCGGAGCAGGCCACCGCGCAGCCGGAGCTCTTGTTTGAGCGGTGCGGGGTGCCGGAGGGCGATGAGCAGCGAAAGGCCTTTTTTGGCGGCGGGCTTAAAGGAAATGTCCGAAAGGAGTACTGTACCGGAACGGACGACGGGCTCCAGCGCTGGACGGAGGTCCACTTCCTCTCCGCCGACGACGGGCAGTATCTGGCGGTGCTGCGGGACACCACGAGGGAGCACCACATGCGCGCGGATCTGGCGGACGCCCTGCAGCAGTCCCAGGAGAACAACCGGGCCAGGACCACGTTCTTCTCGTCCATGTCCCACGATATCCGCACCCCCATGAACGGAATTATCGGCATGACGAATATCGCCCAGGCGAATATCGGCAACCAGGCGAAGGTAGCGGACTGCCTGAATAAGATTTCCTCCGCGTCGGAGCACCTGCTGGCCTTAATCAACGAGGTGCTGGATATGTCCCGGATTGAGAGCGGCAAGTTCAGCCTAAAATGTGAACCGGTGAATCTGCCGGAGCTGATCTCAAACGTTCTGCTCTTAGTCAAGCCGGATATATTAAAAAAGAGCCACACGCTGCATGTCAAATCGTCCGTGCTGGACTACGACATCGTCATGGGCGACGGGCTTCACATCCAGAAAATCCTGATGAACCTCATGTCCAACGCCGTAAAGTACACGCCGGAGGGAGGGGAGATATCCATCAGCCTGAAGGAGAAGCGCCGGGACGACCGGATGATCGATATTATTTTCCAGGTGGAGGACAACGGCATCGGCATGGAGCCCGAGTTTGTAAAGCGGATCTTCACCCCCTTTGAGCGGGCGGAGGACAACCGCCTGAGCAAAATTGTGGGAACCGGCCTGGGGATGGCGATCACGAAAAACATTGTGGACATTATGGGCGGTACGATCCTTGTGGAGAGCGCGCCCGGCGTCGGATCCAAATTTACAGTGACCCTGCCGATGCCGCTGTCTGAGTCCTCCAGCCAGGATGTGGGATTTTTGGCCGGGCATACGGTCCTTGTGGTGGACGACAGCCAGGACACCTGCGAAGGGATCCAGATTATGCTGGAGGAGGTCGGCGTGCACGTGGACAGCTCCCTGAGCGGTTCGTTGGCGGTGGAAGCAGCGACCCGGGCCCACGAGGCCGGGAACGACTACTTTGCGGTGATCGTGGACTGGAAGATGCCGGAGATGGACGGAGTGGAGACCTCGCGCCGCATCCGCGAACGGCTGGGGATGGATATCCCGATTATCCTTCTGTCCGCCTACAACTGGGAGGAGGTGGAGGACGAGGCCTTGGATGCGGGAATCAACGGGTTCCTCACAAAGCCCATATTCCGCTCCGAGCTGGTGCAGAAGCTGCGCTTTTACATCCTGGGTTCCGCGGTGAAGGCACAGAGCGTGGGCCATGAGATTCCCAAACACCAGTTTCTGGGGCTTCGCATCCTGGTGGCCGAGGACAATGAGTTAAACCGGGAAATCGCCATAGAGCTTTTGAGCACTGCCGGGATCCAGGTGGACAGCGCGGAGAATGGCCTTGAGGCCGTGGAGAAGATAGAAGAGAGCGAGGACGGACAGTTCGGCATGATTCTGATGGACATCCACATGCCGGTGATGGATGGGCTTGAGGCCACCAGAAAAATCCGGGGTCTCCCCTCCAGCAGAAAGGCGAATATTCCGATCATCGCCATGACGGCCGACGCGTTCGCGGAGGATATACTGAAATGCAAAAACGCCGGTATGGACGGGCATATATCCAAGCCGGTGGACATTGAAAAGTTGTTTGAGATGATTCAGCTCTACTATAATACGGGAAACGAGGGAGGAACGAAATGAAGATGAGGGGAAAACGGGCGGTAGCAGTCTGTATGGCGTTTGCATTGCTTGGCAGCGGGTGTGCGGGAGCCGGGGAGGAGCCCAAGGTTTACCTGGCGGACAATGAACCGGAGGTTGTGATCTCCCTGTTCTCTCAGGGGGACATTGTATCAAATGCAATCAATGAGTGCTGTGCCAAGGTCATCAACCCGAAATACAACAGCAACCTGATTGTCTACAGCGATTATGCAAATTTTTATGCAGAGGAAGGCCTCTCCTACCGCGAACTGTTGTGTAAGCGCATGGAGAGCGGGCTGCCGGACGACCTGTATATTATAACTGCGGAGGAAGTGCTGGAGTTTGACCGGAAGGGGTTCATCTACGACCTGTCGGATTTGTCGTGCATAAATAATCTGTCCGAGGACGCCCTGAAACAGAGCACCTGCAATGGGAAGGTGTTTTCGGTCCCGCTGTCCTACACCAGCTTCGGTCTGATCTGGAACGTGGATATGCTCCACGAGTACCACCTGGAGGTGCCGAAAAATTTGGATGAATTCTGGAATGTCTGTGAGACGCTCAAACAGAATGGAATCCTCCCATATGGCGGAAACCGGGACTATGGGATCAGTGTGCCGGTCATGTGTGCCGGCCTGGGGCCGCTGTATCAGGACCCGCAGAGCGAGGAGCTTGTGGCGGAGCTGGCGGACGGAAAAACGCCCATCAGCACCTACATGAGAGACGGATTCCAGCTCCTCCAGACGATGATCGACCGCGGATATCTGGATGTGGAGCGGACACTTGCCACGCTGCCGGGCAAAGACGAGGAGAGAGAGTTCTTTGCGGAGGGAAAATGTGCATTCATCAGTTCCATCTGCCGGGCCGTGGCGTTTGACGGCTACCCGTTTAAAGTGGAGATGACGGCGCTGCCCGTTCTGCCGGACGGTGAAATCTGTGTGGTCGGGGCGGACCTGCGGCTGGCGGTCAATCCGAACTCCGAGCACTTGAGCGAGGCGGTCTTGATTGTTGATAATCTTTGCACCATAGAGACGTTAAACGGGTTCGCGGAGCGCCTGGGCAAGATCTCATCCGCCCAGGGAAACAGGGCCTCCACTCTGCCGCAGGCGGACCGGCTGGTCGAGTGCCTGGGGGCTGGCCCCCAGATCCCAAACCAGGACTTCGAGCTGCATTTTAATACCTGGAATACCATCAAGGAGCTCTGCGTGAAGCTCTGTGAGGGTGCCAGCGTGGACGAGGTGTGCAGGGAGTACGACGAGCTCCAGCAAAAGGAGCTTGCGCTGTACGGGGGAACGTGATTTCTGTTTCCGGGGTGGCGTGGTAAACTGAGAGGTTGATATGCAAAAGAAATTATTTCCGATTATTTTAACAATCGCGCTTCTGGCATCGAGCCTGGTCTCCTACTTTTATATTTACAACCTCCAGGGAAATGCCAAGGTGATCAACTATGCGGGTGTGGTCCGCGGAGCAACGCAGCGCCTGGTAAAGAAAGAGTTGAATCACAGACCCGACGATCCGCTCATTGAAAAGATTGAGGGCATCCTTGGCGAGCTTCAGACCGGGGAGGGAGAAAATGGGCTCACCCGCCTTGAGAGCGATGTGTTTCAGGATCTGATCGTCCAGATGCAGGCGGAGTGGGAAACACTCAAGGAGGAGATTTACCGCGTCCGCGCGGGCGGGGAATCTGAGACACTGTTTGCGGACAGTGAGTCGTTCTTCTCGCTGGCGGACCGGACGGTGGCCGCGGCGGAACAATTCTCCGAGAAGAGCGTCCGCTCCGCGGCAGGGAGCCTGCTGATTTTAAACTGCGCGTTTATCCTTCTCATGATTCTGCTCTACTGCCATAGCGCAAAACAGGCAAAGCGTCAGCGGGAGCTGGAGCGGGCGGAGGCTGAAAACCGGAGAAAGCGGGAACAGCTGTCGCAGCTGGAGGAGAGCCTCAGGGCACCGATGAACGAGATTTCCGAGCTGATGTACGTGTCCGACATTGAGAATTACGAGCTGCTGTTTTTGAACCAGGCGGGCATGGACAGTTTCCATGTGGACTCCCTCGAGGGCCAGAAGTGCTACCGGGTTCTCCAGGGGAAGGAGGAGCCCTGTGAGTTCTGTACCAACTCCCTGCTGCGAAAGGGGGAAAATTATACCTGGGAGCACACAAATCCCATAACCGGACGCCACTATCTTCTGAAGGACCGGCTTTTAGAGTGGAACGACCGCCCGGCCAGGATGGAGATTGCCTTTGATACCACGGAGGCGGAGCGGGAAAAGCTGCTGTTAAAATTTACCCTGGAGGCGGAAAAGATGGTCACGGACTGCGTGGGCATGCTGTACCGGCAGAACGACATCATCAGCACCACCGCGCAGGTACTGGAAAAGTTTGGAAGTTTTTTGCACGCGGACCGGGCGTACATCGTGGACATCAAGGAGGGGCTGCTCTACCGCAAACTGGAGTGGTGCGCCGGGGGAATTTCCTCGCAGCAGAAAAAACAGCAGGGCCTTCCGACCTCCCTGATCGCGCGATGGCTTTCGTGTTTTAAGCGGAAGGAGTGCGCTGTAGTCCAGGATCTGGAGCAGATAAGGGAGTCCGCGCCGGAGGAGTACCGGTTCCTTGCAGGGCAGTCCATCCAGTGCCTGGTGGCGGCGCCTCTGGAGAAGGACGGGGAGCTTTTGGGGTATCTGGCGGTGGACAATTCGCCGGCCGGCCAGGCCGCAAACATCGGATCTCTGCTCCAGACGCTGTGCTACTTCCTCTTAATCGCGCGCAGCAACGCGCAGAGCCAGAGGCAGCTCTCGCACATGAGCTATTTTGACACGCTCACCTCCTTTTACAACCGGAACCGCTATATCGAGGACACCAACGCTCTGGTCCGCACGGACCGCAAGGTGGGAATCGTGTATCTGGATGTGAACGGCCTTAAGGATATCAACGACCAGTACGGGCATGAGTACGGGGATACCGTTCTGGCCGAGTGCGCCAGGCGGATGAGAGCGGTGTTTGACGGCGCGGACTTTTACCGCATCGGCGGAGACGAGTTTGTGATCATCTGCCTCGATATGGAGCGGGACCTGTTTGGCAGCAAGCTCAGGGAGCTGCGGGCCCAGTTTCAGACCGATCCCCACTATCGGGCGGCCATCGGCTCCCAGTGGGCCGACTCCGTGGACGATTTAAAGCAGGTCATCGCGGAGGCGGACGCCAGGATGTACGAGGACAAGAAGGAGTTTTACAGAAGGCATCCCGTCTCACAGCGCTACCGTCACCACAGCGATGAGACCCTGCACCTTGCGGATCCGGCTGTCCTGAAGAAGGAGCTGGAGGAGAACCGTTTTGAGGTGTTCCTTCAGCCCAAGATATCCGCCTCCGACCGCACGCCGGTCGGCGCCGAGGCGTTAGTCCGCTACCGCTCCAAATCCGATACGCTGGTGCTGCCGGGGAATTTCCTCCCGCTTTTGGAGGAGGCGGAGACCATCAGTCTGATCGACTTTTATGTATTCCGGTTTGTATGCGCAAAGCTCAAGGCTTGGATGGACCAGGGCATGCAGGCCTTCCCAGTCTCCGTGAACTTCTCCGTCTCGTCGCTCATGCAGCCGTCCTTCGTGGAGCAGCTCACTTCGATCTGTGAGACCTACGGGATTTCTCCCAGTTACATGGAGATCGAGGTTACTGAGAAGGTGCACGAGACGGATGAAGTTGACATAAAACGACTGATCACGAAGCTGCACCAGGCGGGCTTTGCCATCGGGATCGATGACTTCGGGACGGAGTACGCCAATCTGGGACTTCTGTCGGAGATCGAGTTTGATGTGCTCAAGCTGGACAAGAGCATGATCGACAATATCGCCGTCAACCCGAAGACCAAGACCATTGTGGAGCTGATCTCCAAGACCTGCCATAATCTGGGAATTAACATGGTGGCCGAGGGGATCGAGACGGAGGAGCAGTTTAAGGAACTCCGCTCCTGCGGGGTGGACTTGGCCCAGGGATTTCTGTTTGGCAGGCCCATATCTGCGGACGAGTATGAGACGCGGTTTTTGGTTGCGGATAGAGAGAAAAAGTGAAGAGAACGCGCGGCGCGGAGAGGCATGAGAACGAAAAAAGGGCCGGTAAAAGCAGGGTTTAACACTACTTTTACCGGCCCTAAACTGTCTAATTATTTAGATGCTTTCGAACGGGTCGCAGTCCCCGCACCCTGCTGCATCTCCCCAGGCGGCCTGCGTCAACTCCACGCAGACGCAGTCCCTGTTATTGCACAGATTCGGGTCCGGCGTGGCGGAGGTGACGGCGGCGGTGTTCACGATGCGCTGTCCTGCGCAGGGGCTGACCCAGCCCTGGATCAGGATGCAGATGCACTCCCCGGCCGGCAGCTCAAGCACGGAAAACTGTCCGTTCCACGGGCACTGGGTCAGCCCGTGGTCGGCTGAGTAGACCGGATCGCAGATTTCCGGGGGCAGCTCATCGGTGATGATCACATGCCGCGCGGCCTCCGGCCCGGCGTTGCACACGGTCAGGGTGTAGATGATTAAGGGGCCGCAGGAGGACGGGATGATGCGGGCCGCCTTGGAGATGGAGAGGTCGGCCCCGCGCAATAACGGCGTGGAGAGGACGGCCGTGTTGTTCTCCAGGTCCGGATCCGGCGTGGTGCTCGTCACGGTGGCGGTGTTGCAGATCCTGTCACACGCGTTGGGGGTCACCAGCCCGCGGATCAGCACCAACACGCTCTCGCCGGGGGCAAGCGTCCCGAGGGCCAGGGAAGAACCCCACGGGCTCCAGTTGGCGCCGCGGTCCAGGGAGAATTCTGCGTTTGCCAGGATGGGGGAGAGCTCGTCAGAGAGGGTTACATTCTCTGCCGGGTTCGGCCCGTAGTTGGTGACGGTCACCTGGTAGGTGAGGAATTCCCCGATCACAGCGGTCGAGGGGATCGCCAACTTGGTGACGGAGACATCGGCCGATGTGCTGGCGATGATGTCCACGGTGTCCTGGGCGGTGTTGTTGTCCGGGTCGGGATCCGGCGTGTCGCTGGACACAGTTGCGAAGTTCACGATGCTGCCGCTGCTTGCGGGAAGGACGGTTCCGCGGATCAGTATGACAAAGGTCTGGCCCGCGGCCAGCGCGCCGATCCGGTAAAGATTCGTCCACGGCAGCCAGGTGGCCCCGCCGTCCACCGAGTACTCTGCATCGGCAAGCTCCGACGGAATCCGGTCCTGCACCGCCACATTGACCGCGTTTGACGGACCGGCGTTTGTGACGGTCAGCGTGTAGGTCAGGGTGCCTCCGGCTTCCACCGGATTGGGCGCAGCGCTCTTTGTGATCGAGAGGTCGGCGGAGGGGGAGACGGGCGTCTCGACGGTGGAGCGGTTGTTGTCGGGATCCGGGTCCGGCGTGCTGCTGCCGACCATCGCCGTGTTGCGGATCAGCCCGGAGGCCTCGGGGGAGACTACGGCGCGGATTAAGAGGCGGATGGCCGCCCCGACGGCCAGGTTTCCGGCCAGGTAGACCCCGCTAAAGGGAAGCCATGTGGCCCTGTTGTCCGCGGATATCTCCGCGCCGCTGAGTTCAGGCGGGAGTGCGTCGGTTAAGACCACGTTCTCCGCCTCGCTGGGCCCGGCGTTGGAGATGAGGAGCGAATACCGGATCTGTCCGCCCGCGAGAACCGGGCTTTGCTCCACTGCCTTTATGACCGAGAGGTCGGCGGACGGGCGGATGGGCGTCACATCGGTGTCGGTGTTATTGTCCAGGTCGGGATCCGGGGTGGTGCTCTCGACCACGGCGGTGTTCACGAGCTCGCCGGTGGCGGAGGGGCTTAGGGTTCCGCGGATCCGGATGGTCCGGCTGGTGCCCGCGGCCAGCGTCCCCAGCATGAACGGGCTGCTCCAGGCAAAGTAGGTGGAGCCGTTGTCGATGGAGACCAGCGGGTTTAACAGGACGGCGGGCACTGCGTCGATCAGGAGCACATTCCGGGCGTCCGAGGGGCCGCTGTTGGTCACCGTGATGGTGTAGCTGAAGAGCTGACCCGGCACGGCGGGGTTCTGGTCCGCTGTTTTTGTGACCGAGAGGTCGGCGGACTCCACCACCGGCGTCTCGGCGGTGTCGGTGTTGTTGTCCGGGTTGGGGTCCGGCGTCGTGCTCTGGACAGTGGCGGTGTTGGTGAGGGTCCCGCTTGACGCAGACGGGTCCACGGTCCCGCGGATGG
This sequence comes from uncultured Clostridium sp., assembly GCA_900555045.1. Classification (GTDB taxonomy): domain Bacteria; phylum Bacillota; class Clostridia; order Lachnospirales; family Lachnospiraceae; genus Enterocloster. The sequence goes on along the minus strand of USJW01000009.1, from coordinate 34,089 downwards.
TCACCAGGAACGTTTCCCCCGGCGCCAGGGTTCCGACGGAGTACGGGCTGACCCACGGGGCAAAGTTCGTGCCGCCCTGCACCGCAAATTCCGGGTTTAAAATTTCGGGCGGAAGATCATCGGTCAGCACCACGTTCTGTGCCGGGCTGGGCCCCGCGTTTGTGACGGTGAGCGTGTAGCTGATCTGCCCGCCTGCGGTCACCGGGACTGGGGAGGCCGTCTTGACGATGGAGAGATCCGCGGATTCATTCACCGGGATGAGGGCCGTGTCCTGGTTGTTGTCCGGGTTGGGATCCGGCGTCGCGCTCTGGACAATCGCCGTGTTGGTGAGGAGCCCGGAGGCCGCAGAGCTCACGGTTCCGCGGATGAGCACGGTGCGGACGGCATTCGGGTCCAGGGTGCCAAGGCTCAGGGAACCGGTCCAGGGAAGCCATGTGGCGCCGTTGTCCACGGAGTACTCGGCACCTGCGAGCTCAGGCGGGACGGCGTCGGCCAGCACCGTGTCAATCGCCGGGTTTGGACCGGCATTCCGGACGGTGAGCGTGAATGTCAGGGTTTGACCCGGGAGGACCGGGCTCGGGCTGCCGGACTTGGTCACGGATAAATCGGCGGAGGTGTTGATGGGCGTGATCTCCGTGTCCTCGTTGTTGTCCGGGTTGGGATCCGGGGTGGAGCTGCTCACGATGGCGGTGTTGGCGATCAAACCGGTGGCCGTTCCCTGGACGGTTCCGCGGATGAGAACCGTGCGCGCCGTGTTGGCGGTGAACGTTCCCAGGGAGACCGAGCCGGTCCAGGGCTGGAAGGTGGCGCCGCCGTCCAGCGAGTACTGGGCGTTCACGAGCTGCGCGGGGATTGGATCGGTCAGCAGTACATTCTGCGCATCGCCGGGGCCGAAATTTTCCACATTCAGCGTGTAGGTCAGCTGGCTGCCCGCGGGCACCGGGGAAGGAGTTCCGGTCTTCGTGACGGCCAGGTCGGCGCTCGCCGTCACCTCCGTGCTGTCGGTGGAGCTGTTGTTGGACAGATCGGGGTCCGGGGTGGAGCTGCTCACCGTGGCGGTATTGGAAATAATTCCCACAGCAGCGGGGCTCACTGTGCCGCGGATCTGCACGATCACCACAGCGCCGGGCTCCAGGGTGCCGAGGGACAGGGTGCCGGTCCAGGGCTGGAAGGCGCTGCCGCCCAGGGAGTACTCCGGGTTTAGCAGGCTGGCGGGAATGGGGTCGGTCAGTATGGTGCCTACTGCGGCCGCGGGCCCGGCGTTTGAGATGTTCAGCGTGTAGGTGAGCAGCTCCCCCTGGGCCACCGGGTTCGGGGAGCCCAGCTTCACCACCGAGAGGTCGGCCTGATCCACCACCGGTGTGACGGCGGTGCTGGTGTTGTTGGACAGATCGGGGTCCGGCGTGGAGCTCTCCACCACGGCGGTGTTGACGATATTGCCGGTGGCGGAGGGGGCCACTGCGGCCCGGATGATGATGGTCCGGGTCTCACCGCTCAGCAGGGTTCCCAGGCTGTAGGTGCCGGGCCATGGGTAGAAGGTGCCGCCGCCGTCCACGGAAAATTCAGCTCCCGAGAGCGAGGCCGGGAGACTGTCGGTCAACAGGACGTTCTCGGCGGGGGAGGGCCCCTGGTTGGACACATTGATGGTGTAGGTCAGCGTGCTTCCCGGCACCACGGGGCTGGGGCTGGCCGTTTTGACCACGGCGATGTCCGCGGTCTCGGTCACAAACACCGGAACCTCGTTGGAGGTAACCAGGTAGGTGCCCGGGATGCCGCCCTCCACCGGCGTGTAGGAGTATCGGATTTCGGCCTGATTTAATGCCGGGTTCGGCACCGGGACCATGTTCACCTTGGCGTCGAAGGCCACGGTGACCGTGCTGCCCCCGGGCACATCCGGCAGCGGAAAGCCGATGTCCGGGTTGGCCCCGGGAGTTAACACATCGTTGACGGTGACTGTGTCGGGGACAAACGACAGGCCTTCAGGGACAAGATCCCGGAAGAACAGGCTGGTCAGGGGGCTCTGGCAGGTGTTGGAGAGCGTGACGGTGAAGCGGACGACCTCCCCCACCGTTGCGGTCTGGCGGTCCACGGTCTTAACCGGGATGAACTCCGGCACCTGAATTTCGTTGAAGGAGATATCGTCGATGGCATAATCGTTTCCGATCACCTCCGGCCCCTCGCTGAGGAATTCCACGGTCAGCGAAGAGTTGTTCTGTGAGTTTATGACGCTGCCGATCTGCTTCCACTCCGGGGCGTTTAGGCTGGGGGGAATCAGGGTGCCCAGAGTGGCGCTGTAGAGAATGCTTCCGTCCTCCGCCAGGATGCGCACGCCCAGCTCCGGGTTGGGGTAGCCGGTCACCTTGAAGAGGTTTAAGATCCACGCGGTGAACAGGTAGTTGGTGTTCGGCTGCACAAAGACCTGGTCACGGAAGAAGACCGCGCCGGGGTTATCGCCGTTCACCACCATCATGCGCCCGGTTTCATTCCCCTCCGTGTGGTCCGCGATCCGCCACCATGCGCCGATGACCTCGCTCAGCGCGTTGTTCATGATGTTTTGGACCGTATACTGCCCGCCGAAGGGCGTGTAGGTGTCGGGGTTCGGCAGCACGTAGACGAAATCCGGCGTGACGCCCGGGTAGGGCTCCACCGGCGCGCCGGTGTTGGCTGGGGTCCCGGGAGGGAAGGAGCCGAAGGTCCCCTCGTCCGCGGCCCCGATCAGGTTGTCGCCGGAGATGAAGGCGCAGGGATCCAGAATGGTCTCAATCGGCGTGTAGATGACCGGGCCGTTGAAAAAATTCAGGTTGCCGATATCGGCCCCGGTTACCGTGATGAGCAGGGTATCCGGCGTGAGGGAGTCCAGGTTGGTGGAGCCGGGCGGCGGATTTGGGGCGGCCGTGATGGGCGGGTTGACGCCCGAGGGGACGCTCCCGGGGGCCGCCAGGGAGAAGTCGCCGGGGGTGGGCACGCCGCCTGCGGTACCGTAGGACTCCACAACCCGGTAGTTTCCGTTTGGAACGTTGATAAAGGAATAGTTTCCGGCGGAGTCCGTCAAAACAGTAAGCCGTTGGCTTGTGCTGATATTTTGAAGTACCACCGGGATATTTGCAAGACCAGAGTCGCTCCCGGAGATCGTGAGACTGCGGTCCCTGTCAAAGATTACACGGCCTGATAAAGTTGCCATTGTGATATCCCACCTTTCGATATTGATGAAACTGCCATTTGCAGCAGGTTGTACGAAAAAACAGACATGCGGAATGTCCTCTCTACCAACATATGAGCGGTTTGAGGGCGTGTGCGGGGATTTAGCGAAAAATTGCATCTTTTTAAGGCCCACTCGTGGGAAATGGGGGGCGCATGTGCTATAATTGATTCAATTTGAGAGTGGACAGTGACGGTCGGAGGAGGAAAAAGGAATGTATGAACTGATACAGGTGTCGGAGCAGAGCTACTATATTGAGAGTCCGTCCAAAATCGGGCTGGTCCGATTGGACGGTGCGGATGTCTGTCTGATTGACAGCGGCAACGATAAGGACGCGGGGCGCAAGGTGCGCCAGATCTTAGATGCCAACGGCTGGCATTTGACCGCCATCTACAACACCCACTCCAACGCGGACCACATCGGCGGCAACCGGTATTTGCAGGCCCAGACGGGCTGCCGGGTCTATGCGCCGGGGATTGAATGCGAATTTACAAGAAATCCCATATTGGAGCCGTCGTTCCTTTACGGGGCGTTTCCGCCGAAGGAATTGCGCCACAAATTTCTCATGGCCCAGGAGAGCGACGCGAAGCCCCTGACGCCGGAGGTCCTGCCGGAGGGCTTTGAGATCATTCCACTGCCCGGGCACTTTTTTGACATGGTGGGCTTCCGGACGGGGGACGATGTGGTCTATCTGGCGGATTGCCTGTCCAGTCGGGAGACGCTTGACAAATACCAGATCACCTTCATCTATGACGTGGCCGCCTACCTGGAAACCCTGGAGCGGGTGAAGACGATGCGCGCGCGGATGTTTGTCCCGGCCCATGCCGGGGCGGCAGAGGACATCGCGCCGCTGGCCCAGTACAACATCGACAAGGTGTGGGAGATCGCGGAGAAAATCACGTCGCTGTGCGCCGAGCCCATCGGCTTTGAGGCGCTGCTGCAAAAGATTTTTTCGGCATTCGGCCTGACCATGAATTTCGAGCAGTATGTGCTGGTGGGAAGCACCGTCCGGTCCTACCTGGCGTGGCTAAAGGATACCGGAAAAATCAGCGCAAGCTTTGAGCAGAATCTGCTGCTCTGGCAGAAAATTTGACAGGAGGAACGAACATGAAATTTTTGAATCAACCGATCACAGTCAACCATATGAAACTGAAAAACCGCCTTGTGATGCCGCCGATGGCGACCGCAAAGTCCGCGCCGGACGGCATGGTGACAGATGCCCTGTGCGATTATTACGATGAAAAGTCTGCGGGCGGGGACATCGGCCTCATCATCACGGAGCACAGCTATGTCGCGCCGGAGGGAAAGGCGAGCAGGGGCCAGCTCTCCATCGCCGGGGATTCCGACGTGGAAGGGCTTAAAAGGCTGACCGATGTCATCCACCGAAATGAGAGCCGGGTTTTCGCCCAGATCAACCATGCCGGGGCCGCGGCATCCCGGGAGATCACAGGCTGCCAGGTGATCGGCGTCAGCGCGGTTAGGCTGCCAAACGGCAAGGGGGAACTGCCCCAGGTGATGGATGAGGCGGACATCGCGGGCGTTGTCCGGGCCTTCGCGCAGGCGGCAAGGCGGGCCCAATTGGCCGGTTTTGACGGCGTGGAAATCCACTCCGCCCACTCGTATCTGCTCAACCAATTTTATTCTCCCCTCACCAACCGCAGGGAGGACGGATACGGCGGCTCTCTGGAGGGGAGAATCCGGCTTCACCTGGAGGTGATCCGGGCCGTTCGGGAGGCGGTCGGGGCAGATTACCCGGTCGCGCTGCGGCTGGGGGCCTGCGACTACATGGAGGGCGGCAGCACCATCGCGGACAGCGTGTGGGCAGCCAGGGAGTTCGAGAAGGCCGGGATCGACCTGATCGATATCTCGGGCGGGCTCTGCGGCTATCTGAACCCTGAATCCAAGGAGGAAGGGTATTTTTGCGGGATCTCAGAGGCTGTGAAGAAAGCGGTCTCAATCCCGGTCATTCTGACCGGAGGCATCGTCACCGCCCAGGCGGCGGAGCGGCTCCTGGCGCAGGAGATGGCGGATCTGATCGGGGTTGGGCGCGCGATCTTAAAGGATTCGGAGTGGGCTAGGAGAGCGATGAGAGAGCCCTTTGACATTTGACAAGGCTGGACGCGCATTGCAGGATCGGAAACGAGGTGGCATGGATCCGCAAAATGATTTATAATAGGCAGTAGCAACATTTGACACTGCAATATGGAGGAGGACATCGTGGCCGGTTGTGCTGTGTGCGAAAGAATCGATTGGATAAAGCGCGGGGAGAACCCATATTTTGTAAGAGAACTGAACACCGGGTATGTGGTGATGGGGGACAGTCAGCGGATCAAAGGCTACACGCTCTTTCTGTGCAAGCAGTGTGCGGCGGAGCTGCACCTTTTAGAGCCGGAATTTCGGGACGAGTTTCTGCGCGAGATGGCTGTGGTCGCCGAGGCGGTGTACCGCGCATTCAAACCGGAAAAGCTGAACTATGAGCTGCTCGGAGTGGGGAGGGGAGTGCACATGCACTGGCATATTTTTCCCAGAAGAGCGGGCGACACGCCGAAGCCGGGGCCGGTCTGGCAGCTGGGGGACGAGCTGCGGGCCGAAGCGTACAGGCCCGGGCGCGAGGAGCTGGAAACCTTGAAGGGGCAGCTGAACCGGGAGCTGGATCAACTGCTGCGGGCACCGGAAATCGTTTGACAGGTTAAGGACGAAGAGGGGGCATAGAAGCGTTATGGAGGAGATTGATCAGTACAAGGAGCGGCTGCGCATCGCCCTAAAGGCTGCAAAAATATGCATTTTTGAGGTGGATTTGCTGCGGCAGCTGTACACCTATTTTGAAAATGCGGAGGTCATATTCGGCGTATCCGGCGATGACATTTTGTCAGATGTCCGGCCGTACAGCTTCCTGGAGCCGGAGGAGTACCGCCGGGCGGTGAGCGCGTATTTCTCGCACCCGGACGATGCGGAGGTGATTGCGGAGGCGTTCAAATGCATGTTCAACGGAGAGCCGGCGGTCTATGAGGCGCGAATGAAGGCCGGCGGATCCCCGTTTGTGTGGTGCAGAATCAACATAACACCGATTCTGGAAAATGGGAAGCCCGTGAGGATGGTGGGAGTCATCACGGACATCACCGACGTCAAGGAGCGGACGGAAAGCCTGGAGCTGGCAGCCAACCTGGACGGTTTTACCGGGCTGTACAACAAGGGGTATACGATCTCGCTGATTAACAACATTCTGAGAAAGAATCAGCATTTGAAGCATGCCCTGATGGTCTTAGATATCGATGATTTCAAGAAATTCAACGATACCTACGGGCACATCGAGGGGGACAAGGTGATCCATGCGGTATCGGAGCAGATAAAAAACACGTTCCGAAAGTCGGACGTTGTGGGCCGGTTCGGAGGCGACGAGTTTATCATATTCATCCAGGACATCGGGGAGGCGCGGTGGCTCTGCAACAAATTCCCTGAGCTGACCCGCGTGGAGGCGGGCCGGTACACTTGCACCAACAGCGTGGGCGTCGCGATCTTTCCGGAGGACGCGGCGAACTTTAATGAACTGTTTAAAAAGGCGGATGCCGCGCTGTATAGGGCGAAGGCCCATAAGGGGAAAGTTGTGGTTTTTGGAGGGAGTGAGGAAGAGCCTCTTGGGGATGGGGATAAGGTGAGGTAAAAGTGAAGGTTGTGGGGATAAAGCCGTTGATGGAGGACATTGACGGCTTTGTTTTTTTGTGGGGTGGGATGCTGGGTGGGGAGTCATGGGGGAATTATATGGCGGGTGCGAAGGCGGGGGGAATGATGGAAGGGAATGAGGGGATGGGGACGTCGTCAAATGGTGAAATTTATGGTATAATTTAGAAAATATAAAGCTTGATATCAAGTTGAGTCCCCTGTCAACCAAGGCAAAAGAATGCAGAGGTAGAATTTACATATGAAAACTTCAACACACCCCACAAAAGAAACCATAGCAGAACAGATTTTGGACTACTGGCACACTCTGGAATTTCTGGGCCAGGATGCACTGCCGTCTCTGACCTACGAGGAGCGCCGGAAAAATGCGGAGGCGGTGAAGCGGGTTCAGGCGGGCGGGGCGCCCGGCAAGGAGGCTCCAAAGGTTTTAAGGCTGATCACACCCGTCGAGCGGGGCTGCGATCTGCTGGGCGTGGTCCGGCGCGAGGCAGAGCGGCATGGCATGGGCTGCTGGGGAAACATCACGGTTTATGCGGGCAGGAACAGGCGGGAGCGCTGGATCCGGGAGATCGCGCGGGCGCTTGACGAGGAGGACGCCCGGCCGGAGGAGAGCCAGGAGGAGATCGCCTGGTTTGGCCTGGAGCTGAGCCCTCAGGGGGCCTACATTGAGCGAACCTTTTCCCTGTCGCCCATCATCTGGGCGTTAAACCACATTGAAGCGCAGGCGGGTAAGACGCAGGCAGGTAAGGCGCAGGCGGGGAGTGCGCAGGCAGGTAGGGCACAGGCGGGCAAAGCGCTGGCGAGCTGCCTGTCAGAGCAGTCGTACCGGGAGGATGTGGATGCGTTTGAACAGTACTTTAAGAAGATTGGGGAAGAAGAGCAGCTAGAGAAGATGGCGCGGATGGAGGAAGGCGCTGAAAGTTTATCCAGCGAATCAACCGCCGAGTCTGACTTCCCGGATCTCCAGGATGCGGACACTGCCGCACCCCTTAAAATTCCTTCGGACGACAGCAATCCATTCAGCCCCATCACATTTGAGCACATTGATCATGTATACAGGGAGGTCCAGGAGACCTACATAAAACCCGTGCTCGGGCATGGCGGGGAGACTGGGGATGGCTCGGCGGATGAGGCGCAGGGGGAGAAATTTTACTGCATTCTTCTCTGCCAGGTATACAAGGATGAGGAGACGCGGGAGAAGTACGGGGAGGAGGACTACCTGGGGCTCGGGAGGGCGTTTTTTGCGGATGACCTTCAGCTGGTGCTCTCAAAGCTTCAGATGGAAAAAGCGGATGGGAAGAGCGATGTGCCGGAGCCGTTAATCCGGTACATCGCGGGGGCGTATGCGGACTACTATCCCGAGAGCGGCGTCCTGCCGCGGGAGGAGCGAGTCGATCTGGAGCACGCCGGGCCGGATGACGAGGCGGGGGACATGCTCAGGGAGCAGCTGGCCGGGATTCTGGACGTGAGGAATGCGCCGATCGGAAAATGGCCCTCCAAGTTTATGCCGGCGCTCATGCAGCAGGCAGCGGTGAACCTGGCGGTGGCTGAGGATGAGCGGACGGGGGCGGTGTTCTCTGTGAATGGCCCTCCCGGGACGGGGAAAACCACCCTCCTAAAAGAGATTATTGTGCATAACATTGTCCAGAGGGCGGGCCTTCTGGCGGATTATGAGAAGCCGGACGACGCGTTCTGTGAGTGCAGCTTTCTGCACGGGGAGAAGCGCGGGAACGGCTATTCGGACTGGTACCCCAAGTACTACAAGCTAAAGAATGACAAAATCAACGATTACGGCATCCTTGTGACCTCCTGCAACAACACGGCGGTGGAGAATATCACCAAGGAGCTGCCGCTGGCGGGCGGGATCACGGGCGCGATGGCGGCGGATGCGAAGGACAGCCAGGTGTTTAAGGAGCAGCTGCGGGATGTGCGGCGGCTGTTTGACCCGGAGGAGAGCGCGTGCTGCGAGGCGCTCTACTGCAAGGATAAGGAGAAGAGCGGCGAGTACCGGGACATCTACTTTACGGAGTACGCGAATGGCCTTTTGGGGAATGACTCGGCCTGGGGGCTGATCTCGGCGGCCCTGGGGAAGCGCTCCAATATTCACCGGTTTTATCAGAATGTGTTGCGCCATCTGGATGCGGATTTTTATAAGAATGAGAAGATCGACCGCCGCCTGGAGGACTACCAGAGGGTGAGGGCGCAGTTTTTGGCGCAGAAGCAGAAGGTGGAGCAGCTGCGGGACGAGCTGGCGGTGTGGTGTGAGAGGGAAAAAGAGCTGAGAAAATTCTGTGCGGAGAGCATGCGCGGGTTTCAGGCGCGGCGCCGGGAAAATGAGAAAGCCGTAAAAACCCTTGAGGAGGACGGCCGGAAACGTGAGGTGCTTGAGGGGCGGATCCGGGAGCAGGAGATTCTTGCCGCAGAGAAGGGCGGGGAGCTTGAGGCCGCTTCACGGAAGCTTGAGGCGGCCAGGGAGGCGATGGCACAGGCGGACCAGCAGTATGAGGAGACGCTGAGGAGCGCCGGTAGGGCCAAGGGCGACGACTCGGTTCTGGACAAGGTGCGCTTTCTGTTCAGCTCTAAGGAGACGAAGGAGCTGGCGGAGAAATGCGCCGCCAAGGCAAAGGAGCAGAAGGCGGTCTTGGAGCAGCGCAGGGCGGAATGCCAGGAATTGGAGTGCGTGCACGAGAAAATTTTACAGAAAAAGGAAGAAAGCGAGGCCGGGCTTCGCGCGCTTGAGGAGGAGCGGGAGCGCCTTGTGCGGGAGATGGATGAGATTCCCGGACAGATGGAGGCGAGGAGGCATGAGATCCGGCAGCTGGAGGATGGGATAGAAGCCGCCAAAAAGGAGTACCGGGAGGCGTTGGACGGACAGCTTCGCGGGGCGGATGACGTGAGCCGGTTTACGGCCATGGACGAGCCGTTCATGCGCGCGTTCCTCAGTGAGGACGAGGGGGAGAGCACGGGGGCTCAGGTGGCGAATCTCTGGTTCACGCAGGCCTACAACCGGGAGCGTGAGAAGCTGTTTTCCGCTGCCATGCAGCTCAATAAGGCGTTTGTCCTCTCCTCCAAAAACTGTTTCCGGAATTACAGGAATCTGGCCCTTTTGTGGCAGGAGACCAAGGAGGACAACGAGCTTGTCACCTTCCATCCGGAGGATCGGGAGGCATGCTTCGGGCCGCTTCTTCAGTCACTGTTTTTGCTGGTGCCGGTGATCTCCACCACGTTTGCCTCGGTGGGGAGCTTTTTAAAGGATATTAAGGAGCCGCGGATGCTGGGAACGCTGATTGTGGACGAGGCGGGCCAGGCGCCCCCGCAGATGGCGGTGGGAGCCATGTACCGGTGCAGGAAGACGGTCATTGTCGGCGATCCGAAGCAGGTGGAGCCGGTTGTGACGGACGATCTGCAGCTGTTGAAGAAAGCATACCGGGAGGATGTATACAAGCCGTACAAGTCAAAGCAGGCGTCGGTCCAGCAGTTTGCGGACCGGATCAATCCGTATGGGACGTACATGGAGAACGAGTACAATGAGCGGGAGTGGGTGGGGTGTCCTCTGGTGGTTCACAGGCGCTGCATCTCGCCGATGTATGACATCTCAAACCATATCTCCTACAATGATACCATGAAGCAGCAGACGAGGGAGCCGTCCGCGAAGAAGGCGGAGATGTTCTGCTACCCGGGCTCCCGCTGGATCAATGTGGCGGGCAAGGAGGCCGGTAAGAAAAACCATTTCGTGGAAGCGCAGGGAAAGCGCGTGCTGGAGATTCTGGAGCTGGCGTTCTCCAAGGCGGACGAGCCCAGCCTGTTTGTGATCACGCCGTTCACGACGGTGAAAACGGGGATGGTGAAGTGCATCGAGAACAGCCTGCGCCAGGACCATGAGACGGTTCTGTACCAGAAGCGAAACAGCGTGAGGGAGTGGATGTACAAGAACATCGGCACGGTGCACACGTTCCAGGGCAAGGAGGCGGGCGAGGTGATTTTCCTGCTGGGCTGCGACGCCGGAAAGGAGTCGGCCGGCGCGATTCGGTGGGTCAATTCCAACCTGGTGAACGTGGCGGTCACCCGCGCCAAATACCGCCTGTATGTGGTGGGGGATGAGCGGGCCTGGAAGGAATCGGTGTACATCAGTCAGGCCAAAAGCATGATCGATCTCTACGCGTTAAAGGAGCTGGGAAACGCGGTTTACGGCGAGGCGAAGGGGAGCGAGGAGGAGCGGCGGGACCGGGCGCTCACCTACTGCCGGCAGCTGCCGCCCGCAGAGTCGTTCTCCGTCGACGCCGAGGAGGGGGATAACGGGGAAATGGAGTATGAGCCCGGCCCGGAGATCTACTTAAATGAGCTGCGCAGCGGCGGCCTGCTGCTTCAGAGCCTGACGGACGAGCAGCTAAAGGGGTATGGGTTTAGCAGGGAAGCGTTTGAGGCGCTGAACCCGCAGGTGCGCGAGTACATTGAGTGGGGAATCAAGATCTATTCCATGTTAAAAAAGCTGATTGTGCAGTACAAGCTGACGGACATTGACACGTCATGCTGCGGGATTCTGTTCTGCAAGGCCGCAGAGCTCCAGGTGAAGGAGTGCTTTTACGAGGGCGTGAAGAAGCATTTTCCGGACTACCGGGTTAAACTTGCCGGGGGCAGGCAGACACCGGTCAAGGAGGTCAAAAAGGACAAGATGCTGCTGGGAACGTTCCAGAACATCCTGGGCGTGGAGAGCCACCGGCGCATGCTGGCGGAGCACATGGGGCGGACCGGGGAGAAACGCTGCGATTTCGCGTGGTGGACCAGGTTTCACAGGAATCTGGATCAGTGCAGAGAGCTGAGAAACGCCTGCTGCCACTGTGACAAGTTTGTGTTTAACCAGGTGAACCGCCTGCTGACGGTCCTGTTTTTGCGGGATAAGGGGGACCAGGAGCCGGTCATGGACGGCGTGGTCCGGGACAGCGAGATGGGGCGCAGACTTTGACGGGCAAACGGCGTTTTGGCCATGCTGCCGATCTGGAGGAAGCTTTTTGTCCGCCGCATAAATTGTCTGCCACACAATTCTTCGGTTTCCGGCATGCAATGTGGATGCTATAATACCGTTCAGATCCTGAATGAAGGGACGAATTCAGACTTGCTTTGGGTGAGGAGCGGAGACATCGGCATGAGCGGCAAAATGGAAACCAGCAGAAGAAAACCTGCAGACCGGCGTGAGCCGGCGACGGAGCGCAGGACGGAAATTTTAAGGCGCCGGAGACGGAGGCGGAGAGGGCGTACGTGTAGGCGGGCATTGGTTTTGCTCGCCGTCATGGCGGGGCTTCTCTACCTCGTCGCTGGTATGCGATATCGAAATACATTTTTTCCAAATACAGAGATCGGGGGCATAGACGCCTCCGGAAAGACTGTGGACCAGGTAAAGGCGGAGCTCCGGGGGCGCTGTAGCCGGTATGTGCTGACCCTCGCAGAGCGCGGCGGAGGGGAGGAGCAAATCTGCGGGGATGAGATAGATCTTCACCCGGTGTTCGACGGGACTCTGGAGCGGATCCTCGAGGGACAGAAGTTTTGGTGCTGGGGGTTCTGGGCTGCCAGGGGGAGAAGCTATCCGGCGGGGGACACGGTGGAATTGGACCGGGAAAAATTGCGGGCTGCGGTCAGGGCGCTTTCCTGCATGGACCCGGAGCGGATTACAGAGCCAAGGGACGCGCACCTGGCTTATGAGGCGGGAATTGGGCTTCAGATTGTGGGGGAGGAGCCGGGGAATGAGCCGGTGGAGGAGCTTCTTTTGGCGGAGGCAGAGCGCGCGGCGTTGAGCCTTAAGGAGCGGATCTCCCTGGAGGGGCTTAACGTCTACCGGCAGCCCGCCGTGCGGGCGGATGACCCCAGGCTCATGGCGGAGCTGGAGGCGAAAAAGCCGTACGCGGATGTGAAGATCGTGTACCGGTTTGGAAGCCGGACGGAGACCCTGGACGGCACGGCGATCTGCCAGTGTCTGATCGAGGGGGAGGACGGAGCCGTCTCCGTGGACCGGGCGAAGGCGGAGGAGTATGTGCGGTACTTGGCTGCAACCTACAATACGGCGTACTGCGCCAAAGAATTTAAAACCTCCTACGGCCCCACTGTGACGCTGACGAAGGGGCACTACGGGTGGCTGATCGACAAGGAGGCGGAGACGGAGGCGCTGATGGAGATCATCGCGTCCGGGGAGAGCCAGGAGCGGGAGCCGGTTTACGCCCAGCGGGCGGCCAGCCACGACGGGCCGGATTACGGGGACACCTACGTGGAGATGAACCTCACCGCCCAGCACCTGTTTTTTTACAAAAACGGGAAGCTGCTTGTGGAGTCGGATTTTGTGTCCGGGAACGAGGCGCGGGGGTGGAGCACACCTGCGGGGGCCTATGAGCTGACCTACAAGCAGAGAAACGCGGTTTTGAAGGGAAAGAACTATAAGACGCCGGTCTCGTACTGGATGCCGTTTAACGGGAATATCGGGATGCACGACGGGGACTGGCGGACCAGCTTCGGCGGGACAATCTACAAAAAGAACGGTTCCCACGGCTGCGTCAACCTGCCGCCCGCCGTCGCGAAGACGATCTATGAGAACATAGAGGCGCATATGCCGGTGCTGTGCTATCATCTGGAAGGAACCGAGACGGGGAAGACGACGGTGATTTCTGGGGGGAAGAAGGAAGCGGGGAAAGGGCAGGGAGCCAGGTAGTGGAAGGAAGCGGGGCGAGCGCAGGACGCCGGACCGAGAGAAGCTGACCTATCCGATCTACTACTGCCTTGCGGATATGATGGAGCAGGACATCAAGAGCGGGAAGCTGTCCGCCAACACGAAGCTGCCGCCCCAGCGGGAGCTGGCGGATTTTCTGGATTTGAACCTGAGCACCATCACAAAGGCGTACAAGCTCTGCGAGATGCGGGGGCTGATCCACGCCGTCACAGGAAAGGGCACCTATGTGACCCCGTACGCCAACGTGCCCACCTCCACTGTGGAGAAGCACGTCGGTTCCCGGATCGAGCTGGCGATTATCCACCCCTTCTATGAGTCCAACGCGGCGATCCGGGACCTGACAGTGGAGCTCCTAAAAAAGCCGTTCTCCGAGCGGCTGTTCGAGTACTCGCATCCCTTGGGGGACCGGGGGCAGATTCTGACCGCCTCCCGGTGGCTTCAGCGGTTCGGCCTGGCAGCGGACGCCCACAACACCATGATCGCGGCGGGGGCCCAGAACGCCCTGGCGACCATCCTCTCATCCCTGTTCGAGGCGGGGGACCGCATCGCCGTGGACACCTACACGTACCCCAATTTTATCAGCCTGGCAAACCAGCTCTACCTCCAGCTGGTCCCCATCGAGAGCGACGAAAAGGGGATGCGCGCGGACTGCCTGGAGAACGCCTGCGCCCTCCAGAAGATCAAGGGAGTCTACATGATGCCCGCGGGCGGCAATCCCACGAACATCGCCTTCTCCGAGGGGCGCAAGTCGGAGATTGCAGAGATCATCCGGGAGTGGAATCTGATCGGCATTGAGGACGACAATTACGCGGCCCTGCTCGAGGAGCGCTATTCCCCGCTGGCCTTAAAGGCGCCGGAGCACTGCATCTATGTCAGCGGACTGTCAAAGCCGCTCTGCCCAGGACTCAGGATCGCATACCTGTATCTGCCGGAGGCGTATGTGAGCACTATGGAGCAGGGAATGTTCAGCCAGAATTTAAAAATCTCCTCCCTGAACATGGAGATTGCCGCGGAGATCATCCGCAGCGGCCTGGCCTGGAAGATCATCGAGGACAAGCGGAATGCGACAGCTGCGCGCAACCAGATTTACGCCTCCTGTTTTCTGGGCAGCAGCCTGCGCCCGGAGTCCTACTACCAGTGGCTGGAGCTCCCTACAGAATTCACCGGGCGGCTATGCGAGGTGGAGCTCGGCGGAGAGTGACGCGCAGTTTCGCATGGGACTGGAAATATTGAAGAATTTTATAGAGAAGAGGGATCATCCGCCGGTGTTTATCGTTTGAACGGATGAAACAAATGAGAACGAAAAACAGGTCCGAGGCGCGGGAGTGCGCACTGGGCCTGTTTTTTCTGCCCGATCCTCACACCTGGGCCTCGCCAATCCGATCGATCGGCAGCTGTTCGATCCGGTTAAAATAGGAGGATACCAGTTCCATAAAGTGCCGGCTGTAGCTGGCCAGGTAGCGGTTCCTGTGGTGAATGATGGAGATTTCCTGGAGGACCGGCTCCTGCCCGCGGTAAAGCGGGAATATATTGAGCTCTTCGGACACCTTCTCATGCTGATTAATCAGGCTGGTCCTGGTGGCAAAGCACGCGGCCAGACCCGTGAGGCCGATGGAGGTGCCGATCTGTATGTACTCGCTGGTTGTATAGACCTTCGGCGTAAAGCCCGCCTCGTCAAAACACCGCTTGATGCTCTGCCCCATCCGGTTATCCAACATGCAGAAGGGCAATCTGGAAAAATCACTGATGTCTGCGCCGTCGCGCGCTTTTCTCTTTAACTCATCCGCCTGATCCCCATAGTATTGCTTGAGCAGCGCATTTGTGACGCACAGATAAATCTGGTCGGACATCAGCCTTCTCTGGGCGATGTCGGGCGCGTCGGTCACGGACACGACGACCGCCAGGTCCAGCTCACCGCTCAGAATGGACTGCTCCAGCTGCCGGGAGTTGGCGTTGGTGATGCGGATTTCCACGTTGGGATAGCGGGCCGAGAAGTCCGGCAGGATGGACGGCAGGCAGGAGCTCATGCGCAACGTGCTGGCTCCGAACAGGATGGCGCCCCGCTCCTGGTGTTGGACATCCGCAAGGATATCTCTGAGGTTGGTCTCCTCCCGCAGCACGGTGTTGGCAAAGGCCAGCACGTACTCCCCCGCGTAGGTGAGCGACAGGGCCGGTTTGCGGTGGAGCAGGCTGACGCCGTAGTATTCCTCCAAGCGGAGGATGTGGTTGCTGAGGGTCTGTTGGGAGATGAACAGCCGGTTTGCCGTGCGGGTGATGTGTAAGTCTTTGGAAAGCTCTGAAAAATAGTACAGACTGGTGAGATCCATCGCATACCTCCACAAATTTTCTTTGTTAAAATTAATAAAAAGCATAGTTTGATTTGTGACTAGTTATATATTACAATAAAACCATCAGAAACGCAAACAAAATTATGAAAATAGGCGATGAAAATCAGCAGAGAAACAGAAAGGATGGTAACAAAATGTCAGTTGGAAAGCGAATTTATCTGAAGAGGGAGATGCCGGATCCGGAGATCATGAGACAGTTTAAGACGATTCCCGCCTCCAATACGGCCGATGTGATGGGAAGAAGCTGTGCCATGAACCCGAGAATCCGCCTGGTGAGCAGCCCCAAGGACCAGATGATGGTGGGGCCCGCGTACACGGTAAAGTGCCGTGCAGGTGACAATCTGGCGCTCCACGCGGCGCTCAGCATGTGCAGCGAGGGGGATGTGCTGGTAGTCTCCAACGAGGAGGACAACACCAGAGCCCTGATGGGCGAGGTAATGATGGCATTTCTTCGCTACAGCAAGAAGGTAGCGGGAATTGTGCTTGACGGCCCCATCCGCGACATCGACGAGATCGGAACGTGGGATTTCCCGGTTTACTGCACCGGCACCACACCGGGCGGCCCCTACAAGGAAGGTCCAGGTGAGGTGAATGTCCCCATCGCCTGCGGAGGCGTAAGCGTAAACCCGGGCGATATCATTTTGGCCGACCCCGACGGAGTGATTGTGATCCCGCGCCAGGATGCGGCGACAATCTTAAAGGATGCGAAGGAATTCCAGGCGGCGGACGAGGCGAAGCTGGCTGCTGCCAAGAATGGTACCGCAAAGCGCGCGTGGGTGGACAAGGCGCTTGCTGACAAAGGATTTGAAATTATTGACGAAGTTTATCACGCATAATATCAGAGAAAAGGAGAACATGGACATGGGATGGAAAATTTTACTTCCGCAGGAGATTATGGAAGAGGGAACACAGCTTTTAGTGGATGCAGGCCACACGCTGATCAGAGGGCGCGGCTTTGAGACGGAGGACGTGCTGGCGGATATGAAGGAGCACAAGCCGGATGCGATGATCGTGCGAATCACCCCGATTACCCGCGAGGTGATCGAGGCCAACCCGAATTTAAAGGTGGTGGTTCGCCACGGCGCGGGTTATGACGCACTGGATGTGAAGGCGTGCCATGACAACGGCGTGCAGACGCTGTACGCGCCGGTTGCAAACAGCACCTCCGTGGCGGAGACGGCGCTGCTCCTGATTCTGGAGTGCAGCCGCAACGTGACCCTGTTACATAACACCTGGGTGCAGGACTACTACAAGGCGAAGCTGAAGATCCACAAGACCACCCTCAACGGAAAGACCGTGGGAATCATCGGCTGCGGCAACATCGGAAGCCGTCTGGCTGTGCGTGCGCTGGCGATGGAGATGAACGTTCTCGCCTACGATCCCTACAAGAAGGCGGAGGAGTTTCCGGAGGGCGTAGAGGTTGTGCGCGATCTGGACCGTATCTTTAAGGAGAGCGACTATGTCTCCCTCCACGTTCCCAACACCCCGATCACCAAGAACATGGTGAACAAGGAGCGTTTGGCCATGATGAAGCCCACGGCATTCCTGATCAACACAGCCCGCGGCGCTTGCGTGGTGGAGGAAGATTTATACGAGGCATGTAAGAACGGCACCATCGCCGGAGCTGGCCTGGACGCCATCCGCAAGGAACCGGTGGATCCTGAGAATCCGCTGCTCACACTGGACAATGTGATCATCTACCCGCACATCGGCGGCAACACGGTGGAAGCAGCCCACAGGGCATCCTATTTCGCGGCGATGGGCGTTCAGGAGGTCTACGAGGGCAAAGAGCCGACCTGGCCGATCCCCGATATAGATTATGCCACGGCGCCGACCTATGAGGATGTCAAAAAACCGAACACAAAAAAAGCGGGAATGTTTGACTTTTAATGGTAAAATAGATAGATAGAAAGTTAACAGGGGGAAAAATAAATGACAGTGGCATCTTTTTGCAATGACATGTTGTTGTTGGCGGTTTTTATGTTGGTTGGTTTCTTTTTCAGGGAGACGGTAAAACCGCTGCAAAAATTATTTCTCCCCTCGTCCCTGATCGGCGGCCTGCTGCTTTTGCTGCTGGGACAGCAGGCCGTGGGTCTCGTCCAGGTACCGGAGAGCTTTGGGGCCATGCCAGGGGTTCTGATCGACATCGTGATGGCCTCGCTGGTGTTTGGCGTGAGCTTCAACCGGGAGAAGATCCGCTCCTACCTGGACTATTCCTGCGTCACGATGGCTTCCTACGGGATGCAGCTTTTCCTGGGGGTGGGACTTGGGAGCCTGCTCGCAAAACTCTGGCCCGGCCTGCCGGTTGGCTGGGGCGTCATGGGCGTATTCTCTTTCCACGGCGGACATGGGACGGCTGCCGCAGCTGCCGCGGCTTTTGAGAAGCTGGGGGTGGAGGGAAACATGGCCGTGGGCATGGTGCTTTCCACCTTCGGCCTCATCTGGGCGATGGTAGTGGGAATGGCGGTTGTAAACTACGGCGTCCGGAAAAACTGGGGTACCTACGTGAGGGAGCCCAAAAAGCAGCCTGGTTACTTCTTCGGAGGCGTGCTCCCGGCGGACCGCCGCGCGGCGGCCGGGCATACGGTGACGACGTCCATCAGCATCAATCATTTGGCGCTCCAGGTGTCGTGGCTGCTTGCGGCGCTGTTCCTCGGAAGAAAGGTATTCGATTTTTTAGGAAATTATTTCAGCTTTATAGCGGTTCTGCCCAGCGTGCTGCGCGGTGTGTTCGGCGGCGCCATTCTCTGGCAGATTTTAAAGGTTACGGGGCTGGACCGGTATGTGGACATAAAGACGATCAAGCTGATCAGCGGATTCGTGCTGGAGATTGTGGTGTTCACGGCGATGGCGACCATGGATCTGGAGTTTGTATCCACCTACATAGTTCCGGTGCTGATTTACACCTTTGTGCTCTGTGCGCTCACCATCCCGCTGATATTCTACCTCGCCTACCGCTTCTGCGGGGACGAGTGGTTTGAGAAGGCGTGCATGGCATTCGGCGCGGCGACTGGAAATACATCCACCGGACTTGCTCTGGTGCGGGCGGTGGACCCGGATTCCCAGTCCAGCGCCGGGGACACCCATGGCGTTTACTCGACCATTATGGCCTGGAAGGATATTTTTGTGGGGCTTGCCCCCATGTGGCTTATGAGCGGGGTTGCCCTGACGATGGGCGTGGGCCTCGCCATCATGGCGGCAAGCCTGGTGATCGGTTTTACATGTTTCAACAGAAGAAAACGAGATAAGAGATAGATTGAGGAGGACAGGTATGGAACGGAAACGAGTTGTGAAGCTGCTGCTGATCGCGGCGGTGATGATCGGGATCTGGCTTATGCCGGCACCGGAGGGGCTGGAGGCACAGACATGGCATATCGTCGCGCTGTATTTGGGGCTGCTGCTGGGGTTGGTCATCAAGCCGTTCTCAGAGCCGGTGATCACACTGATTATCATCGGTCTGGTGGCGATGTTTATGGATACATCCATTTTGCTGAAGGGCTATGGCAACAATATGGCGTGGTTTATCGCCATGGTTACCATTGTGTGTACTGCGTTTGTGAAGACGGGGTTAGGCAAGCGGATTGCCTACAACCTGCTTCTGCGGGCGGGAAAATCGACCCTGGGCCTAGGCTATATCATGGTGTTTACCGACCTGGTGCTGAGCCCGGCCACCGGTTCCAACTCCTCCAGAACCAGCATTATTTATCCCATCTTCCAGAACATTGCGGAGGGCACCGGCTCCACCGCAAAGAACCAGCCGAGAAAGCTGGGGGCATACCTGACGGTGTTAATGTACGCCAGCTCCCAGGGAACCTCCGCGCTGTTTCTCACCGGCATGGCCACCAACGCCATCACGGTCTCACTGATCACAGAGATGCTGGGACTGAGCCTCAGCTGGGGGACCTGGTTCCTCGCTTCCGTTGTGCCTGTTGGCCTGTTCTTACTGCTGGCTCCCCTGATCATCTACAAGATCTACCCGCCGGAGCTTAAGTCGTTAGATGACATAAAGCCTATGGCGGAGAAAGGACTCAAGGAGCTGGGAGCGGTATCAACCGCTGAGAAGAAGCTGTTTGCGCTGTTCTTACTGGCAATTCTGGGCTGGATGTTCGGGCCGAAGCTGCCTGTTGTGAACCTGAGCATGCAGGTGGTCGGCTTTGTGTTCCTCGCTCTTGTGCTCCTGCTCAATGTGCTGGACTGGAACGATGTGATGGCGGCCAAGGGGGCGTGGAGCATCTTCATCTGGTACGGCGCATTCTACGGAATCGCCTCCGCGCTGTCCTCCGCGGGCTTCTATACCTGGCTGGCGGACCAGTTAGGCGCAGTGCTGGATCTGTCCCAGATGAACGGTATGCTGGTGACGATTATCCTGGTGCTGGTGAGTCTGGCCGTGAGGTACTTTTTCGTGTCGAACAGCGCGTTTGTGGCCTCCTTCTATCCGGTGCTGTTCTCCCTTGCGGTGAACACGAAGGCGGATAAAATGGTGGTCGGACTGCTGCTGGCATTCTTTGCGAGCCTGGGCGCACTGCTGACACACTACGGAAATGGTGCGGGACTGATCACGTTTGCCTCGGACTATGTTCCGCAGAAGGATTTCTGGAGAGTGGGAACCATATTGGTAGCGGCCGCACTGGTCATCTTCTTCTGTGTCGGACTGCCCTACTGGAAGCTGATTGGACTTTGGTGATGGAGGAGATGTTATGCTGGATTTACTCATTAAAAACGGACATGTGATCGACCCTGCAAACGGGGTGGACGAGGTCAGAGATATCGCAATCTACAATGGAAAAATCACGGTGTATGAGCCGGGCGAGGAGGCCAGGCACGTGGTCGACGCGGGGGGCAGGTACGTGTTCCCCGGCCTGATCGACGCTCACGCCCACATGTTTGCGGACGGGACGGAGATCGGTATTTATCCGGATGTGGCCTATCTCCCCACCGGCGTCACCGCGGCCATCGACTGCTCGGCGGGGGTGGCCAATTACCCGCTCTTCCGCTCGGCCGTCATCGCCAGAAGCAAGGTGACGATCAAGAGCTTCCTGCAGGTGTGCTCCGCCGGACTCACCACCACCAGCTACCACGAGTGCATCAACCCAAAGTTTTTTAATCCGGAGAAAATTGACCGGATTTTCCATGAAAATGAGGACAATATCCTGGGCTTAAAAATCCGCCAGAGCGAGGAACTGGCGGAGGGGCTGGGGATTGAGCCGCTGCGGGAGACCGTGCGCATCGCGGAGAAAATCGGCTGTCCGGTGGAGGTCCACTGCACAAATATTCCGGTCCCCACCGAAGAAGTATTGAATGTGCTCCGCCCGGGAGATATTTTTGAGCATGTATATCAGGGCGTGAAGAACACGATCATCGATGAGAGCGGCAAGCTGTACAGCTGCGTGATGGAGGCCCGGAACCGGGGAATCATCTTCGACACGGCCGAGGGCAGAAAACACGGCGACTTTGAGGTGATGGAGGCGGCGATGCGGCAGGGCTTTATCGCTGACATGTGCAGCACGGACCTGGTGCTGGCGAGCATGTACCGCCGCCCGATTTTCTCGCTTCCCAACCTGATGTCTCGCTATATCTGCATGGGGATCCCGATGGCGGAGGTGGTACGGATGGCCACGGAGCGTCCGGCCAGGCTGATGAAGATGGAGGGCCGGATCGGCTGCCTGTCCGAGGGGGCGTGCGCCGACGTGGCGGTGTTCGACTGGATGGATTTTGAGCAGACCTACAGAGACTGGAAGGGCAGCACGTTCACTGCCAAGAAGCTGCTGAAACCGGAGATGACCATAAAGGGCGGCCAGATCATGTACTGCGCTCCGGATTACTGTTATGAATAGCGGTCTGTCCGACCCGGCGATCAAGTTCGGCGCAGGCAGATACCGGCAGGGCAGAGGGATTCTTCGCGACTCCGGGGATGAAATCCGGCGGTTCGGAGGACGCGTGTACATTCTGGCGGGGCCTAAGGCCCTGGAGGCCGTTAAGGCCCCGCTGCTTGAGAGCTTGGAGCGGGCAGGCGTGGCCTATGAGGTGGAGGTCTACCAGGGCTTCTGCAGCTACGAGGCGGCAAGAGAGCAGGCGGAAAAATGCCTGGCCGCGGGCTGCGACGAGGTTGTGGGAGTGGGCGGAGGCCGGATCATGGATTTCGCCAAGGCGGTGGCGGAGTATGCGGGCCTCGGCGTGGTCAATATCCCCACCTCCATTGCCACCTGCGCGGCGTTCACCAGCATGAGCGTGATGTATACGCCGGAGGGCGCCTACCTGGAGAGCTGGCGCTATGGGCACGAGACGGATGCGGTGCTGGTGGATTTGGACGTGATCGCCGCCTGTCCACCGCGCTTCGCGGCCGCCGGGATTGTGGATGCCATGGCAAAGCGGATTGAGATACCCAACGGCTGTTCCGAAATACGGCCGGAGGAGCAGGACTGCGATCTCTACACTGCCTACCGGATTTCGGAGTATGTCTATGAGATGCTGGAGAACTTTGGCCCCCAGGCCGTGGAGGACATCCGGCGCGGACAGGTTACGAAGGCGGTGGAGTATGTGACCTTCTTAAATATTGCTGTGACGGGGACCGTGGCCAACATCACCAGGAGCTTCGGCCAGTCGGCCCTGGCGCACATGCTGTATTACGGTATGCGCACAATTTTTACCAGGGAAGCAGAGAATGCCCTTCACGGGGAGATTGTGGGAATCGGACTGTTCCCACAGCTCATCTGCAACGGCATGGATCAGGAGATGGACCGGCTGGCTGAGTTTATGGCCAGGCTTCGGCTGCCGTTTACATTCCCGGAGCTGGGGATCCGGATTCAGGGGGAGGGGGCCGCGCGGCTGGAGCGGTATCTGGCGGACTCGCCCTATGTGCAGAAGACAGAAATTGGAATCGGGCGTTTTAGGCGCGCGATGGAGAAATTGATACAAAGTTGAAAGCGGGCGTTTGGGGCCCGCTTTCCTCGTGTTTATTCCAAATACAAATCAAATTCCTCCCGCTCCGTCACATACCCGACGATTTCCGCCCCGCCAAAGTGTTCCTTTATCTCTTTTAAGCAGTCCGCGGCCACCGGTTCGGGCAGCGAAATGAGCAGCCCGCCGCTGGTCTGCGGGTCGTAGAGAATATCCTGCATGGTGCGGCTTATCCCATCTTTTACGTGGACGCCCGCCTCGGCATATTCCCGGTTTCTGTATGCGCCGGCCGGGATAAATCCCATGTCGGCCAGGTCGTATGCCTCCGGATGGAACGGCACGCGCTCCGCCATGATATGAATGGAGCAGCCGCTTCCCTGAGCCATCTCAAATCCATGGCCCAGCAGTGCGAAGCCGGTCACATCCGTACAGCTGTGAACCGGATATTTTACCATGACATCGCGCGCCGCTTTATTTAAGGCGGCCATCTGACGGTAGATGCGGTCGAGAACCGTTTTTTCTACCAGGTCCGCTTTGGAGGCGGTGGTCAATATCCCGATTCCGAGCGGCTTTGTCAGGATCAAAACGTCCCCCGGTCTGGCGCCGCTGTTGGTGAGCACATGATCCGGATGGACAAATCCGGACACCGCCAGGCCGTAGATCGGCTCCGCTCCCTGGATCGTGTGGCCGCCCGTGATAATGGCTCCCGCCTCGTAGGCTTTCTCGTAGCCGCCGCGCAGAATCTCCTGCACGGCAGAGCGGTCCATGCTCTCCGCCAGGCACATGATGTTGAGGGCGAGCTTTGGCTCGCCGCCCATGGCATAGACGTCGCTCAGCGCGTTGGCCGCCGCGATCTGGCCGTATAAAAACGGGTCGTCCACGATGGGAGGAAAGAAATCCGTCGTCTGGACCAGCGCGAGTTCCTCGTTGATCACGTACACGCTGGCATCGTCGCTCTTGTCATATCCGACAATCAGCTTCGGATCGCAGTGGGTCTTAAACCCCTCCAACATGTGAACCAGGGTCCCCGCCCCCACTTTTGCGCCGCAACCGGCACATTTTGCTAATTTTGTAAGTTTTACATCTGTTTCCATTTTTCGCCTCTGACTGGTTGATCAACTGTTTTCCGCCCGGTAAAGAATCTCATAGCCGCTGTCCGCCACCCGGACAATCTGCTCCACCTCCTCAGGTATGGGGCTTGACGGACAGATGCAATCCCCCGCATAGCGGACACAGGTGCCGCAGCTGCTGCTCAAATTCCTTGGAACCGGCATGATTTTTGCCTCCCATTTTCGGGCCGCGCACAGCCTTTTAAAGCGCACGGCGCCGAAATGAGAGTAAAAGGTTGCTATGTACGTCATGTTATTTTGTGATGGAGAGATGATACTCTCCCTCTTTTTCTGTGACTGCCGCGCGGTATCCCTGGTGCTCGGCATAGCGGATTACATTCTCCTTCGAAGTGGGGTTGTCCACCACCATCTCATAAGCTGCCTCGTTTGACATCATGGCCTTGCGGATCATGATAACCGGTTCCGGACATGACAGTCCTCTTGCATCTAAAACGTTCATTTTCCCTCTCCTTTACGCTTCTTTTTTGCGAAATGTATTACAATATGCGATGAGCGCCACGACGGCGATGCCGATCACCACAGCAACTTTTCCGTTGGCGGTGGGGCCCTCTCCGCTGGAGGCGAGCCCAAAGTTGTGGGCGATGGCGGCTCCTACCAGGAGGCCGAGCACAGCGACCGCGCTGTCCGTGTTGCCCTCACCGGAGAGAATCAGCTGACGCAGCGGGCAGCCGCCGAGAAGCACACAGCCGAATCCCGTGAGCAGCATACCCAGCGCGTTCCACAGGCCGTCGGTGTGGGCCACCGGCTGGCCTGCCAGGCCGAGCGTGAAGTAGCTTCCCGGCGTCACCGCCGTTAAAATCAGGTTGCACACGAGCGCGCTGGCAAAGACAGCGATAAATCCCGCCAGCAGCTTCCACTCGCCAAACAGCACCACGTCGCGGATTCCGCCCACCATGCAGAGCCTGGTGCGCTGGGCCAGAGCGCCCACAATCAGTCCGCCCGCAAGGCTTACAAGGATTGCCGCGTGTTTTGCGCCGGGACCGCCGCCCGCCTCTGTGAAGTGAATAAACGCGGGAGCTACGGCCAGCAAAACGAGTAAAACCATCTGAATGGCGGGGAACATGATTCCCTCCGTTGTGGAAAGCTTGTAGGTCCGCTTTAAAGAATACCCTCTGTTCAAGAAAAATACGCCGCAGAGAATTCCCGCGACAAATCCCACCAGCCCGAAAATTGCATTTAAATCACCGCCGGCCAGACGGACGATCATGCGGAACGGGCAGCCCAAAAACATCAGGCAGCCGATCATCACAAACACGCCCAACACGAAGCGCGTCATCGGCGAGCTTCCGCCCTTTGGAGCGAATTCCTTTTTGGCAAGCGCCAGAATAAAACTTCCGAGCACCAGCCCGATCACCTCCGGACGGATGTACTGCACGGCCGCAGCTGAGTGGAATCCCAGCGCACCGGCGGTATCCCGGATGAAACAGGCGATACAAAACCCCATATTTGCCGGATTTCCAAAAAGAACTAACAGCGATGCAATGATTCCAATCCCGATTCCTGCCAGTATAATACCGGCCTTTTCATTTTTCATACTCTCTCATACTCCTTTTCACAAAATGTTTGTATCATTATAACATTTTGTTAGGTATGGTTCCAATCATATTTATCTATTATTGTGATATATTTATTTGAAAAGCTGATAAATATATGGTAAAATGACGGATAGATCAAACAAAAGAAAGAAGGCGCCGTTTTTCCATGAACCGTATTTACTTTGACAATGCCAGCACAACATTTCCAAAACCGCCCGCGGTGGCGGAAGGTATTTACCGCTATATCACGGAGGTAGGGAGCAATATCAACCGGGGCTGTTATGAGACGGCTTATCAAACGGAGGATACCGTATTCGAGACGAGGCAGATGCTCTCAGAGCTTTTTAACGCCCCGGACTGCAAAAATGTCGTGTTTACCCAGAACATCACCCAGAGCCTGAACATGATTTTGAAAGGATTTTTAAAACCCGGGGATCATGTGCTTGTGTCCTCCATGGAGCACAACGCGGTCATGCGCCCGCTGGTGCAGCTCTCCGGAACCGGAATTTCTTTCTCCCGGATTCCGTGCGATGAGACTGGGGAACTTCAGATTTCTGCGATGGAAGGGCTCCTCAAGGAAAACACAAAGGCCGTGATCATGACACATGCCAGCAATGTGTGCGGCACGGTGATGCCGCTCGGCGAGGTTGGAGCATTCTGCCGGGAACACGGGCTTTTCTTCATCGCGGACTGCGCCCAGACCGCGGGAGTGCTGCCCATTGATATGGAGGCCATGAAGATTGACGCGCTGGCCTTCACCGGGCACAAGGGGCTTCTCGGACCGCAGGGGATCGGTGGATTTATCCTGAAGGAAGATATGGTCCCATGCCTGGAGCCGCTGATCTCCGGGGGAACCGGGAGCCTCAGCCACACGGAGGAAATACCGGATTTCATGCCGGACCGTTTTGAGGCCGGGACGCCCAATCTGCCGGGAATTATCGGACTCCATGAGGGCTTGGCCTGGATTGCCGGGACGGGGATCCAAGCGATCAAGGAGCATGAACTGCGCCTGACCGGATATTTCCTGGACGGACTCAAGGCCCTGGAAAAGGAGGGACTGGTAAGAATTGTGGGAAAGCGGGGGACAGAGGGCAGAACGGGGGTTGTCTCCATTCAGACATTAACCGCCGAGCTCTCCCACACCGCCTATGAGCTGGACAATTCCTACGGGATCATGACCCGCGTGGGCCTCCACTGTGCGCCGTCGGCACACAAAACCCTCGGAACGTATCCGACCGGAACAATCCGCTTCTCGTTTGGGTGGTGGAATCAGGAATCCGAGGTGGACACGGCAATTGATGCGCTGCGGGAAATTTTACAAAGGGGAGACTGACATGGAATTTAAACAGCTGCAATCCTTTGCGGCCGTTGTAAAATACGAAAGTTTTACAAAAGCCGCCGAAAAACTCTTTCTTTCCCAGCCGACGATCAGCGCGCATATTCAGGCGTTGGAGGAAGAATTACACTGTCAGCTGATGATCCGCACGACGAAGAGTATCGAAATCACTCCCAAGGGAATGAGCGTGTACGAGTATGCGGTCAATATTTTAAGCATGAGGGACCGCATGATCGAAGAGTGTCGGGAGGATCCCAAAAGCATCATTCATCTGGGCGCCTCCACCATTCCCTCCGCCTACATACTGCCGGAGATTCTGGCAGAATACGGAAAAATATCGCCTCATATTTACTTTATCATCCACCAAAGCGACAGCGCGGGCGTTGTGGAGGGGCTGACGGACGGAGTGTTCGATGTGGGGTTAGTCGGAATGAAATTTGAAGATCCGGAGCTGGCCTGCATTCCCTTCTGCCGTGACCGGATGGTCCTGATTGCCCCGGTCAACAGTTATTTTCTGGCGTTAAAAGAACAGGAGACCCCTCCCTTAAAGGAACTGCTCTCCGGCCCGGTGATTCTTCGGGAATCCGGGAGCGGAAGCAGAAAAAGCGCGGATCTGTTTCTGGAAAATGCGGGAATCGCGGAAAAAGATTTACACATCACGGCGCGCATCAATGATCAGGAGGCCATTAAAAACCTGGTTGCCAGCGGCATGGGCGTCTCCATCATTTCCGAGCGGGCCGCAAAGAATTTTTTGGAAGAAAAGCGGCTTTTGATGTTCGAGCTTCCGGAATATTCCGGAAGCCGCGAACTTTATCTCGTGTATCGCAAAAACTGTGCTGTGAAGGACTATGTGACTCGGTTTATGGAGTTTGTGAGGGCGTTTTACAAAAACTCTCTAAATCCGGCGGGCCGGTAAAACCTGTCCGCGCGCCCCCCCGAACCGGCACCGGCAGCCTATTTGGCCTCCGATAGCCTGCCGTACACCTCGTCGGTCACCGGCTCCAGCCACTCGTTGTGACATCCCTCCCCTGGAACCTCCAGGGAGATGTGGGAGAACCAACTGCCGGCCTTGGCGCCGTGCCAGTGCTTCACCTCAGCGGGGATGTAGACGAAGGAGCCCTCATGCAGGCTGACCGGCTCCTTGCCCTCCTCCTGATACCAGCCCTCGCCGGCCGTGCAGATTAACATCTGCCCGCCGCCCTTCTTCGCGTGGTGGATGTGCCAGTTGTTGCGGCAGCCCGGCTCAAAGGTGACATTCGCCAGAAATAACGGGGTCTGGCCGGGGGCGGCCAGCGGATTTAAATAGGAGTTTCCGATAAAATACCGGGCGTACCCGTCGTTTGGGGCGCCCTCCCCGAACATATTGGCTTTCTCAAAATCTTCTCTGTTCTGATAGATCATATTGCGTATCCTCCGTGTGATTTTGTTGTTGTGTGGAAATGGGGAATATGCCCCCGTCCCCTCCGCCGTCCCGGCGGTTTCGGTTGCCCGCAGGCTATTTTGCCTGCTGGTTTGCGGCCTGGTTGACGGCGGTCATCGCGTTGAGCGAGCGGGGGTATCCAAGGTATGGAACCAGATGCAATACCACCTGCGCCAGAAATTCCCTGTCATTGCCCATGCGCAGGTTGGCGGCCGCGTGGGAGTTTAGCTGCGACTCGCAGCCGCCCTGGGCGGCGATGTAGCAGAAGGTCACGAGCTCCCGCTGCTTCAGGCTCAGGCCGGTCCGGGTGTAGTAGTCGCCGAAGCAGTTGGCGGCCAGAAACCGGTTCATGTCGCCCGCCTTCCAGAAGTCCTCCATGTGAGGGCCGAAGATCTCCACCTGGACCGCGGTCCCGCGCTCGCGCCGGTTCTCCGGGGAGGTGGTCCCCTGCGGGGGAAGGGGGAGAGATACGCCCTTTGCGCTTAGAATTTCGTTGGTTGCGGTCAAAAACGGGAAAACCCGCCCGATTCCCAGATATGCGGTTGCCTGGTAGACAACCTCCTTCGCCTCCACCGGGGTGACGTCGCGCTCCAGGGCCATCGGGAGGATCACCCGGTATTCGTCCATGCCCTGGCAGCCGATGAGCGCGGCAAGGATTGCCAGGAAACGGGTTTTGCCGTCGAGACTGCAGGTGCCTGCGGTTTCCTCAAACGCAAACCGGTCAAAGAGCCGCGTAAACTCCGGGTCATCGTGCGTTTGCCGTTCTGTAAAATTTGTCATGCTGTTGTTCCGCCTTTCTGTGAGAGAAACGAAAATAGGGTTGCTGTATAAAGGCGATTATAGTCCCTGGAGTGGACTCCAAGTCAATCTTTTTTTGCGGGAGGTCAGAATGGCCACACACCATTCCAGCTGTCCTTTAAAATACTTGCTTGTGAACCGAAGTTTTAACGGAGCAGTTCCGCCCCCTCTTTTTTAATCCGCCATAATCACCCCTTCTCCCCCCAATCGCTTTCTTCCCAGGTTATACACCAACTTATAATAGGTCGGCAGCAGAATCAGCGTCAGCACCGTCGCAGCCACCAGGCCGCCCACGTCCACCAGCGCCAGGCCCTGCATCATTTTTCCGGCCTTGCCGTAGGCCAGGGCGTTGGGGACCATGGAGATGACGGTGGTGAGGGTGGTCATCAGGATGGGGCGCATCCGGATGGCTCCGGCCTCCACCAACGCCTCGTCCAACGGCATGGTGGGCAGCATCTGGTTCACCGTCTCCACATAGAGGATTCCGTTGTTCACCACCGTGCCGACGAGCATCAGGAAGCCCAGCATGGAGACCATGCTGATCGGGCTGTCCGCCAGGTACAGAAGGCCGAAGGAGCCGATCAGGCTGAAGGGGATGGTGGTCATCACCATCAGGGAAAATTTCGGCGACTCGAACTGGATGGCCATGACGATAAAGATCAGGAACACGCCCGTCACCAGCGCGCCGCCAAGGGCGCCCAGCTCCTCGCCCATCATCTCCTCCATGGAGTTGGACGCCATCTCCACCTCAGCGGGCATATTCCACTGGGACACAAAGGCCTTCACGTCCTTCTCGGCGGTCTTTTTGTACTCGGCCTGGGGCTCCATGGTGATGGAGACCTGGTACTGTTTATCCTTTCGGGTGATCTGCTGCGGGCTGTCCTCGTAGCGGATTTTTGCCAGATCCTGGAGCGGCAGGGCCGTGCCCGAGGCCGTCGGGATCATCATTCCCTCCAATTTGTCGATGGTGTCGTACCGGTCCTTGGCGTACTCCACCCGGATGTCCACGTCCTCGCCGTTCACCCGGAGGGTGGAGGCCTTGACACCGCTCAAATTGCTGTAGATCACCGAGCCGATGCCAGCGGGCGTCAGCCCCTCCGCCTGGGCGGACACCGGGTCGATATCCACCTTCACGACCGGGGCCGCGTTCTCCACGGAGGAGTGAACCTGCATCACGTCCCCGCGCTGCCTGAGCTGTTCTGTCAGGTCGCCCGCAGCCGCCTTTAAGGCCGCGTAGTCCGTGCTCTGAAGGTCGATCTCGATGGCATCGCCCCCGACCATGGAGCTGGACATGGTGGTGCTGCCCTGCTCGAGGGTCACGGACATGTCCTTGTAGTGCTCCGTCGCCCGCCGCCACTTGTCGATCACCTGGTCGGTGGACAGCTTCCGGTTTTCCTTCAGATAGGCGTTCAACGTGACGTCGCTGCTGCCGCCCATGCTAAGGCCGCTGGAGCCGTAGGTCACAAGGTAGTGGTCCACGTCCGGTTCATCCATCACCAACTTCTCCAGCCCGGCCACGGTCTCGCTCACCGACTCCACGGACAGCCCCGGCTTCGTCTTGACGGTCATCTGCACGATGCCCTCGTCCACCGAGGTCATCAGGTCCATATCCAGCTGGGACGCCATCACCAGGGCCAGGGCCAGAAACAGCACGCTGGTGCCCAGGACCCACTTGGTCTTTGGGATGATGGACGGCATGTGGGTGCGGTACCAGTCCTGCATGGACCGGACCAGCCCGCTGACCGGCGCGCGGTCGTTCTCCTTCGGATGCCACTGGTAAAAGCACAGGGGCACGATGCTGACCGCGGAGAACAGGGAGGCGATCATGCAGAACACGATGGTGAAGCCCAGCTGCTTGAAGAGCTGGCCAGACAGGCCGCTTAAGAGCGCCAGAGGCAGGAACACCACGCAGGTGGTGACCGTGCCGCCGGTGATGGAGCCGATCATGATCCGGCTGCCCTCCACGGCCGCGTCGTAAAAGTTCATCTTCTCCTTGGCCCGGAAGCAGCCGTCCAGCACGTTGATGGAGTTATCCACCATCATGCCCACGCCCAGCACCAGGGAGGTCAGAGAGATAACGTTTAAGGAGAAGCCCATGGCGCTCATGGCGATCAGGGCCAGCACGATGGAGATGGGGATGGAGGTGCCGACGATCACGGACGCCCGCAGATCCCCGTAAAACAGCCACAGAATCAGCATGGACAGGAGCACCGCGATGATCATGGTCTGGAACACGTTGGAGATGGACTCCTCGATCATCTCGCTGGAGTCGTTGATCACTGTGATCTCAAGCCCCGGGTCCGTGACGCGCATCGTTTCGATCTGTTCCATGACCTCCCGGGACACGTCGATGGCCGTGGCGCTCTGCTGCTTTTTGATCCCCAGGGAGATGACGTCGTTTCCGTTGTATCGGCCGATGGAATCCGCGTCCTTTAATGCGCTGTACACGTTCGCCACGTCTGAGAGGTGGATCACATCCCCGCCCGCCAGGGGGATGGCGATGGATTTTAAGCTCTCGGCGCTGTCGTAATCGTTCCCCACGCTGACGTCCAGGTCCTGACGCCCCACGCTCACATCCCCTGCGGGGATGGTGAAGTCGGCGGCGCCTACCAGCTGGGCCACCGCGGCCATGCTCAAGTGGTACTGCTCCAGCTTCTCCGGGATCAGCTCCACGCGGATGTAGCTTGACTGTCCGCCGGAGAGGGACACCTCGCCCACGGAGCCCAGCTTCTCAAACTGGGGGACAATGTTGTTGTCCACGTATGTATACAGGTTTTCGTCCACCTGGCCGCTGACCGCCAGCGTGACCACGGGCTGGGCGTTCATGTCCATCTCGATGATATTGGGCTCCTCGATGTCGTCGGGCATTTGGCTTCGGATCCCGTCCATGGCCTTCTTTAAGTTGATGTAGGCGGTGTCCATGTTGGTCCCGTACTTGTACTGCACCAGGACGACGGCCACATTTTCCTGGGAGAAGGACTGCACTGTGTCCACACCGTCCAGGGATGAGATCGCGTCCTCCTGCTTCATGGTGATCAGCTCATTGATATCGTCCGGGCTGGCCCCGGCGTACACCGTACCCACCACGAGCATGGGCAGCTCCATCTCGGGGGTCAGCTCAATCTTGGTTCCCATCAGGGACTGGAAGCCGAAATAGGCGATGGTGATCAGGCACAGCACCACGGTCACGGGCCGTTTCAGCGCAAATTTTGTGATATTTACCATGCTCACTCACCCGCTTCCTGCTGCGCTTCGTCCAGAAGGACCGCAGCGCCGTCCACCAGCTCATTGCTCCAGCTGGTGATCACCCGGCTGTCCGGAGCCAGGCCCGATTTCACTTCCATGCGCTCGGAATCGTAGATGCCGCCGGTGAACATGGTCTTTTTCGCGGTTCCGTCCACGTAGCAGTACACAAAGGGTTCGCCGCTTACGTAGTTCACCGCGTCCACCGGCACGGTTAAGACGTCCAGCGCCCGATCCATCACCGCGGTCAGCTTCACCTTGGTGCCGTTTGTCAGACCGTCCCCGCTGCTCACCTGGGCCAGCACGTCGTAGAGCCCGGTGGCAGGGTTCACCATGGAGCCGATCTCCGTCACGCGCCCGCTGTAGTCCGTGCCGTTTTTGGTGATGGCCACGGTGTCCCCGGCCGCCAGGTTGGACCTGATTTTCTCCGTGACGCCGAATTTCACCTGCACCTGGCCGCCGCCGGAGATCACGCAGATCTGGGTGGCTGTGGAGACATGGTCGTGATTTTCCACATTCCGGGACTCCACCGTGCCGCTTATGGGGGCGGTCACCGTCGTGTGCTCCAGCTGCAAATCATACTGGTGCTTGGCGGACTCGTAGCCCAGCTTGGCGCTGGTGGCGCCGTCCCGGGCCTGCTCCATGGCCTGCTGGGACACATAGCCCCCGGCGTAGAGGGGCTCGATCCGCGCGTATTCCCTGGCCGCCTCGTCGGCCGCCACCTTGGCGGACTCCATCTGCAGCTTCAGGGAGGTCAGGGCGTCGGAGTCGATTTTTAAGAGCGCCTGGCCCGCCTCCACCTGGTCCCCGGCCTGGAAATATACCTCCAGCACCTCTCCGCCCACCTTGGGGCTCACCGCCGCCCGGGACTGGGGCTCCACCGTGCCGGTGAGGTCCGTGTAGAGCACGATATCCCCGGTCTGGGGAACCGCTACAGCCACGGTGGGGCGCGTCTCATACTCAGCGGGCTTCTCCATTCCCTTCACCACACGGAAGAGGATCCCACCGGCCGCCAGCACGATGACCGCGCCAAGTATCAATCCAGTTTTCTTTTTCATCTCAATCTTCATCCTTTCTGCCTGGGCTCTGAGCCCGGATTCCTTGTTCCAATATGTTTAGCTGCACTCTGACTGATTCCTCCAGCTTTTTAAGCCCGACACACTGGTCGAAATACAGTATCACCGCCTTGCACAAAATGGTCATCCCCATGTCCAGTGCGCAGGACAGCCCATCCTCGTCCAGGTCCGGGTAGAGTGACCGGTCCAGTACATGAAAGCAGGCGCTGCCCCGCTTCCTCCACGTCTCCTTCCGGTAATACTCCTGCTCGATCTGCGTGAACGCCGGCCTGCAGCCCTCATCATCCAGAATATGCTTGTAGACCATGGAATACGTCCGTCCCGCATTATTTTCTGTCAATAAAAGGAAAACCTGCGCCATGCTGTCGCAGAACACCCCGCGGTTTTCTTGAAAGGATTCTTCCAGCATCTCCTCGGCATCCCTCGCCATGGCCCTCAGCATACAGGAGAACACATCCTCCTTGCCGTCAAAGTACGTGTAAAAGCTGGCCCGGGAGATGCCGGCCTCGCTGGCCAACCGGCTCACGGTGATATCCGCGAAGGGCCCCTTCAGGAACTCATCGCGCATGGCCGCCAGGATCATCCGCTGCTTGTGGATGTTCAAATTTAAAAATTTCTGCGTGGGCATAGGGTCTCACCTCCTTATCGCGGCGCGCGGCCGTCATGATCATACATTATAGATAGATTTGTCTAACTGACAATAGACAAATAGGGGCC
>USJW01000008.1 GCA_900555045.1 uncultured Clostridium sp. | reverse complement strand
GCTTAATGATTGATTTACATGAAATTAAGCAGCTTTTTTTGCCTTTTTTTATTGAAATTCAAACCTGATCCGAATTATTCAAACCTTATTCCCGGCAGATTTCCACTATAATTAAAAGCACAGCAAGGAAAAAAGAGACGGAAGGGAGCTGAACGCTTTGTGCTTACTGGAAATGAAGGGGATCGTGAAACGCTTTGGCAGCGTGGAAGTGCTCCACGGCATTGATTTTTCGCTACAGGCCGGGACGGTGCACGCGCTGATGGGCGAGAACGGCGCAGGGAAGTCCACACTGATGAAGGTGTTGGCCGGTGTACATAAATGCGATGACGGCGAGATACGGTTGAACGGCAAGCCGGTGGAGATCCAGTCACCCAGGCACGCCCAGTCGCTGGGGATCGCCATGATCCACCAGGAGCTGTCCCCGGTGCCGGAGATGACGGTGGCGGAGAACATTTTTCTGGGCAGGGAGCCGAGAAACGGCATGTTCATCGACTACAAGACCATGTACGCCCGCACGGAGGAGCTCCTTCGCGAGATGAAGGTGAGGGTGAATCCCAGGGTAAAGATCGGCACCTTAAAGGTGGCGGACCAACAGCTGATCGAGATATCCAAGGCCATCTCACTAAACGCGGGAATCATCGTCATGGACGAGCCCACCTCGGCGATCACGGACCAGGAGGTGGAGATTCTGTTTGAGACCATCGCCCGGCTAAAGAAGAAGGGGACCGGAATCATCTACATCTCCCACAAGATGGACGAGATCTTCCGGATTGCCGACCAGATCACGGTGATGCGGGACGGCACCTACGTGGGCAGCTGGGCGGCGAAGGACATTGACAACAACACGCTGATCCGGCATATGGTGGGGCGGGAACTGAACGATATCTTTCCGAAGACGGAGGTGCCCATCGGGGATGTGCTGATGGAGGTGAAACACTTCTCCAAGGCGGGGCAGTACCAGGACATCAGCTTTTCCGTCCGGCGCGGCGAGATTCTGGGAGTCGCGGGCCTCATCGGCGCGGGGCGCACGGAGCTCATGAACGGCATCTTCGGCCTGGAGGCGCCGGATTCCGGCGAGATTGTGTTTCAGGGGAAAAAGCTTGTGCCGAAGCGCCCGCAGGAGGCGATCCGTCACGGCATCGCCTACGTGACCGAGGACCGAAAGAACGAGGGCCTGGTGCTGGAGATGAGCGTGGCCGCGAATATCACGCTGGCCTCCATGCGGGAGCTGAGCAAAAATTTGTTTATCAGCCGGAGCGCGGAGAAGCGGACGGTGGACGAACAGATCGAGGCGCTGCGGATTAAGGTGCACACGCCGGGGCAGCTGGTTGGACGGCTCTCGGGCGGAAACCAGCAGAAGGTGGTTCTCGCCAAGTGGATGATGAGAAATCCCAGCCTGCTGATCCTGGATGAGCCCACCCGCGGAATCGACGTGGGGGCGAAGGCGGAGATTTACCGGCTGATGTGCGAGTTCGTGGCAAAGGGAAACGCCATCATCATGATCTCCTCCGAGATGCCGGAGGCCATGGGCATGGCGGACCGGATCCTGGTGCTGAGCAATGGGCATTTGAGCGGCGAGCTGTGCCGCGGGGAGTTCACCCAGGAGCAGATCATGCATCTGGCAGTCTCCTATCTTTGATCGAGTGAGGTGGTTGAAATGGAAAAAACAGACAAAAAATCAAGAGATATCAAGGGATTTATCGCTCAGTACGGCGTGATCGTGGGGCTGCTCGCCATCCTGATCTTTTTCACCGTCATGAAGGCGAAATTCATGACACTGGACAACATTGTGAACATGCTGCGACAGACCTCCATCAACGGGCTTCTGGCCGTGGGGATGACCTTCGTGGTGCTGACCGGGGGCATCGACCTGTCGGTGGGCTCCATCGTGGGTGCGGCCGGAATGTTCGCGGCGCTTGCCGCCCGGACGGAGGTGGGACTTCCGTGGCCGGTGGCCGTGCTGGTGGGCCTGGCCATTGGCCTGCTCCTGGGAACCGTCAACGGCGTGGTGGTCTCCTACTTAAAGGTTCCGGCGTTCATCGCCACCCTGGGCATGCTGAGCATCGCAAGGGGTGTCACCTTCATGGCCAGCGACGCCAAGCCGGTGCCGGGGCTCAGCAAAGGGTTCCTAACCATCGGCGGCGGGGAAATCGGGATTCTGCCGTACCCGGTATTAATTCTGGCGGGGGTGCTCGTCATCTGCTTTATCGTGCTGTACAAGACGCGGTTCGGCCGGTACGTGTTCGCCACCGGCGGCAACCCCACATCGGCCAGGGTTTCCGGCATCAATGTCAAGCGGATCACCTGCGCGGTCTACATGATCTCGGGGTTACTTGCAGGTCTTGCGGGTATCATCCTGACCTCCCGCGTGACCTCCGGCCTGGCCCAGAGCGGCAACGGCTATGAGGTGGACGCCATCGCGGCGGCAGTCATCGGCGGGACCAGCCTTTCCGGCGGCCGCGGGCGGCTCTGGGGCACCATCGTGGGCTTTCTGATCA
The DNA here is from genome assembly GCA_900555045.1 of uncultured Clostridium sp. Classification (GTDB taxonomy): domain Bacteria; phylum Bacillota; class Clostridia; order Lachnospirales; family Lachnospiraceae; genus Enterocloster. The sequence goes on along the minus strand of USJW01000008.1, from coordinate 58,749 downwards.
TGGGCGTCATGAACAACGGGCTTGACATGATGGCCGTGTCCTCCTACTGGCAGTTGGTCATCAAGGGGCTGATCATCATCGGGGCGGTCATGCTGGATTCGCTCAACGAAGGAAAATAACCAAAATAGCAGGCGGGTAATGCGGAGAATTCCGCAATCACATAGACAACCTAAATATGTAATGGAAAGAGGAGGAAAAACAATGAAGAAAAATTTGAAGTTACTGAGCGCGGCCTTAAGCCTGGCACTGGTGGGCGGCAGCATCGCGGGCTGCGGAGCGGCGGATGCGTCGGCGAAGAAGACAAAGACGGAGGCGACTTCGAACGCCGGGGACACTACAGCGGCAGCGGAGAAGAAGCTCAAGCTTGGGATCACTCTTTACAGCTTAAAGAACGAGTACACGGTGCGCCTGGCCAACGCGGCCCAGAAGAAGGCCGACGAGATGGGGGCCGAGCTGATGGTGTACGACGGCAACTATGACCCCAGCACCCAGATCAGCCAGGTGGAGACCATGATCTCCGACGGCTGCGACGGCATCATCTTAAATCCTCAGGACTCCGACGCATGTTCCCCCTGTGTGGACAAGGCGGTGGAGGCGGGAATCCCCATCGTGGCGGTCAACACCCGCGTCAACAACGACAAGATCACCAGCTACATCGGCTCCAAGGACGTGACCGCGGGCGAGATGATCATGCAGAAGATTGCAGATCAGCTGGGCGGCAAGGGCAAGATTGTCATCATCGAGGGACCTATGGGCCAGTCGGCGCAGATTGAGCGTCGCGAGGGCATCCAGAATATTCTGAACAAGTACCCGGACATCGAGGTCCTGGCGGAGAAGACGGCCAACTGGTCACGCTCCGAGTCCATGACCGTGATGGAGACCTGGATGCAGGCCTTTGACCAGATCGACGCCATCGTGGCTGAGAACGACGAGATGGCATTGGGCGCAAGGGAGGCCGTGAAGGCGGCCGGCAAGGACATCCCGGCGGTGGGCGTGGACGGAATCAACGACGCGTTAAACGCTGTGGAGGAGGGAAACATGCTGATCACCGTGTTCCAGGACGCAGCGGGCCAGGGCGGCAAGGCGGTGGAGGTCTTGATCGACGCCATCAACAAGAAGCCGGTTGACAAGGACTACTGGATCGAGTTTGAGGAGGTCAACAAGGACAATGTGGCCCAGTTTAAGCAGAGAGCGCAGCAGTAACCGGACCGTGCACTATAAAAAATAGAGGAGGATCATATCATGTTAAAATATTACGGAGCGGACCCGGAGTTTTCATTGGAGGGAAAGACAGCGATCATCACCGGCGGGGCGGCTGGGATCGGATACGCGACGGCGGAGTTTTTCGCGAAGAAGGGTGTGAACCTGGTGCTGGCGGACTTAAATCCGAGGGTGGACGAGATCGCAAAGAAGCTGGACCCGAAGGCCATCGGCGTGGCGGGCGACGTGACGGACAAAATTTACCGCCAGTCGGTTTTAGACCGGGGCGCAGAGACCTTCGGGCAGGTGGATATTCTGGTCAACTGCGCGGGCATCGTGGCGCTTGACAACGCGGAGAACATCAGCGAGTCCGACTGGGACTGCACCATGAACATCAACCTAAAGGCGTCCTTCATGATGGCGCAGCTGATCGGCAAATATTTTATCGAGAACCATGTGAACGGCAACATCGTCAACATCGCCTCCCAGGCGGGCGTGGTGGCCTTAAACAAGCACGTGGCCTACTGCGCGGCCAAGGGCGGAATCATGGCCATGACCAAGGTGATGGCTCTGGAGTGGGGCAAGTACGGCATCCGCGTCAACGCCGTGGCGCCCACGGTGGTTCTCACCGAGCTGGGGCACAAGGCGTGGGACGGCCCGGCGGGGGAGGCCTTCAAGAAGGAGATCCCGGCGGAGCGCTTCGCGGAGCCGGATGAGGTGGCAGGTGTCATCGCCTTTTTGTGCAGCAATGCCGCGGGCATGATCACCGGGCACAACCTGTTGATCGACGGCGGATACACCATCAAATAGGCGATAAAAGGAGGCTTTGTGATGCAGAGAATACTGAACAATCCGGACGATATTGTGGATGAGATGTTAAAGGGCTTTTTGAAGGCGCACAGCGAGATCGTGGAGGCCACGGACAACGGCCGCGTGGTGAAGGCGAAGAATATCCCCGCCGATAAGGTGGGGGTGGTCACGGGCGGCGGCTCCGGCCACAAGCCGGCCTTCATCGGCTACATCGGCGACAACCTCTGTGACGCGGTTGCGGTGGGGGAGATCTGCTCCTCCCCGACGGCCGCGGCCTTCCTGGACGCCTTTAAGGCGGCGGACCAGGGCAAGGGGGTTGCCTGCCTGTACGGCAACTACTCCGGGGACAACATGAACGTGAAGATGGCCGTGAAGATGGCGAAGAAGCAGGGCATCGAGGTGAAGACCGTGGTGGCAAACGACGACGTGGCCAGCGCTCCGAAGGACCAGCGGGAGAAGCGGCGCGGCGTGGCCGGTGAGGTGCTCATGTGGAAGGTGGGCGGTGCCAAGGCCGCCCAGGGCGCCAGCCTTGATGAGGTGATCGCGGCGGCCCAGAAGGCAATCGACAACACCAGGAGCGTTGGCATCGGCCTGACGCCCTGCACGCTCCCGGCGGTGGGACACCCGAATTTCCAGATTAAGGAAGGCACCATGGAGGTTGGCATAGGCCACCACGGCGAGCCGGGCATCGAGGTCTGCCCGCTGGAGACGGCGGCACAGATGGCCAAGCGGATGGTGGACGTGGTGGTTCCGGACTACCCCTTTGAGGCGGGGGACGAGGTGGTTGTGCTGGTGTCCGGCCTGGGGGCCACGCCGGTGATGGAGCTGTACGTGCTGTACGACGAGATCGACCGCCTGCTTAAGGACATGGGGATCCGCACTCACCGAGCCTATGTGGGCAACTATTTCACCTCCCTCGACATGATGGGGGCCACATTGACCATGATGAAGCTGGACGGCGAGTTAAAGGAACTGATCGACATGCCGGCCTACAGCATGGGGCTGAAACAGAAATAAGAGCGGGGAGGAGCGGGACGATGGAGACATTTAAGAATGCGGACGGCAAGGCCGTGCTGCTTAAGATGGTGAAGGCGATCCAGGACAACAAGGCGTACCTCGGCGAGGTGGACGGCCTGATCGGCGACGGGGACCACGGCATGAACATGAACAAGGGGTTCACGGTGTTTGAGAGCCGCTTCGGCGACAAGGAGTTCACCTTCACGGAGGGGTTAGAGGACCTGGGAATGATCCTGATCAACGAGATCGGCGGGTCCATGGGGCCCATCTACGGGACGATCCTTATGGATATGGCCGAGGCGGGGGAGGACCTTGCGGAAATTTCCCTGGGCGATTTCGCCCGCATGCTGGAGGCCGGGCTAAACGGCCTGTGCGGGATCGTGGACGCCAAGGTGGGCGACAAGACCCTGGTGGATACGCTGTCGCCGGCGGTGGACGTGTTGAAGAGCGCCGCCGGGGCGGGGGACGGATTTAAGGAGACCCTTCTTCGGATGAAGGAGGCTGCGGCCGCCGGCAGGGACTCCACCAAGGACATGGTGGCGAAGTTCGGGCGGTCCAGCAGGCTGGGGGAGCGCTCCCGGGGCGTGCTGGACGCGGGGGCCACATCCTGCTGTATCATCCTCACCGCCATGGCGGACGGGATTATGGAACTGCTGTAGATTTTGACAGGAGGTAAGTGACATGAAAATTGCAATTGGCTGCGACGAGGCGGCATATTCATTGAAGACAGCGATTATGAGACATTTGGACGAGCGGGGGATCGCCTACCAGGATTTTGGGGCTGAGAAGGGCGAGACGGTCCTGTACCCCGACGTGGCCGTGAAGGTGGCCGAGGCGGTGGCCGCGGGCCAGTTTGAGCGCGGCATCCTGATGTGCGGCACCGGGATCGGCATGTCCATCACGGCCAACAAGGTGCCGGGAATCCGTGCTGCGGTGTGCCACGATCCGTTTTCCGCGGAGCGGGCCCGCAAGAGCAACGACGCCCAGATCATGTGCATGGGCGAGCGGGTGATCGGGGTGGAGCTGGCAAAGAGCCTGGTGGACACCTGGCTGGGCTGCGACTTCTCCGGCGGCGGTTCGATTCCCAAGGTGGAGCGGATCAAGGAGATCGAGCAGAGCTACACGTCCAAGAAGATTTCGTAGAGACCGGCGTCTCCGGGAGGTGAGAGGATGAACAATCTGTTGGTGGCCCAGTCGGGCGGACCCACCTGCGCGATCAACGCCACGCTCGCCGGGGTGATCGAGGCGGCCATGGTGAGCGGGTGCGTCGATAAGGTGTACGGCGGCGTGAACGGCGTAAAGGGAATTCTCGAGGGACGGCTGTGCGAGTTGGGCGGTGTGGTCAGAAATGCCATGGACCTGGCCGCGCTTGCCGCCACCCCGGCGGCGGCCCTGGGGTCCTGCCGGTTCAAGCTGGACGGAGGCCCGGGGGACGAGGCGTGCGAGCGCCTGCTTGAGATATTCCGGGCCTACGAGATATCGTATTTTGTGTACATCGGGGGCAACGACTCCATGGACACGGTGGCGAAGCTCTCCGCCTGGCTTGAGGCGCGAGGGATCCGTGACATCACCGTGGTGGGCGCGCCCAAGACCATCGACAACGACCTGATGGAGACGGACCACTGCCCGGGCTTCGGCTCGGCGGCCAAGTTCATCGCCGCCACCTGCGCTCAGCTGGAGCGGGACCTAGCGGTCTACGACACCTTCGGCGTCACCGTGGTGGAGATCATGGGCCGGGACGCGGGCTGGCTGACCGCAGCCGCTTCGCTGGCATCCTTAAGCGGCGGCAGAGGCCCGGACCTGATTTACCTGTGCGAGCGGCCGTTTTCTGTGGAAGCGTTTCTGCGGGAGGTGGAGGCGCGCAGCGGGGAGAAGAGAAATCTGCTGGTGGCGGTGAGCGAAGGGGTGAGAGACGAGACGGGGAGGTATCTCTGTGAGTGGGGGAGTGAGGGAGACGGAGAGAAGCGAGGGGCTTCCGGGGGGCCGGGCCTGGCTTGCGGCGACCCCGGCGGCTCCGGCCGCGACGTGTTCGGGCACCGGGCCATCGCAGGGGCGGCGCGGGTTTTGGAGGCGGAGGTGAAGGAACGCTTCGGCTGCAAAACCCGCTCCGTGGAGCTGAACCTGATCCAGCGGTGCGCCGCGGACTCCGCCAGCCGAACGGATTTGGAGGAATCCCGCCAGCTGGGCCAGAAGGCCGTCCAGTGTGCGATCCAGCGCATGAACGGCGTCATGGCGGTCATCCGCAGAGAGGGCCTGCGGCCCTACGTCACCTCCTTCTCCAGCGTGCCCGCGTCCGCGGTCGCAAACCGGGTCAAGCGGGTTCCCGCCCAGTGGATCAATGAGGCGGGAAACGGCGTGACGGAGGAGATGCGGGATTATTTGGAACCGCTTATCCAGGGGGAGGTGCAGGCGAAAATGAGGGGCGGGGTGCCGGAGTATTTTCGGGTGGTGTGAGAAATGCTAAAAACACATATCAATGGCAGGACCTGCAGCGGAGAGGTTGACTCTTTGCTGGGACGGGGATCCGGCCGGACAATCCTTTCGTGGGAGTCCGGCCGGATTTTTGTTGTTGGCGACCCTAAATTTTTCGTTGGCCGGGGGGAAATATGCGATTGAAAATAAATATATATTGCAAAATGTGAATATATAATTTATTATATAGATAACATAGATGATCGGAGATGAAACAATGGATAAGAATTCAGGATTGACTTTAAGTCTGTGTAAAGCATTTGATATACTCGCATGTTTTACAGCAGAGACTCCTCAATTGCGGATTATTGACCTGACGAAAAAACTCAAAATGACCCAGAGTAATATCTCACGCCTCATTGGGACGATGGCAGCTTACGGGTATGTTGAAAAAAATGAGGAGACGGGCTACTACCAGCTGGGACCGGCAATCATTACGATGTCCAGCATCGCGCTCAACAGCATTGAGATACGCAAACAGGCGCTTCCGGAATTATTTGCTCTCGAGCAGAAATATGGGGTGGGGGCGAATCTGGCGATTCTAAAGTATAATTCCATGTACTACCTGGCCCATGTGGACAGCCGCACATCCCCCAGAATGTACACGATGGTGGGCTACACCAACCCCCTGCACTGCACGGCTATCGGCAAGATCCTTTTGGCGTTTCTGGACAAGGAGGAGCGCGATCGGATTTTAGATGAGACAGGGCTTCCGGCCTACACACACAACACGATTACGGATCGGGAGCTCCTGGAGAGGGAGCTTGAGGTGATCCGGCAGAATGGATACAGCAGGGAGTACGGGGAGCACGCGGTCGGAAGCGCGTGTATCGCTGCGCCGATCCGCGACAGGACGGGGCGGGTTGTGGCCGGGCTCAGCGCTTCCGGGAAATTTAATCAGGAGAATTTGATTGACCAGGAGGACCAGGTCGCGCAGGCGGTAATCGATGCGGCCAACATGGTATCCAACAAACTGGGGTGCTTTTAAATCGTTATTTACAATTGATAGAAAACAGCAGGCAGTCTGGCGATGGAATGGGATCGCTGGATCGCCTGCTTTTTTAACTTCATTCATAATATGAATGATAAAATCGAAATGTGAGTTATATATCCGAAATATTTAAATTTATATTGCATATTATGAATAGATGTGCTAATATGTAGCTATAAAATTTAAATTATGGAGGGTTCAACTATGAAAAGAATGTTGCTGCCATTACTGGGAGGGATTGTCCTGTTGGCTTCGGGGTGTAATAAGCAGATGGACATGACTGCCACCACCAAAGCGCCTGAGATACAGGCTGTGCGGACGGAAGCGGGGGCTGAGACGGGAGAACTGAAGCTGCCTGAATCCTATGATCTGATTATGACATTGGGCGCGGAGACGAGTTCTACCTATGCGATGGGAATCCAGATCGGAGAGTACTTTAATGAGACAGCACCCCAGATCCGCTGTACCGTGAAGGCGGGCGCGGCCGGATCTAACATTGAGCTGGCAAACGCGGGGCAGACGGTGATCTCCCACACGCAGAGTGATCTGATTCATGCAGCGTTAGCCGGAACAGGTTCCTTTACAGAGAAAAAGGAAAACTTCAGCGGCGTCGCTACCGTGATGGAGTCGGTGTTTCACCTTGCAGTTTCCGAGGATGCGCCGGTTAACACCCTGGAAGAGATCATTGAACAGAAGTATCCCTTAAAGATTTCTGTTGGCGCCCAGGGAAGCGGAATTGAGAGCCTGTTCCGCAAGATTCTTCAGAGCTACGGCGTGACCTATGAGGACATTGAATCCTGGGGAGGAAGAATTGAGTTTCTGTCCATGAGTGAGGCGGCGACTCTATTTAAGGATGATCAGCTGAATGCGGTAACCATTCTGGCAGGCGTTCCGTACTCCGGCATAACGGAGGTGGCAACCGCCCGAAATATCAAGTTTATCGGAATTTCGGATCAGGTTAAGGAAGCTCTCTTAAACGAAGGGTATATGGAAAAGACGATCCCGGCCGGCAGCTACAAGGGGCAGGATGAGGATGTGAATTCCATCGGCGTATCGATTTCCGTGATTGCCAGCAATACGGCGGACGAAGCGGTTATCTATGAGATTACGAAATTCCTCAATTCGCCGGAAGGCATCCAGAAGCTCTCCGATGTCAACAGTGGCTATGCAAATTACATGAAGGGACCGGAGACGGGAGTTGCAGGCATGGAGTGCGAGCTTCATCCGGGAGCACGGCGCTACTATGAGGAAGCCGGCGTTCTCAAGTAGGAAGACAAAATCTGGAGGTAACGTATGAAAGAGAAATCATGGGCGGGGATTGCAGCAAAAATTATCTTTGTATTTGGCCTGACCGCCTCCTTGTTCCATCTGTATGTGTCGGCCACCGGAATTCTGGAGGCCTATAAAATGCGGACGATGCACATGATGTTTTTGCTGCCGATGGCATTCCTGATCTTTCCAATGCGCAAAAAGGGACGTTTTTCAAAGATCGGTCTGATCGACTTCATTTGGTTTGCAGCGACGCTCGCAACCCTGATTTATTTCAGCCAGGTGGCATATGCGCGGTTGGTGACCCGGATTCCGTTTGTCACCCCGATCTACTACACGGACTACATTGCGGCGATCTTCCTGGTGGTGGCGGTGCTTGAGGCCACCCGCAGGTGTGTGGGAATGGGCATGGTGCTGGTGTGCCTGGCGGCCTTGGCATATGCATTTTTTGGAAACCGGATTCCCGGAAGATTCGGGCATACCGGGACAACCATGCTGCGCATGGCGGAGCAGATGAGCCTGTCCACCAACGGACTGTTCGGCTCCACAGTGGGCGCCTCGGCCAGCTTTATCTTTATGTACATACTGTTCGGGGAGTTTTTGGACTACTCGGGAGCGGGCCAGTTTTTTATCGACCTCGCATTTTCCGTCACGGGCAAGGCGCGGGGCGGCCCGGCAAAGATGGCGGTTGTGGCCAGCTGCCTGATGGGCTCCATCTCCGGCAGCTCCACCGCCAACGTGACCTCCACTGGAACGTACACGATCCCGCTGATGAAAAAGGTGGGATACAATAAAACCTTTGCCGGGGCGGTGGAAGCCTCCGCCTCCACCGGTGGACAGATTCTGCCGCCGGTTATGGGCGCAGCTTCATTTTTGATGGCTGAGTATGTGGGGATCCCCTATATCAGCCTGTGTGCGGCCGCCGCGATTCCAGCGCTCATCTATTTCCTGTCAGTGGGATTCGCTGTGCACTTTGAGGCGGTAAAGGAAAATTTGCAGGGCTTAAAAGATGAGCAGACCGTATCGTGGAAGCAGATTCTCCTGAAAAAGGGGTATCTTGCGCTCCCGCTGATCGTTATCATCGTGACCATGGTGAAGGGATACTCCCCGTACCGGGCCGCACTGTACGCGATTCTCTCCGTCATTTTACTGGCGCTCATCAATGGGAAAGGCCGCCTCGACTGGAAGGCCATGGTGCGCTGCCTGGCAAAGGGCGGCAGAGGCGCTGTGATGATCGCCATCACCTGCGCTGCGGCGGGTATCGTCATCGGCGTGTCCAGCGAGACGGGTATCGGCGTCAAATTTGCAAGCATGGTGATCAACATTGCCCATGGAAACCTGTACCTGGTTCTGCCCATGGTCATGCTGGCTTCCCTGATCCTGGGAATGGGGCTGCCGACCAGCGCTGCCTATATTATGGTGGCCTCCATCGCAGTTCCTGCGCTGATCCAGCTGGGGCTTGAGGCGCTTCCCAGCCATCTGTTCGCGCTGTACTTCGGCGTATTTTCCGGAATCACACCTCCGGTGGCTATCTCGGCCTTTGCCGCGGCGGCGCTGGCGGACTCCAATCCGATGAAGACGGGACTCATGGCCGTGGGTCTGTCCCTCCCGGCGTTTATCATTCCGTATGTGTTTGTGTTTGATCCGGCGTTGATCCTGATGGGATCGCTCCCCCATATCATTGCCATTGTCGCCCTGACGGTTGTCAGCGTGTTCGCCATTGCAGGCGGAGTGATCGGCTGCATGTTTACGACGCTGCGCCTCTGGGAGCGATGTGTCATGCTGGCGGCGGCGATCAGCATGGTGATGATGCAGAGCCTGGTGATTACTCTGGCGCTTCTGGCGGTTGTCCTGGCGCTGATTGCGAAAAATTATGCTGAAAATAAGAAATGTCCAGCAGGAGGGATTGCATGAAGATTTCTAATATTGAAGTATTTCCGCTGAAAATAAAGAAGGGTCATGTGTATCTGGGAGGAGATTTCGCCTCCAGTCAGGCTTACGACTATTATCTGAGGCCCGAGTACCGCTGCCCGTACTCCAAGAACATGGAGACCCTGTTGATTAAAATCACCACGGACGAGGGGATTTACGGCTGGGGTGAGGCGCTGGCTCCAGTGGTGCCGGAGGTGGCAGGAACGATTATTTCCAAGCTGTTTGCACCGTTTTTGCTGGGACGGGATCCAAGGGATATCAAGGTAATCTGGAATCTGCTCTACGGCACCATGAGGGACAGAGGTTATTACACCGGCTTTATGGTGGATGCCATTTCCGCGGTGGACTGCGCGCTGTGGGATATTGCGGGAAAATTTTATGGGCAGCCAGTGTACCGCCTTCTGGGCGGAAAATACCGGGACGAGATTCCCGCCTACATATCGGGCCTGCCGGTGGACGGCCTGGAGAAGAAGGTGCAGCTGGCCAAAACATGGAAGGAGCAGGGATACTCTGCGGTCAAGCTGCACATCGGATATGGGATGAAGGAGGACATTGAGATCATGGAGGCGCTCAGAGAGGCGCTGGGCGAGGATTTCGGCCTGATGATCGATGCCCACTGGAATTACTCGGTGGCGGATGCAACGCGCCTGGGGCGGGAGATGGAACGGTTAAATGTCCTGTTCTTAGAGTGCCCGCTGAAACCCGAGGATGCGGACGGGTACGCCCAGCTGTCGGAGGCGCTTGATATCCCGGTGGCGCTGGGGGAGAGCGACCGGACCCACTGGCAGTACAAGGAGCTTCTCATGAAGCGCAGCTGCGACATTCTTCAGCCCGATGTGGGGAGAACGGGAATCACGGAGCTTATGCGGATCGCCGAGTTGGCGGAGGTGTTTGGCCGCCCGGTGGCGCCCCACTTAAGCGTTGCCCAGGGGCCATGCATCGCAGCCACGCTGCAGTGCTGTGCGGCCATGTACAATTTCTACGGTATGCAGGAGTTCCAGCCCAGCATACTGCCTGTGGCGAATGAGTTTTTAAAGCAGCCGATCGTGTGTGAGAAGGGGCGGTTTAAGCTTCCTCAGGGAGATGGGCTTGGAATTGAAGTTGATGAAGAAAAAGTGCGTGAGTTCTCTGTTTAGGGAGCGCAGGAGGTCAATATGTTGAAGAAAGATGAGCGTCTGAAGGGAATTTGTCCGATTTTACCTACCCCGTTTCTGGATAATGGGGAGGTTGATTATGAGAGCCTTAAAAATTTAGTGGAGTTTATGCTCGCTGCCGGAGTGTCCGGCATTGCGCTGTTTGGAAATGCCAGCGAGGCGTTTGCCCTGACGCAGAGCGAGAAGGCAAAGATTGCAAAGGTTGTGACAGAGACTGCGGCAGACCGGATTCCGCTGATCTTCGGAGCTGGCGGGACTGGGCTTGAATGCGCGGTGGAGAACAGCCTGTGGGCGGAGGCCAGCGGGGCGGATGTGCTGATGGTGATGCCGCCCTATATGGTAAAACCGGACAATGTGCGGCTGTATGAATACTACGCGGCCATCGCCAGGGCGGTCCACATTCCGATTATGATTCAGGATGCGCCCAACGCCTGCGGGGTTCCCGTTCCCGTGGACACGATCGTGAGACTTCACCGGGAATTCGAGAACATTCAGTATCTGAAGGAGGAGGCGCCGCCCACCTTTGTGAAGATGCAGAAGGTGCTGGAGGCCACAAACGGCAGTCTGGTCGTGTTCGGCGGTCTCAACGGCGGATCCTTCTACGAGGAAATGTGCTATGGAGCTGTGGGCTCCATGCCTGCCGGGGAGTTCCCGGATGCGATGATCCGCATGTACAACTTGTTTGTGAATGGCGACAGGGACGGAGCGAGGGAGGAGTACCGCAAATATCTCCCCTTCATGAGAATGGGGACAACCGGCGGAGGCCTGGCGATGTCCATACACAAAGCTATTCTGAAAAAGGGCGGGGTGATTCGCAGTGACCGTGTGAGAAACCCGTTTGTGCAGGCGGATGAAAAGCTGATCGCACAGGCCATGGATTCCCTAGAGGGATTGGATTTGTTGGCGTTCCATTGGAGGGAGTTATGCCAGAAATAATTACCATCGGTGAGACTATGGCCGCGATGGCGCCGCAGGATTACGGCCCATTGCGGTATGTAAAAGGGTTTCAGCCCAGGATTGCGGGGGCGGAGAGCAACGTGGCCATCGGCCTTGCCAGGCTGGGGCACAGCGTGGCGTGGATCAGCCGCCTTGGAGCGGATGAGTTCGGAGAGTACGTGTTCCGCGAGATCCGGGCGGAGGGCGTGGATGTAAGCGGCGTGCAGTTCGACCCGGATCACCGGACCGGGGTCATGTTCAAGGAGCGCCGGTTTTCGGGCGAGACTTCCGTTTATTACTACCGGGAAAATTCAGCGGCCAGCCACATGGACGGCTCTGTGATAGATGGGAACACACTAAAAGCTGCCTCCATCGTCCACCTCACGGGCATCACCCCGGTGCTGAGCGAAAGCTGTCTGGCTATGACCCGGGAGATAATCCGCCGGTGCGCAGCGGAGGGCATCTGCCTGAGCTTTGACCCGAATATCCGCAGAACGCTGTGGCGCGGGCGGGACTACACGAAGGATTTAAGGGAGATGACGCTGGCGGCGCAGATTGTGCTGATGGGAGAGGAGGAGGCCGGACTGCTTTTCGGGGACAAGACAGAGGAAGAGTGGCTGGATCTGCTGTTTACTAAGGGAAATGCCAGGTATGTGGCGATCAAGAAGGGAAGCCGGGGAGCGGTTGTCGCGGACGGGCATTCCGTTGTCATCCCACCCTTCCACTGCCACTGTGTTGACCCCGTCGGAGCGGGAGATGGCTTTAACGCCGGATTCCTCGCCGGGATTCTGGAGGGCCGCGACCTTAAAACCTGCGGCCAAATGGGAGCGGTTGTGGGCGCAAAAGCCACCGAGACGACGGGGGATGTGGAGGGTTATCCCTCCCGGCGACAGCTGGATCAGCTCCTGAACCATCAGGCAGAGGTGTACAGGTAGCGCCCGCCCATCGGATGATGCGGAAAGGACAGAAAAATGATTGATTTGCAGAAACAATTTAGGGAGTACAAAATTTGTGCGATATTCAGAGGGGTTCCGTTGCAGAAAACGTTGGATTACGGGAGAGCGCTGTACAATGGCGGAATCCGGATGTTCGAGGTGGCGACCAACTCCGCAGACGCGTATGAGCAGATTCGGATTCTCCGAAAAAGCTTAGGGGAGGACGCACTGATTGGTGCCGGGACAGTGATCACCGGGGAGCGCTGCCGCCTGGCCTTTGAGGCGGGAGCAGGATTTTTTCTGACTCCCTCTGTGTCGGAAAACGTGTTCGCATTTTGCGTGGCCCACGGGATTGGGCTGCTGCCGGGGGTGATGACGCCCAGCGATGTGGCATTCAGCCTCTCACACGGCTGCCAAATGATGAAGCTGTTTCCGGCGGGAGCCATGCCAAAGGGATATATAAGACAATTGAAAGGGCCATTTGACGACACGGAGTACGTGGCGGTCGGCGGCGTGTCGCCGGAAAACGTCAGCGAGTTTTTCGCTCAGGGATATATCGGGGCCGGGATCGGAAGCAGCCTGGTGCCCGCCAAGCTCTTGGCGGAGGAGCGCTGGGATGAAATAGAGGCATCCATCAAAAAAATGATGGGAGGGTTAAACGCACAATGATTTATGATCGGATGGAAGAATTTTTGAAGTACGCGCCGCTGCTTCCGGGGGCGGAGCAGATGCTGGCCGCGGTCCGACAGCTCTCCAAGTGGGAGACGGGGCGTTTTACATGCGGCGACGGTTTTTTCCTGCTGCAGGAGGGTGAGACAAAGCCGCAGCAGGAGAGAAGATTCGAGCTGCACAAAAAGTATATTGACGTACATATCCTGGTGGAGGGCAAGGAGGAGGTTGCATGGGAAACGCTTGAAAACCTTGCAAAGGATACTCCGTTTGTGCCTGAGAAGGACATTGAATTTTTGACGGGCAAGGTTGACCATGTTTTTGCGCTAAAGCCGGGGATGTTTTGCGTGTTTTTTCCGGATGAACCCCATGTCACGCAGATGCACACGGAGGAGCCCGGGAGCTACCGGAAAATTGTGTTTAAGCTGCCAGCCAGGTAGGGGACAGTGGCTGTATGCAGGAATCAGACAAAAAATGGCTGCCGCATCGAGCGTTTTCATCGCCGATGCGACAGCCATTACCGTTGCTTCTTAATTAAAGGTTGTCCGCTCTTACTTGAGCATCAGATCCTTCTTCCCCAAGATCGCCTCACAAGCTGCGCAGGCGGGGCAGTCGCAGTACTTTGCGCCGGCTGCCTTGATCTCTTTTGCGTGGGCGGCCACGTTCTTGGCCACGTCCGCTCCGAACACCTGAGCGCCGGCCTCGGACTCTGCGAAACCGATCAGGCCGTCGATGGGCATGATGTCGGCCTCGAGCTCCGCGATGTATTTCTTGGTCTCCGCCGCCTCGTTCTCGGTTCCAACCGCTGCCAACCAGGCATTGGCTGCCGCTCTCGCCTCGGCGCTGCAGGAGGCCGCATCGATTAATGCGTGAGTCTGCTCCACAACATAATTTAATACTTCTTTATCCATAACTGTTATCCTCTCTTTCTTCTGAAACTTACCTCTATTTTACCATGATTTGTTGCGCATTACAATTTAAAATCCATGCTATTTCAGACTTGTCCGTTAAAAAACTATAAAGACCAAGACAATTCTTACGTGTCTCATTCAGTCGATTGTCCTGCACTGGTGATAGTTGAGAAGCGACGAGATCAACAACATGACGGCGCTGATCAACACCAGGACATTGCCGGTGCTGTACCAGTAACCGCATATGGCTGAGATCTCCGCCGCGATCAGTAAGACCGACAGGACGGCACAGATGAGATAAAAACGCTGTTTTTTCATGCTACTCCTTTCCCTCCGGGGAGTCGGGGATCTGTGGCTCTTTTTTCTGTTGATCCTTCCGGGGCAATCGCTTTGCCCGGAGTTTAAGGATCAGAAGGATCACAGCCGCGATTGCCGCTAACGGCACCCAGATGGGGCTGAACGCGGCCAGCCAGATCACGAAGTCCGTCAGGCCCTCGGTGACGGATTTTAAGTTTTTGGAAAAGCCTTCCTGGACCCGCTGCCCGAAGCCCTTCGGCTGGCTTGGGGTAAAGCCGGTGTCCTCCACAATCTCATTGACGGTCAAATTGAGGGTGCTGTAGTCCACCTGGTTGTCGTACAGCCGCAGCTGGGATTCCATGGATTCTAACTGGTAGCGGATCTCGGAGAGCCGCTCCTCCAGGGCGATGACGGATTCCAACGTGTCCGCCTTCTCGAGCAGCGCCCAGAGCCGCTCCTGCTCCACGGTCAGGGATTTCTTTCTGCTCTCTAAATCGCTGTACTGAAGCGTCACGTCCCGCGTGGTCTGGGATTTGTTGGTGACATTGCCGTTCGCCTCGACCACCGTGATAAAGCTTTCCAGCTGGTCAGACGGGATGCGGACGGTCAGGGACGCGCGGCGGGGATTTGGACGTCCCTGGTGATTTAAGCGGTTGCCCGATATGTCGGACTGCTCCACATAGCCGCCAAGAGCGCTGACCTTGTCGGTCAATGTCTTGATGAGCGCGTCAAAGCCGTCGGTTTCCACGGACATGTCCACGTCGCGGATCAGCTTGCGGCCGCTTACAGCGGGTGGGGTCAGGGAATTGCTGTCCGTCAGCTCAGCGCTGGCGTGCTTAATTTGTACGTTTGGCGCCTGTTCCGGCAGATATCCAGCTGCGTCCTCCATCACAGCCATCTCGCTCACGGCAGTGGTGTACTTGGCCCTGCCGCTGCACATGGTGAGCCCGAAGGCAGTACACAGGACCACCAGTATGGCCAGGATGCAGAATACCTTTGCCTGCTTTTTCATTGATTTCTCCTCCCAATCATCAGAACTTGATTATACGATAGCATGAAGGATGGGGCTTTTCAATAGACGTAAAAAAGGATTAAGAAAATCTACCGCAAAATAAAAGAAGGCAGGAATTTGCGGGGAAGTGAAGCGGCGGATTTGTCTATACATTTCCACCAATTTCGTGTATGATAGGGATATCTGATACTGACAAAGAAGGACGGATGAGGAAAATGAACGGAAATGATTATTTTTTGACACTCAGCACACCATTGCCCGAGGACATTCAGAAGCTGAAGTGGTGCGGGCAGTTTGAGCAGGCCAAGCGGGTGATCGGGCTTCGCCTGAAGAAGGATCTGCCCCAGGCCATGAAGGACCGGCTGACGCTGGAGCTGGAGATTTTAGACCGGATTCCCGGCCAGTACCCCTACTCCTGGGAGGAGGCCCTGGAGATCCTGACCCGCGAGATCGCGGACTTTAAGCCCGAGGAGTTGACTTCGCTTTGGGAGGAGGACGCGGCGGACTGGATTTATGTGGACGGAAAGGTGAAGTTTCGCAGCAGCTTCCTGGAGAATGTGTTAAAAACCCGGCCGGCCTACGGCGCGCGCGCCCTTGACAGGAAGCGCACCGAGGGCAAGAAGGAGAATTTTAAGCTGCTGGAGGACACGCTCTCCTACATGCGCGGGAACGGCGGCATGGCCTATGCCTACCGCATCCGCAGCACCATGACGGTGCGCCCGGAGGCAGAGCGGGAGGGGGAGGAGATCCATGTGTACCTGCCCCTGCCCATCGAGTACAGCCAGATCTGCAATGTGAAGGTGGAGGGCGTGTACATCGGGGAGCGCGCAGCGCAGCCGGAGGAGTATGAATTGGCTGGTTCCCTCGCAGAGCAGCGGACCGTTTGCATCCGAGCAAAACACCGGGCCGGACAGACCTACGCAGTGGAGTTTTCCTTCGAGAATCATGCCCCCTTTGTGGACTTGAGCCACGGCGAAGCGTTAAACGCGGCGGCAAAGGCCGCAGAGCTTGCGGCCGGCGGGAATGAGGTACTGCCTGAGGATGCGCTTGAAGCTTCCGGCGAGCAGCTGCCCCACATCCGATTCACACCGTACCTGCGCTCCCTTGTGGCGGAGGTGGTCGGCGATGAGACCAATCCGCTCATGAAGGCGCGGAAAATCTACGATTATATCACCAGCCATGTGATGTACTCCTACGTGCGCAGCTATTTTACCCTGACGGACATTCCGGAGTATGTGAGCACCTGCTTCAAGGGCGACTGCGGCGTGCAGGCGTTATTGTTTATCACCATGTGCCGGGCGGCGGGAGTCCCGGCCAGATGGCAGGCGGGCCTTTACACCACGCCCTTGGAGATCGGCTGCCACGACTGGGCCCAGTTCTACGTGGCCCCCTACGGATGGCTGTACGCCGACTGCTCCTTCGGCGGCGCTGCTTACCGGGAGAACTACGAGGCTCGGTGGAATTTTTATTTCGGAAACCTGGATCCCTACCGCCTGTGCGCGGCGAAAAAGTTCCAGGCCGATTTTGAGCCGCCCATGGCTTACCTGCGCAACGACCCCTACGACAACCAGATGGGCGAGGCCGAGTACGCGGACCGCAGCTTAAGGCAGAGCGAGTATGACACCGAGCACCGGATGGTGGAGCTCCATCAGATCTGAGAAAATTTCATTTAGAGTGAAAGCTCGGCGGCACATTCCAGGGCAAGCGCCAGGAATCTGCCGCCGCGTTTTATGCCATAGTCCACCAGGTCCCGCTGTTCCCAGCTTGGGGAGTCCAGGCAGTCCGCCCCGAACAAAAACGCGAAGAGGGGGATTTCCCTGAACTGGGCCACAGCCAGGGCGGCGGCGCACTCCATCTCGACGGCCAGGCAGCCTTGCGCCTTCCTGGCGGCGATCTGGGAGCGCGTCTCCCGGTAGATGGCGTCGCTGGTCCAGACTTTCCCCACGGTGCAGGGAACATTAAGCCGCTCAAAGCAGCTTTTCAGCATGCCGACGGAGCGGGGATCCGCCTGGATTTCCTCGCTCGCGGGCACATAGTGGTAGCTGGTCCCCTCGTCCCTCACCGCGGATGAGGGGATTATGACTTTGTCCCCCACGGTCTCCTGGTCCAGGACACCGCAGCAGCCGAACAGCACGAGCTTTTTAGCGCCCATGGCGATGACCTCCTCCAGTCCCGCGGCGCAGGCGGGGGCGCCGACCCTCGAGAGGAAGAGCCCGACGGTTTTTCCACTGTGGCAGGCCTCATAGACGGGGAGGATCCCGTTGGAGGTGTACAGAGACGCGATGACCCTTGGGCGATGCAGCTCCTTAAACTGCTCGATGATATCCGCCGAGAAGGTGGTGACACAGACCTCCGGAAAGCTGGGAACCGGCTCCGTGGTGTCTTTTGGGTTTATGAAGGCGGAGCGCTCCGCCGGGAATTCATTAAAAACAGTCGCCATCTGCATTTCCTCCCACTAATATGTTTCTGATCTCCCTCACAATCCCCGCGGGAATCTCCGGGTCCATGGGCATGAGCTTACTGTACATCCGCACCCCCTGATAGGAGAACACGATCAGGTGAAACACCGCCTCGATATCCACCTCGTTGAACGCATGGGTGCGGATTCCGTACTCGATCAGACTCCGCCAGGCCCTGGCGGAGATCAGGTACTGCCGGTACAGCGCGTTTTCCGGGTCCGCGGTCTCCTGGAGACTGAAATACTCGTACAGCGCTGCGCTTAAGGAGGCCCGGCTGTCCAGCATCTCCTCCCGGTAGCGCAAAAGCACACCGTCCAGAATGTCCACGGCGGGAAGCCCGCGCTCGATCTGGGAGTAGAATTCATTGTCCTGCGCCGCCATCATGTCGTCGATGATCTCCTTAAATATCTGCTTTGTGCTGTCATAGTGGCAGTATAAACCGCCCCTGCTGAGCCCGGCTGCCTCGCAGATGTCCTTCATCGTGACATCCTTGAACCCTCTTTCGGCGAACAGGCCGCAGGCGCGGGCTTTGATCAGCTGCCGGGTCTCGGCTCCTCTCTTGTTCATCGATGTTGTCCTCACTTTCCGACACTTGTGTCTTAAAATGAATATACGACATGCGTGTCGGAAAGTCAAGGGCGATTAAGTGCGGGAGTGGACGCGCTGGGGAGAACTCCGGGTTTCCTTACAACCGGTTATAGTTTTTAAAGCAAATGTTAAGGAAAATGATAAGATCTTTTGCCCGGGGGCGTTTATAATGGGAACAGATGAACCAGAAAGTGGGTGATTGGATGGGTTATGGTTTTTTCGGTATCATGGATACGATATTTCCGGTGATGTTCGTGGGTGTGTTTCTGCTTGTGGCGGGGATGATCATTGTGACGCTGGTGCGCTCGGCCTCCGAGTGGTCGGCGAACAACCACTCGCCGGTGCTGAGCGTGGACGCGAAGGTAGTGTCAAAGCGCACCAACGTCTCCGCGCACGCGAATCAGAACGGCGGGCACAGCAGTTCCACCACCTACTACGTCACCTTTCAGGTGGAGAGCGGAGACCGGCTGGAGCTTCGCATGTCAGGCCGCGAGTTTGGAACACTGGCGGAGGGAGACAAAGGGAAGCTTACCTTCCAGGGAACCCGCTACCGCGGGTTTGAGCGGAAGCTGATGTGAGACATCAGGCGATCTTGTTTTTGTTCAGCCGTTCATAGTAAAAGATATACTGCTGGAGCACGCCGGCGTAGCCGCCGTACTTCCCGAAATGGTCCTCGAGGATGGCATCAAAGAGGCGGTTTTGGGGTGTGCGGCGGTATTCTTTTGCGCTGTAGTACTCGCGCATGAGAATTTTCTCGATCCAGGTGTCCACAGGGAACGCCTCGATGTGGTGCAGCCCGAACAGGCAGACGCAGTTGGCCACCTTCTTGCCGATGCCGTAAAAGCCGGTCAGGTATTCCATGGCCTCACCGTACTCCATTGTGATTAGGCGCTCTAAGTCCAGCGCGCCGCCCGCCGCGTCCTGGGCCAGCCGGTGTATGTATTTTGCCCGGTACCCCAATTTGAGCTCCAAAAGCTCCTCTAAGGAGGCGCCGGAGAGCTGCTCCGGGGTGGGGAAGGCGAACGTGCAGGGGGGATTTTCGGCGGAGGTTTGTCCGGCGCAAGCTTGCCCTGTGCAGGTTTGTCCGGCGCAAGCTTGTCCGGCGCAAGTTTGTCCGGCGGTGTCCCCCACAAGCGGTGTCCCCCACCTGCGGCACAGCGCCTCCACCAGCTGGCGGATGTTGGGGATGGTCTTCTGCTGGGAGATCACGAAGGTGATGATCATCTCCCAGGGATCCTGGCGCAGGATACGGATCCCGCGGCCCGCCTGCGCGGCAGCGGTCAGATACGCGTCCCTTGGGTCCACGGCCGCGATGACCGCCGCGTAGTCGGTGGCGCAGTCAAAGTAGTTAAGCCAGTAAGGAAGGTCCTCCTCCGGGCAGTCAAATGTGACCTCCGCCCCCTCCTGGGAGACGTGCAGCCTTTTTCCGCGGCTGACTGTTATGTAGCCGGAAGACTCTGGCACCATGCGAAAGCACTGGCCGGAGTCGGCGATCTGTTTTAAGTCAAAACATGCGATGGTTTTTGTGTATCTCATCCTGTGTAAGCGTCCTTTCCGAAAATGTCGTTTCCCGGGAACAGTGCTGCGCCCGGGGTTATGACTGAGTGTAGTGGGCCGCTGGCGCAGCCGGCGGGCGATTGCTTTAAGTGTATTGCAGGGGGATGGGATTGTCAAATGGCTTTTGGTGGAAGATGGGGGAGAGACTGCACAAACGTTTGCTGAAATGTTGAAATTTTTACTTCTATGTTGTAATATGATGTTGGCAGGGAAATGAAAATATGTGCACTGTGTCACAAAGTGATACCTCAGAAAGCGGCTACTTTCTGAGGTATCCTTTTTTCTTATGAGGCGGAGTAACTTAGGCTGGCTGTTGTTACTTTTTTCTGCCTAACCATTTGCCAATATAGTAGCAGACGATATGGGGCATACCGAAAATGGAAATCGAGGAATTCTCCTTTGGGGCTTGGCATGTATTCCTGCTGGAGGAGGCCTCACCGCTCAACCTCTCCGCTGGGTATAAAATCCGGCTGTCACTGCGTTGACAGCTGGATTCTTGCGTTTCGGGCCGTCCCCGTGATGGTGAGCAGGTGGGTGCGGTTCCTGAAGAAGGTCACGTTGGTGTCGATGACCGGGTTGGCCAGAATTCCGCTCCGGTAGATGGTCAGGCGGTAGGTGCCGGGCACGGTGAAGAGGAAGCCGGAGGCGCTCCTGGGATCCAGGTTTGACAGCACCAGGCGGGAGTTCAGGAAGATATTTAGCGGCTCCCGGATGGAGGACGCGTTGTAGAAGCGGACGCGCGCGAACTGGGAGGGCATGTTGGCGGCCGGTCCGAGCAGTCTCCAGGTCCAGAGCACATTGTTGATGGGCCAGAAGTTGACGCAGCCGGGGCAGAAGTTGGGTCCGAGGCCGGGGCGGAAACCTGGGTTGGGTCCGGGATTGGGGCCGGGGCGAAAACCTGGGTTGGGGCCAGGTCCGGGGCGGAAACCGGGATTGGGGCCAGGTCCGGGCCGGAACGCCGGGGATATGTTGGACTGGGCAGCCGGGGCCGCGCCTGCGCCGGGCTGGAAAGCGGGGGCCATGTTGGGCTGCATGGCGGGCATGAACTCGGGCTGGACGCCAGCGGCCTCGCCCTGCTGAACCGTGGGCGTTACATTGGACTGGAACGCGGGCATGAACTCAGGCTGGACATCAGAAGCCATCCCGGGCTGCACCATGGGGAACGCGTCGGCCTGGTTCATGGGTGCAGCGCTGGGCTGAAATGTAGAAAACGTGTCTGCCTGGCCCATCGGGGCCGCGCTGGGCTGCATCGTGGGAAACATGTTGGGCTGGTTCATTGCGAACGCGTCCGCCTGGCCCATGGGGAACGCATCGGCCTGACCCATGGGAAACGCATCTGCCTGCCCCATCATGCCCGCGTCAACCTGGCCCATGGGAAACGCGTCCGCCTGGCCCATCATGCCCGCGTCGATTTGCCCTATCGGCATCGCCTCCGCCTGGAATCCTGTGTCCATATCGGATCCCGTCGCAGGGGACATGCCGGGCATGAAGACGGGCATGCCGGGGTTAGTGTTGGTCAGGAACGGCTGTATGTTCCCGGAACTGGTGGAATCTGTGTCGAAGGATACATCGCTGTTGTATTCATGAGTTTCCATTGAGAGTACACCTCATTTATGTTTGATATAGTCTCATCATATGGGGGGAAACAGGCCTGGGTGCGTGTATCAGCGGCAGAATTGGAGGGTGTGATGGTGAGAACCAGGCGCCTTCTTCTGCGCAATTCCCCGGAAAGGCGAAGCATCTTCCGGCCGCCCATCTGTAAAAAATGAAATTTTCGGCAGCAAAATTCTGCGCAGTCTGCTAGAATATAGACAGAGCTATTTTGTCGGGGAGGTAAAACATGATTTATGTCACAGGGGATTGCCATGGGGATTACCGCAGGTTCGACAGCCGGACCTTTCGGGAGCAGCGGGAGATGGACCGCCAGGATTTTGTGATCGTGTGCGGCGATTTCGGCTATTGGGACCGGTCCAGGGAACAGGAGTATTGGCTGAACTGGCTGGCGCAGAAGAATTTTACGCTTCTGTTTGTGGATGGAAACCACGAAAACTATGATCTTTTGGCCGAGCTTCCGGTGGAGCTGTGGCACGGCGGCAAGGTGCAGCGGATCCGGGAGAATGTGATCCATCTCAAGCGGGGACAGGTGTTTACACTTCAGGGCCGGCGCTTTTTTACCTTCGGAGGCGCCAGGAGCCACGATGTGACGGACGGGATTCTGGAGGCGGATGACCCGGACCTGCGACGAAAGGTCAAGCGTCTGGAAAAGGTGGGAGCCCTGTACCGGATCAACCACCTTTCCTGGTGGAAGGAGGAGATGCCGTCGGAAGCGGAGTATGAGGAGGGGAGAACCAGCCTCAATGCGTGCGGGTGGGAGTGTGATTATATCCTGTCCCACAGCGCGCCGTCCAGCGTCCAGGCGCTGATGTCCTGCGGCGGCTTCGCGCCGGATCCGCTGACGGATTACCTGGAGGAGATCAAAAACCGCTGTGGTTACCGGAAGTGGTTTTTCGGACATTACCATGAGGACGAGTGCGTGGATGACCGCCACCAGGTACTGTACCACCGGCTGGAGCGGATTCTGTAGGGGCCGCAGAGGGGCTGGGAGTGTTGGGAAAGTCTGGAAAATATGGAAAATATGGGGAATGTTGGGTGACGCTGGAGTCGCTGGGGAATGCGTGGGGCGTTGGAGCGTGCGAACCCCGCTGTAAAGCGGCCGCATGAAAAATGAATAGACCCAAAATAAATATGCCCAAAATGAATATGCCTCAAAATGAATATGCCCCAAAATGAACATGCTTAAAATGAATATGCCCAAAAAATGAATACAGCCAAAGCGAATACAAGAAATGCGTCTTGATCCGGCCCAACAGCCCGTTTCAAGACGCATTTTCTATCGCAATTTCCTATCTCCGCCTTCCTATACTACCCGAATCGTCATCCCATATCGCCTGCACTCTCCAACCCCAAGCGTCTGCACATGGTTCTTGTGAACAAACTCGTCGTCCTCCGTGGCGTAGACCCCGGAGCCGTTCCACGGCTCGATGCACAAAAACGGCGCGTTCGCCGGGTAGGGCGTCCAGAAGGCCACCGTCTCAAAGCCGGGGAAGGCCACCTCGACGCCGTGCCCGGTGCGCGCGTTTAGCAGGGAGACCCTGCGCGATTTCAGATCGTCGAAATAGATGGCGTCGTCCTTAAAGAGCTCCCTCGTGAGAGGCAGCCTCCGGTTTCCGTTTAGCAGCGGCAGCCTATTGGAGGGGTCAAACTGCAGGTTTTTCAGATCATAGACCATGCTGGAGGCAGTCTCCTCCTCCTCGAATTCCAGCGCGTAGTCCTCGAAGGAAAATTCCTCCTGCGCCGGGCAGTTGAAGCCCGGATGGGCGCCAAGGCAGTACCAGATGGGGCGGCTGTCCGTGTTGTCCACGCGGTATTCCATGGAGAGAACACCATCCGTCAAGGTATAGGTGAGGGAGAGCTTAAGGGAGTAGGGGTACACCGCCTTCGTCTCCTCGGTGTCCCGGATGGAGAAGGTCGCCCCGGTGTCCGTCCGGTCCGTCACCGCAAAGTCCACGTCGCGGCAGAAGCCGTGCTTCTCGATGTGGTACTCGTTTCCCTCGATGACGGTCCGGTTGTCCCGGCAGTTGCCGACGATGGGGAACAGAAGGGGGGAACAGCGGTTCCAGAATTTGGGATCTCTCTGCCAGATCCACTCGGTTCCGGCGGCATCCCGGTAGGAGATCAGCTGCGCGCCCACGCTGTCGATGATAGCGGTCGCGTTGGAATCAGAAATCGTAACAAGCATGTGATTGTCCTCTTTTCTTATGGAGTGTTGAGTTTTGCCAGCGCCTTCGCCAGGCTCCGGGAGGAGCGAAACGGGCCGCAGCTCTCGCGGTTGGCCAGGTAGAAGGGCAGGCTTACTTTCATAGGAAGGAAGTGGCCGCCCTCGATCCGGTCGATCAGGATTTTGGCCGTCATCTGGCCCATCTCCTCCACCGGCATGTGGATGGTGGTGAGCATGGGGGAGAGGTACTGGGCGGTGTCGATGTCGTCGATGCTGATGACGGATACGTCGTCGGGAATCCGGCAGCCGGTCTCCTGGATGGCCCTCATGGCCCCGATGGCCGTGATGTCGTTGCCGCAGAACAGGGCGGTGACATCGGCCTTCCGCTCGATGAGCTGCCTGGCGCCGCGGTATCCCCCCTCTGGGGAGAGCGGCACGTCGGCCACATATTCCTTCCGGAACGGGAGTCCCTTTTCGCTTAGGGCCGTGCAGTAACCCCTGTAGCGGTCCTCCGCTTTGGTCTCGCCGATATAGCCGATTTTCGTGTGCCCCAGCCCCGCCAGGTGGTTCACAGCCGTCAGGGTGGCCTGGTAGCCGTCGCTGATGATCTGGTCGTACTTGGCCTCCAGGGTGTTGAGACCCGTGTAGGCCACGCAGTTAAAGTATTTTTTCAGAAAGCTCAAGGTCTGCTTGTCGCAGCGCCCCAGCACGACCACGCCGTCCACGTGGTTGTCCGTGATGAGCCGGAAGGTGTTGGGGTGGTGGATGTCGATGGCGGTGAAGGAGTATTTGAGCACGTAGCCCCGCTTGAACGCCTCCTGCTCGATGCTGCGGGCCAGGGTGGAGAAGAAGAGGTCGGATTTGGAGTCCTCGCTTCTGGCAAACAGGCAGGCGATGGCGCGGGAGAGCGGCTCCGGCCCCTGGTTCCCGCCTTTTTTTAAATCGCGGGCCGTGCTGTTGGGCGTGTAGCCCGTGCGCCGGACGATCTCCCAGATCCGGTCCTGAACCTCCTTGCTGGCGGCGCTTGTGGAGTTCTTGTTGATGACCCTGGAGACCGTGGAGATGGACACGCCGGCTTCCCGGGCGATTTCTTTTAATGTCATGGACCAGCCTCCTTTTTTGGCATTTGAGCATGCCAGTTTATCCTTAGTATACATGAAAAAAGGTAAAAATACTATGGGCGAAAGGACAAACGTTTGCGTGAAAATTTTGTCTATCTGATACGCAAACGTTTGGGTAAAAAGCTGATGCTATTTTTAGACAATATGTTATAATGTACACATAAAAGTACTATGTGTATTGGAGATATTCACAAAGAAAGGGGATCCGCAATGTCTCTCGACAACTCCGAAAACAAGAAGAAAAAGGACCTCGTTGCTGCGATACCGAACTGGGGCTGGCTGCTCATCTCGCTGTTGACGGCGATGGCGCTCTGGTTTTGGCTCTCGGTCAACCCCACCACGTCCAGGAGCTTTCCGTTTATTCCGAAGGTGCTGAACTCGTTAAAGACCATGATTGAGAGAGGCGTCCTCTGGAATGACTTCTCCAGCAGCATGATATCCGTGATTCTGGGATTCATTCTGGGCTTTGTCACCGCAGTGCCCGTGGCGTTTCTGATGGCCTGGTACCGCCCGGTCCGCTATATCGTGGAGCCGTGGATCCAGTTCATCCGTAACATTCCGCCGCTGGCCTACGTGCCCCTGGTGGTGATCGCCGCCGGCGTGGGCAGAAGGCCGCAGGTCATCGTGATCTGGATGGCCACCTTCCTGATCATGTGCGTCACCATCTACCAGGGCGTCCGCAACGTGGATGAGACCCTGATCAAGGCCGCCCGGGTCCTGGGCGCCAAGGACCGTGACATTTTTGTGAAGGTTATCTTCCCGGCAACCACCCCGTTTATCATCACGGCGGTCCGCCTGGGCGTTTCCGTGGCTTTGACCACACTGATCGCCGCAGAGTCCACCGGCGCCACCGCCGGTCTTGGCATGAGAATTCGTTCTCTGAACAACAGCTTCGAGGTACCGCCGATGTTGCTCTACATCATCATCATCGGTATCATCGGAATCACCAGTGAAAAGATCATCAAATATCTGGAAAGGAAGTTCACGGGATGGCAGGAAACGAGAGAAATATAAAGGTGAAGATCGACCATGTGGAGAAGATCTACGAGGGCAGAAACGGCCGCATGGTCGCCTTAAACGGAATCGATCTGGACATCATGGAAAATGAGTTTGTCTGCGTGGTCGGCCCGTCCGGCTGCGGCAAATCCACCCTGTTAAACATCATCGCGGGCCTGCTCCCGGCCACCTCCGGCTCCGTGTACGTGGACGGAAAAAGAGTGGAGGGGACCGGCACGGAGCGAGGCGTGGTGTTCCAGCAGTACGCCCTGTTCCCCTGGCTCACCGTGATGAAGAACGTGATGTTCGGCTTAAAGCTAAAGGGAATGAGCGACGAGGCGGCGCGGGAAGTGGCCATGAAGTACATAAAGATGGTGGAGCTGGAGGAGTTCGTGAACGCGTACCCCAAGGAGCTGTCCGGAGGCATGAAGCAGCGGGTGGCCATCGCCAGAGCCTACGCGGTGCAGCCGGAGGTGCTGCTGATGGATGAGCCCTTCGGAGCCCTGGATGCCCAGACCAGAACCCAGCTGCAGTCGGAACTGATCAAAACCTGGCAGGAGGAGAAAAAGACCTGCTTCTTTATCACCCACGATGTGGAGGAGGCCGTGATCCTGGCCACCAAGGTCATTATCATGAGCGCGAGGCCCGGCCGCATCAAGAAGATTGTGGATATCAACCTCCCCTATCCCCGGACGCAGGAGATGAAGATGGAGCTTAAGTTCCTGGATCTCAAGTCGTACATCTGGGGCGAGGTTTATCAGGAATATTTAGAAGTGCGCAAGTAGGAAATTGGTTTATCCAAACAAATAAAAGGAGGAAGACATTATGAAAAAAGCGTTACCGGTTATCATGGCGGCACTGATGGCGGCATCCCTTGCGGGCTGCGGAGGCGGAAGCACCCCCACCACAGCGGCACCCACGACGGCGGCACAGACCACGGCGGCTCCGGCCCCTGAGACCACAAAGGCGGAGACCAAGGCCGAGGAGACAACCGCGGCTCCCGCCGAGGCGAAGGCGGAGCCCATCACCATGAACGTGGCCTACATGCCCAACTACGGAAGCCTGTGGTCCGTGATGACGGCAAAGGAGAAGGGCTACTTCGATGAGGAGGGCATCACCGTGAAGCTGGTGGAATTCCAGGACGGACCCAACATCATCGCGGCTCTGGAGTCCGGCAGCATCGACGTGGGCTATATCGGACAGGGCGCCCACAAGCTCTGCGTGAACGGCCAGGCGACGATCTTCGCGCTGTCCCACATCTCCAACGGCGACGCTCTGATCGGCGGCCCCGGAATCACAAAGATTGAGGATTTGAAGGGCAAGAAGGTGGCTTATTCTTCCGGTACCTCCAGCGAGGATATCCTGATGAACAGCCTGAACAAGGCGGGTATGACCATTGACGACATCCAGGCGGTGGATATGGACGCCTCCGGCATCGTGACCGCCATGATCTCCGGCGGCGTGGACGCGTGCGCCACCTGGTCCCCCAACAGCTTAAAGATCCTGGAGGAAGTGAAGGATTCCACAAAGATCTGTGACAACCTGACCTTCTCCGACACCACCGTCTCCCTTGCCAGCTGGATTGTAACCCCCAAGTATGGGCAGGAGAACCAGGATAAGATCCTCCGCTTCACCAGAGCCCTCTACAAGGCGATGGACTACGCGGCGGATGACCACTACGACGAGGTTGCAAAGTACGTTTCCACACAGACCGCAACCGACTACGACAGCGTCTATGAACAGCGCGGCGACGCCGACTGGCTGACCGGCAAGGAAGTTGCGGCGGGCGCAGCGGACGGCACGGTTGAAAAGTACTACAAGATTCAGCAGGATAACTTTATCAAGAGCGGCGCCGTGGAGAAAGAGGTTCCGGTGAGCGATTACGTCATGCTGGACAACATGATTGAAGCTGGAAAGTAACGCGCAAGCACCAGATGAAGAGAGTGCCCCCTAAGGTTGCCACCCGACAGGGAGGCACTCTCTCTTTTCGTGTATAAGGAGGAAAAGGATTGAGTCACGCATATTATCAGTACGACAAGGAGCAGCTGCTGAGAGCGCCCAAGCTCCCACTTATCTGTATGCCGGACAACGCCCATGTGTTCCGGGCGATGGCGGAGGAGATGGTTTCGGAGATTGAGGCCAACGAGAAGGCGGGAAAGCACACTGTGTTCATCTGCCCGGTGGGCCCGGTGGGGCAGTACCCGTATTTTGTGGAGATGGCGAACGGGCGGAATCTGAGCCTTAAAAACACCTGGTTTATCAATATGGATGAGTACCTGGACGACGACAGGAAGTGGGTCCCCATGGACCACCCGTTAAGCTTCCGGGGCTTTATGGAGCGGACGGTCTACTCGCAGATCAAGCCGGAGCTCGTGATGCCACCTGAGCAGCGGGTTTTCCCGGACCCGGACAACACCGGCTACATCCCGGAGCTCATCGAGCGGCTGGGCGGCGTGGACATCGCCTTCGGCGGCATCGGAATCAACGGCCATGTGGCCTTTAACGAGGCGGACCCATCCATGACGCCGGAGGAGTTTTTAGCCCAGAAGACCCGGGTGCTCGCCATCACCCCGGAGACCCGGACCGCCAACGCCATCGGCGACTTTAACGGCGCGCTGGAGGATATGCCGCGCTACTGCGTGACCATCGGAATCTTTGAGATCGCCCACGCGAGAAAGATCCGCCTGGGCGTATTCAGGAACTGGCACCGGGCGGTGGCGCGCCGCACGGCGTACGGGGAGCCCACCGCAGAATTCCCGGTCAGCCTCCTTGTGAACCACCCGGACATCACCCTGCGGCTGACGGACTACGTGGCCGCCCTAAACGACTAGAAGCAGGAAAGCGAGGATAAAAATGCCATTAATTCCCTTAAGGCCTCTGATGGAGGCGACGATCAAATACGGATTCGGCCAGGGGGCCTTCAACGTCAACGCGGTTGCCCAGGCAAAGGCGGCCATCGCGGTGCATGAGATGTTCCGCTCCCCCGCCATCTTGCAGGGCGCGGACCTGGCCAACGGGTTCATGGGGGGACGCACAGACTTTATGAACGCCACCCTGGAGGACAAGAAAATCGGTGCGAAAAACATCGCGGATGCGGTGAAGAAGTACGGCGCGGACTCCGAGATCCCCATCGTTCTGCACCTGGACCACGGCCGTGACTTCGACTCCTGCGTGGCGGCCATCGAGGGCGGCTACACGTCGGTGATGATCGACGGCTCCTCCCTTCCCTTTGACGAGAACGTGGAGCTGACCCGCGCGGTGGTAAAATACGCCCACGAGCGGGGCGTCAGCGTGGAGGGAGAGCTGGGCGTATTGGCCGGCGTGGAGGACCACGTGTTCTCCGCCTCGTCCACCTACACCAACCCCCTAAAGGCGGTGGAGTTCTTTAAGAAAACCGGCGTGGACGCGTTAGCCATCTCCTACGGGACCATGCACGGCGCCTCCAAGGGCAAGGACGTGAAGCTGAGAAAGGAGATCGCGGTGGCGATCCGGGAGTGCCTAAGCCACGAGGGGATCTTCGGGGCGCTGGTGTCCCACGGCTCCTCCACCGTGCCGAAGTACATTGTGGACGAGATCAACGCCCTGGGCGGGGAGTTAACCAACACCTACGGAATCTCCATCGAGGAGCTGAAGGCGGCCATCCCCTGCGGAATCAACAAGATCAACGTGGACACGGACATCCGCCTGGCGGTGACCCGGAACATGAAGGAGCTGTTCGCGAAGTACCCGGCCCTCAAAAACAGCCCGTCCATCGGCGGGATCTACGAGCTCTTGGAGGCGAAGAAAAATCAGTTCGATCCCCGGGTGTTCCTGCCGCCCATCATGGACACGGTCATGAAGGGCGTGATCCCGGACGACGACGTGGCGGCCATTGTGGACTGCGTGGAGCGCGGCGTGAAGGAAGTGGTGGGAACGCTGATTGTGCAGTTCGGCTCCTTCGGGAGGGCGCCCCTTGTGGAGCAGGTGACCCTGGAGGAGATGGCGGAGCGCTACCGCAAAAATCAGTAGGGAGAGGAAAAATATGGCGGAGAATGTATTGATTGTCCACGGCGGCGGGCCCACGGCCGTGATCAACTCCTCCCTGTACGGAGTGATCCGGGAGGCGAGGGAGAGCGGGCGGATCGGGAAGGTCTACGCGGCCATCGGCGGGAGCGAGGGGGTCCTAAAGGAGCGGTTCCTGGATCTGTTGCAGTTCCCGGAGGAACGCCTTGAGCTGCTGCTCGAGACCCCGGCCACGGCCATCGGCTCCTCGCGGTATGCGCTGGAGCCCGGGGACTACCGGGCCATGGTGGACATTTTTAAGAGGTATGAGATCAAATATGTGCTGCTAAACGGCGGAAACGGGACCATGGACACCTGCGGGCATATCTACGAGGCGTGCCTCGGCGAGGACATCCGCGTGGTGGGGATCCCCAAGACCATCGACAACGATATCGCCATCACGGACCACACCCCGGGCTACGCCAGCGCGGCCCGCTATATTGCGGCCACCACGGCCGAGGTGGGTGCGGACGTGAAGTCCCTGCCCATCCACGTGTGCGTCCTGGAGGCCATGGGGCGCAACGCCGGATGGATCACTGCGGCCTCGGCCCTGGCCAGAAAGAAGCCGGGGGACGCCCCCCACCTGATCTACCTGCCGGAGCGGCCGTTTCACGAGGAAGAATTTCTGGAGGATGTGAAGCGGCTCTACGAGGAGAAGGGCGGCGTGGTCGTGGTGGTCAGCGAGGGGCTTAAGAATGAGGCGGGCGAGCCCATCGTGCCCCCGATCTTTAAGAGCGGGCGCGCCACCTACTACGGGGATGTGAGCGCCTACCTGGCGGAGCTGGTGATCAAGAAGCTGGGAATCAAGGCCAGGAGCGAGAAGCCCGGAATCTGCGGCCGCGCCTCCATCGCGTGGCAGTCCCCGGTGGACCGTAAGGAGGCAGTCCTGGCGGGCCGCGCGGCCCTAAGAGCCGCCATGGAGGGGGAGAGCGGCGTCATGGTGGGCCTCATCCGCGATGAGAAGAGCGAGGAGGCGGGCGGAGCCTACCAGATTCACCTGGAGCTCATTCCCATCAGAGAGGTGATGCTCTACGAGCGGATCCTTCCGGATTCCTACATAAACGAGCGGGGCAACGACGTGACCGACGAATTTGTCCGCTGGTGCAGGCCGTTAATCGGGCCGAAGCTGCGGGATTTCATCGATTTTCAGGAGGAGTATCTGGCTCTCAACGGACAGGGGGATAAAGGATGAAACATATATTTTTGAATCTGAAGCGATTTGATATTCCGGTGGAGTACGGCGGGGTCAACCGCATCGCGCCGATCAGGGAGTGGGGGAGCTATATCGTCTCCCACACTCAGGAGCAGTTAAAAAAGTATGACAGGGACGAAGTGGAGTTCGCTATGTACTTCCCGGAGGCCCATCTGATTCCGGCCGCGTCGGCCCTGTGCCCGGGCAGCCCGGTGAAAGTCGGCTGCCAGGGCGTCTACCGGGACGACACGGCGGTGGGCGGCGGCTTCGGCGCCTTCACCACCAACCGGACGGCCAACGCGGCCATGGCCATCGGCTGCACCACGACAATCATCGGCCACTGCGAGGAGCGAAAGGACAAGGCGGGCGTCCTGGCGGAGGCCGGAGTGAAGGACACGGCTGCCGTGAACCGCCTCTTAAACCAGGAGATCAAGCGGGCCATAGCCGCGGGGATGTCCGTGCTGTACTGCATCGGGGAGTCCTCCGAGGAGCAGGAGCGGTGGAGAGAGGTTTTAAAGGAACAGCTGGACGTCGGTTTGGAGGGCGTGGAAAAAGATAAGGTCACCATCGCCTACGAGCCCATCTGGGCCATCGGGCCGGGGAAAATCCCCCCGGACAAAGAGTACATCACGAAGATCGGCGCTTACATCAAGGAGATCACGGACAACTGCGACGTGGTGTACGGCGGCGGGCTGAAGGTGGATAACGCCCGGATGCTGGCCTCCGTGCCGGTGATGGACGGCGGGCTGATCGCCCTCACACGGTTCCAGGGCGAAATCGGCTTCTACCCGGACGAATATCTGGAGATTATTAAAACCTACATGGGCTATTAAATAGGAGGATAAAATTATGAAGTTATCATTTGAATACGGCACCGGCCTGATGACGGCCGAGCTTCCGGACACCACCGATGTGTTCATCCCCGGCGAGACCGTGCCGGATCCGCCGTGTATCCCCGAGGATAAGCTGGTGGAGGAGACCCTCAAATCCATCCGCAACCCCATGGGCATGGAGCCGATCTCTAAGCTGGCCCATAAGGGCTCCAAGGTCACCATCGTGTTCCCGGACCGCGTGAAGGGCGGCGAGCAGCCCACGTCCCACCGGAAGATCGCCATCAAGCTGATCCTTGGGGAGCTGTACGCGGCGGGCGTGGAGAAGAAGGACATTCTGCTGATCTGCTCCAACGGCCTTCACCGCAAGAACACGGAGCAGGAGATCCACAACGTGCTGGGCGACGAGCTGTTCCACGAGTTCTGGCACACCCACCAGATCATCAACCACGACAGCGAGGACTACGACCACCTGGTGGACCTTGGCACCACGGACCGCGGGGACCCGGTGCTGATGAACAAGTACGTCTACGACAGCGACCTAGCCATCCTGATCGGCCACACCCAGGGAAACCCCTACGGCGGCTACTCCGGCGGCTACAAGCACTGCGCGACGGGCATCTCCCACTGGCGCTCCATCGCCTCCCACCACGTGCCCGAGGTGATGCACCGCAAGGATTTCACCCCGGTCAGCGGCACCTCCCTGATGCGCACGAAATTCGACGAGATCGGCCAGCACATGGAGAAGTGCATGGGCAAGAAGTTCTTCTGCTGCGACGCGGTGCTTGACACCCGTTCCCGGCAGATTGAGATCAACAGCGGCTACGCCAAGGTGATGCAGCCCCACTCCTGGATTATGGCCGACAAGCGAACCTACGTGCCGTGGGCTGAGAAGAAGTACGACGTGATGATCTTCGGCGCGCCCCAGTTCTTCCACTACGGCGAGGGCATGGGCACCAACCCGATCATGCTCATGCAGGCGATATCCGCCCAGGTAATCCGCCACAAGCGGGTCATGAGCGACAACTGCGTGATCATCTGCCCCTCCATCTGCAACGGCTACTTCCACGACGAGCTGTGGCCGTACACCAGGGAGATGTACGAGATGTTCCAGCACGATTTCATGAACACGCTGCCGGACATGAACCGCTACGGCGAGTACTTTGCCACCAACGAGGAGTACATCCGCAAATACCGCTACTGCAACGCCTTCCACCCGTTCCACGGCTTCTCCATGATCAGCTGCGGCCACATCGCGGAGATGAACACCTCCGCCATCTACATCTGCGGCGCCCAGGAGCCGGGCTACGCCAGGGGCATGGGCTTAAAGACCCGCGCCACCATCGAGGAAGCGTTAGAGGACGCGAAGAAGAAATTTGTGGGCCCGAACCCCAACATTTTAGCGCTGCCCCAGGCCTTCAAGCTGGGCGCTGTCCATCTGATGATGAAGGACGAGGTGTACACGGGCAAGGGGGCGGAGGACTGCGCCTGCGCGGCCCACATGCACCACTGATCGAAAGGGGGCTTTTCGGTGCGCACACTCATAAAAAATGCCAACGTCTACCACAACCGCCGCTTTGAGAGGACGGAGCTTCTGCTGGAGGACGGAAAAATATCCCGCGTGGGCGACTGCGCGGGGGCGGCCTTCGACGAGGCCATCGATGCGGGAGGACTGCGGGTCCTGCCGGGCTTCATCGACATCCACACCCACGGCGCGGTGGGGGTGGACGTGAACGGGGCGGATGCGGCAGGCTTTGAGAAGATCTGCCGGTTTTTCGCCTCCCAGGGCACCACCAGCTGGCTCTGCTCCGTGATGACGGACACCAGGGAGCAGACCATGCGCGCCATCGGCCAGTATAAGGAGTGGAAGAAGACCGCCCACGGCGGAGCGGACCTGATGGGCATCCACCTGGAGGGGCCGTTTCTGTGCGCGGATTACAAGGGCGCCATGCCGGAGCACCTGCTAAAGAAGCCGGATATGGAGCTTTTAAAGGCGTACCAGGAGGCGGCGGACGGGGAGGTCCGCTACATCACCGTGTCGCCGGAGGTGGAGGGGGTCGTGGACTTTATCCCCTGCATCAAGAGCCTGGGGATCCAGGTGGCCATCGGGCACTCCGGGGCGGACTATGAGACGGCCAGGAGCGCCATCCGAAACGGCGCCCTGGGCGCCACCCACACGGGCAACGCCATGAAGCTGCTCCACCAGCACTTCCCCGCCATCTGGGGGGCCGTGCTGGAGGACGACGACGTGTACTGCGAGATGATCTGCGACGGGCGGCATCTGCATCCGGGGACCGTGCGCTTTATCCTCAAGATGAAGGGCATGGACCGGGTGGTGGCCATCACGGACTCCATCATGGCGGCGGGGCTCCCGGACGGCAATTACAAGCTGGGGGTCAACGACGTTGTGGTGGTGGACGGCGACGCCAAGCTCGCCTCGGACGGAACCCGTGCGGGCAGCACCCTGACTACCGGTAAGGCTTTAAAGAACCTGCTCCAGTACACGGAGCGCTCCCTGGCGGAGCTGATCCCCATGTTCACGGAGAACCCGGCCCGCCTGATCGGCGTGTTTGACCGGGTGGGCTCCATCGAGCCGAACAAGGATGCCGATCTGGTGTTCTTAGATGAGGACTGCGATGTGGTGCGGACCTTCGCGAAGGGCAGGCAGTGCTATGTGAGGGAGGCTTAAGGGGCCGGTCAGACAGCCCCATGAGACAATTGAATGCAAACCAAAAGAGGAATTCCTGCGGGAGTTCCTTTTTTGTTGGGTAAAATCCACAAATTGGAGTGTGGAAATTAGGCTATATTCACGAAAAAGCTGTTGGTTGAGGGAAAAAACGGAAAGTCTATTTACAAATCAAATAAAAGGTGTTACATTGTAATCAACTTGTTAGACAAGTAATAAAAAATATAGGACAAGATGCAAAGGAGAGGAAACAATGAAAAAAAGAAGCGCGATTCTTATGGGAATTCTGGTGTGTGGTTTGTCCATGGCTGCGGTGGGCTGCGGCGGCGCGCAGTCCGGGGCAGGCGCGCAGTCCGGAGCAGAGAAGGCCTCCGAGGCTGCAGACGGCAAGAGCGCAAAGCATGTGGGCATCATCTTCACGGAGGCGGGGCTCGGCGGAAACTCGTTTAACGACCTGGCCCTGGAGGGCGTAAAGCGCGCGGCCGAGGACTTCGGGGTCACCTACGACGCGGTGGAGCCCAAGTCGGTGTCCGATGAGGAGATTATCCAGGACGAGATGGCCTCCTCCGGGGAGTACGATCTGGTGATCTGTGTGGGTGCCGAGCAGGTGGACGCGCTTAACAACGTGGCGGCGGCTTACCCGGAACAGAGATTCGCGCTTCTGGACGCCAGCAGCGACCTTGAGAACGTGGCCTCCTACTCCTGCAAGGAGCAGGAAGGAAGCTTCCTGGCCGGAGCCCTGGCGGCCCTGGCCAGCCAGGAGAAGATCGATGAGAAGATCAACGACCAGAAGGTGATCGGCTTCATCGGCGGCGTGGACAACCCGCTCATCAACCACTTCGCGGCGGGCTACAAGGCCGGAGCCCAGTACATCGATCCGGAGATCACGGTGCTTGTGGACTACGTGGGCGGCTTCAACGATCCCACCACCGCAAAGACCATCGCGGGAACCTTCATCGAGAAGGGTGCGGACATCATTTTCCACGCGTCCGGCGCATCCGGTATGGGCGTGTTCCAGGAGGCTGCCGACAAGAACATCATTGCCATCGGCGTCAACTTAAACCAGAACAGCATCGACCCGGACCACATCATGGCCAGCATGTTAAAGCGCCTGGACAACTGTGCCTACCACTCCATCGAGAGCGTGGTGAACGACACCTACACTGGTGAAAACCAGGTGCTCGGACTGAAGGACGGCGGCGTGGACTGCACGGTGGAGGGGAGCAACATCCAGGTGTCCGACGACATTTTAAAGCAGCTTGACGAGATCAAAGAGAAGATTATTGCCGGGGAGATTGAAGTTCCGTCTGAATTGAACTAAGGGGGAAAAAATGAAAGCGATCAATATGGTGGGGATCGTCAAATGCTTCGGCTCTGTGCGGGCAAATGACGGAATTGATTTTCAGGTAGAAAAGCAGGAGATCCACTGTCTCCTGGGGGAGAACGGAACAGGAAAGAGTACTCTTATGAACATCCTGTTCGGCCTGTACCATCAGGACAGCGGGGAAATCTACATCAACGAGAAGAAGGCACAGATTGCCAATCCCAACGACGCCTATGCCCTGGGAATCGGCATGGTCCACCAGCACTTTATGCTGGTGAACCAGTTCACAGTGCTTGAGAACATCGTGATGGGCAACGAGGCGGGCGGCTTTTTCACGGACGAGAAGGCCAACCGGGAGCGCGTGGAGGAGCTGGTGAACCGCTTCGGCTTTAAGATCGACTTGAGCGAGAAGGTGGGGAACCTGTCCGTGGGCATGATGCAGCGGGTGGAGATCCTAAAAACCCTGTACCGGGGAGCGGACATCATCATCCTGGACGAGCCCACGGCCGTGCTGACACCTCAGGAGGTGGACGAGCTGTTTCGGATCCTTCTCCAGCTGAAGCAGAGCGGAAAGACCATCGTGTTCATCACCCACAAGCTGAATGAGACCATGGCGGTCTCCGACCGGGTGACGGTGATCCGCAAGGGAAAGGTGGTGTTTCGTACCGCCACAAAGGACACCACGCCGGAGGAGCTGGCGACCCAGATGGTGGGCCGCCAGGTGGAATCCGTCGTCTCCAGGCCCAGCAGGGCCGACGGGGAGGTGGTTCTGGAGCTGAGGGGCGTGCGCCTTCAGCCCCAGGCCCAGGACACGGTCAACCTCTCGGTGCGGGCCGGGGAGATCCTCGGCATCGCCGGCGTGGACGGAAACGGCCAGCGGGAGTTGGAGGAGATGATCGTGGGCATGAGCCCCTGCAGGGAGGGAAGCCTTCTGTTCCTGGGAAAGGACATGAAAAAGGTCTCCATCAAGGACCGCAAGGCCATGGGGCTTGGCTACATCCCCTCCGACCGCTTCAAGCACGCCATGGTCCCGGACTTCTCCATCCAGGAGAATTTCCTCTTGGGATACCAGGAGGACGCCCGGTACTGCAGGAACGGGATTGTGAACTACGGGGCCCTGGCGGTGGATGCCAAGAAGCAGGTGGAGCACTTTGAGATCAAGGTTTCCGGCATCGACCAGGCCATCGGCCAGCTCTCCGGCGGAAACCAGCAGAAGGTGATCTTCGGCCGGGAGGTAATCCACGACCCGAAACTGGTGGTTGCGGCGCAGCCGGTCAGGGGACTGGACATCGGAGCCATCGAGTACGTGCACAAAACCCTTCTGGAGTTAAAGGAGCAGGGCAAGGCCATTCTGCTCATATCGGCGGAGCTGTCGGAGATTATGAACTTAAGCGACCGGATCGCGGTTCTCTACGAGGGGGAGGTCAGCGCGCAGTTTGTAAACGGAACCTACTCGAAGGAAGAGATCGGACTTTTCATGGCTGGCAAAAAGGCGGAGGTATGATGAGACATGGGGAAAAAGTATAAGAAAACAGCGGAGGAAATTCTGCGGTCGCTGGCGGCCATCCTGCTGGCGTTAGTCATCGGGGCGGTGTTCATCCTGATTTCGGGGGAATCCCCGTTTAAAGCCTACGGTGCGCTGCTCAAAGGTGCGCTGGGAAGCCCCCAGGCGGTTGCCAACAGCATAAGTAAGAGCGTGCCATTGGCCTTCACCGGTCTGGCCGTGGCCATGGGACAGCGCTGCGGCATGTTAAACATCGGAGCGGAGGGCCAGCTCCACGCGGGAGCCATGGCGGCCGTGATCACGGCCCTGGCGTTCCCGTCGCTTCCGCCCTTCCTGCTGCTCACCGTGAGCGTGGGGGCGGGAATCCTGGCCGGAATGGCGGTGGGCAGCGTGCCCGGCATATTCCGTGCCAAGTACAAGACCAACGAGGTGATCGTGGCCATCATGTTAAACTACATCTGCACGCTGTTCACCTCCTGGCTGGTGAACGGGCCCTACAAGGTGGAGGGATCCACGGCCCAGACGGAGCTGATCCCCGAGGCGATCTGGTTTAACAAGCTGCTCCCCAGGACCCAGCTGACCACGGCGGTGTTCCTGCTGGCGGTGGTCGCGGTGCTCATCTACCTGTTTTTGTGGAAGACCTCCGTGGGCTTTAAGCTGCGGGCGGTGGGCTCCAACTCCGAGGCGGCCAGGGCTGCAGGAATCCCGGTGAACCGTTACCTGATTCTCTCCATGACCTTAAGCGGCGGAATCGCGGCCATCGCGGGCGTCACGGAGATGTTCGGAAAATACCACCGCTTCATCGAGGGCTTCTCCCCGTCCTTCGGCTTCACCGGAATCGCTGTGGCGATCCTGGGGAAAAACCATCCGGTGGGCGTGATCCTGACGGCGCTTCTGTTCGGCGTGATGGACATAGGCGCCCTGCGCATGAGCCGGGAGACGGCGGTCTCCTCGAACATGATTATCGTGGTGCAGAGTCTGGTGATTCTGTTCGTATCTGCGCCGGCACTGATTTCCGCGTTCAAGAAAAAGAGGGGGTAAATCGTTTTGGATATGTTAAATAGTTTTGTCGGCCTGACATTTCAGCTTTCGGTTCCGATCGTGCTGGGCGCGCTGTGCGGAACCATCGCGGAGCGGGGCGGTATTATCCTGCTGGGTGTGGAGGGAATGATGCTCTTGGGGGCCTTCGCCGGTGTGGCGGGCTCGTGGTATACCGGAAGCGCGCTCATCGGCGCGGTGTGCTCCGTGGTGGTGGGTGTGCTGGTCGGCTGGATTTATGGGCTCTTCTGCCTGAAATGGAAGGCCCAGCAGTCCGTGGTGGGCGTGGGCGTCAACCTGTTCGCCAGCGGAGCCACAGCGGTGCTTCTGAAGGCGATCTGGCAGGCGGAGGGCATGTCCGAGTCCGTGGCCGCGATCCCCAACATCACGGTGCCGGTGCTGTCAAAGATTCCGGTCATCGGAGGGCTGTTTAAATCCCAGTCCCCGTACCTATACCTGACGTTCCTCATCGTGGCGGCCGTGTGGATCTTCTTCTACCGGACCAAGTACGGGGTGCGCTACCGGGCCATCGGCGACCAGCCGTTCGCGGTCCAGTCCTGCGGCGTCAACGTCAACCGCTACCGCTACATCGCCATGATGGTGGCCGGCGCGTTGGCCGGCCTGGCGGGCTCCTACTTATCCATCTCCCAGAACAACCTGTTCGTGGTGGACATGACGGCGGGCCGAGGCTTCATGGGCCTGGCGGCCAACATCTTCGGCGGCTGGAACCCCGTGGGCTCCATGGGGGCCGGGCTGGTGTTCGCAGTTGCCCAGGCGGCCAGATTCTACTTGAACGACTCAGCGTTCCAGATTCCGTCCCAGGTCATCCAGATGCTGCCCTACGCGGTGACGCTGGTGATCCTGCTGATCGTCGGCAAGAAGGCCAAGGGCCCGGAGGCGCTGGGAAAGCTGGTGGATTAATTTTTGAGAATTGCGCAGCATTGACAACTGAATAGCGAAGGAAATTGATTGTGAAGTTGAAATGGCATATTGACTGTGCTATATTTATACTATCATGGTTATAGAAAAGGAAGACAGACATGGCAGGCCCAATTGATAACGAGAAGAGTATAAAGGCACCCCTTTACGTGCAGGTTTACGGAACGATCACCAGCTGGTTAAAGGAAGGCAAGTACAAGCCCGGGGACAAGCTGCCGGGGGAGAATATCCTGGCGGAGCAGCTGAACGTGAGCCGGGGAACCCTCAGGCAGGCGATGCTGCTCCTTCAGGAGGACGGCCTGATCATGAACCATCAGGGAAAGGGCAACATCGTCCTCTCCAACAAGGACATGAGCCAGAGCGGGATGGAGAAGATCTGCAACCCCATGGTGGACTTCTGCAACGAGCCCATCGACAAGGTGACATTGACCATCGGCTTTCAGCCCCCCACCCCCAAGTACCAGGAGGTGTTAAAGCTCAGCGCCTCCACGGTGATCGCCATCATTGACATCGTCTACTACAGTCAGGGTGTGGCCCAGGGCTTTGCCAACGTCTACATTCCGTACGACGTGCTGGTGAAGGGGAATGTGGATTTCGACAACAACGATGAGGTTTACCAGTACTACTGTAAGCTTTTGGAGACCGGCGGCCTCTACAGCGACACGAGAATGCGCGTGACCAGCGCCCGGGAGAGAACGGCCCAGGTGCTCGGGATCGAGGAGGACGACACGCTGTTTATCATGGAGGAGGAGATCTACACGGAGTTTGACGCTCCGATTCTGTCCCAGAAGCTGTTGTTCCGCCCGAGCCAGTACGAGTTCGTGCTCCGGCGGAAGAACGACCGCATGTAAACGTTGATTAAATTTACGAGAGAAGAACTTCAGGATCAGTGAGAGAATGGAGTTCTTCTTTTTTTGTACACAATTGGCCGCAGGTGCAGCCCGCGGAGCAATAAAAGTTTAGACAGGAGAGAATATGACACGATTATTGATCGATGCGGACACCGGCGTGGACGATTCCATCGCCTTACTTTACGCCTTAAACCACCCGGATGTGGAGATCGTGGGAATCACGACGGTGACGGGCAACACGGACTCTGCGCAGGCCGGTGTCAACACGTTAAAGATACTGGATCTGGCGGACGCCCCGGACATCCCGGTGGTGGTCGGCGCGGACCGGCCGCTGGAAGAAAAATGGCACGGGCCGGTGACCTTCATCCATGGTGAGAACGGAATCGGCAATGTGGTTTTGCCGGACTCGGAGCGGACGTTCCGCGCGCAGGACGCCAGCGATTTTATGATGGAGATGGCAGAGAGGTATCCGGGGGAGCTGGTCTTAGTGACCCTGGGCCCCATGACCAATGTGGCGCTCACCCTCATGCGCTACCCGGATTTCGCGAAAAAGATCCGGCGGGTGGTCTCCATGGGCGGCACCTTAAATATGCGGGGAAACGTGTCGCCGGTGGCGGAGGCCAACTTTGCGGGGGACCCGAAGGCCTGCGACATGGTTTTTCAGTCCGGGATGGACATTCTGGCCGTGGGCCTGGACGTGACGATCCCAACCAGGCTCACGAAGGACCACATAGAGCTGCTTAAGCGGGTGAGAAAGGAGTCCTGCAAAAAGGCCGTGGACTACATGGACGCGGCGCTCACCTACTACCGGAAGGGCAGCCGGGAACAGAATTACAGCCTGGATGACTGCCCGCTCCACGATCCCCTGGCCATGGTGGCGGCCCTGCACCCGGAGCTGTTCCGGGTCCAGAAGAGAAAGGCCAGGATCGAGTGCGGCGGGACCTACTGTAAGGGCATGGTGGTGACGGACACGAGGGAGAAGCCGTTTGCGGCAGAGTACGTGTCGTTTGCGGTGGACGTCGAGCGGGAGCGGGCGGTTGCCTGTCTCCTGGCGGCATTTTGGGAATGAATCGGAGAAGGAGGAATAGGATATGAGCATTTACACAGAAGAGGGAGTACAGCGCCATTTGGGCGTCCGCAGAGGGCAGGTGGGGCGCTATGTGATCCTGCCGGGGGACCCCAAGCGGTGTGAGAAGATCGCGGCGTACCTGGACGGCGCAGAGTTTATCGCGGACAACCGGGAGTTTGTGACCTACACCGGGTATCTGGACGGGGAGATGGTGAGCGTCACCTCCACCGGCATCGGCGGGCCCAGCGCATCCATCGCCCTGGAGGAGCTGGTGCGGGCCGGGGCGGACACCTTTATCCGCATGGGCACCTGCGGCGGCGTGGACCTGGACGTGCAGGGGGGAGACATCGTGATCGCCTCCGGCGCGATCCGCATGGAGGGCACGTCGAGGGAGTACGCGCCCATCGAGTTTCCGGCGGTGGCGGATTTCCAGATCGTGCAGGCGCTGGCGGAGGCTGCCAGGGAGGCAAAGAAGCGCTGCCACGTGGGCGTGGTGCAGTGCAAGGACTCCTTCTACGGGCAGTATGAGCCGAAGGACAAGCCGGTGAGCTGGGAGCTGGAGAAT
Source organism: uncultured Clostridium sp. (assembly GCA_900555045.1). Classification (GTDB taxonomy): domain Bacteria; phylum Bacillota; class Clostridia; order Lachnospirales; family Lachnospiraceae; genus Enterocloster. Next base: position 16,606 of record USJW01000008.1, on the reverse strand, counting down.
AAGTGGGAGGCGTGGAAGCGCCTGGGCTGCCTGGCCTCCGAGATGGAGTCCGCGGCTCTGTTCGTGGCGGCCCGGTACCTAAAGGTCCGGTGTGGCTCCGTGTTCCTCACCGCAGGCAACCAGGAGCGGGTGCTCGCGGGCCTTCCCAACCCCCAGACCCAGGACACCAGCGAGGTGATCCGCGTGACCGTGGACGCCATCCGCCGGTTGATCCTGAGCGATAAGGCCGAGAGGCTGTAGGGGCAGCGGGGAGCCGGTTTTAAAATGTTTGGGATGAGACCAGTTCGATGATTCGGAAGGGGGCCGGGTGACGGCCCCTTTTTGCTGCGCCGTCTGCGCCCTAATGTGTGAAAAAATAGTAAAAAATCCCGCAGCCCTATTGACAAACCAGATATTATATGGTAAATGTGTAGTATACACACGAGTTGATAAAAGTTTTAATTGTGCATTTTCTTAAAGAGGAGGCGTGCATGAAGCAAAAATTAAATGTCGGGTTTGTAGTTACATACTCCGGACGCTGGCCCAAAGAGCTTCCGGAAGAGAGAAACAGGACGTACGGTGACTGGCTGGAGGAGAACTTAAAAGAGGTCAACGTGGTCCGCGCCTTGGTCCTGGGAGCCAACCGGGAAGCCGTGGAGCAGGTGACAAAGGAATTTAAGGAGCGCGAGGTGGACGTGATCGTGATGGTCTACGGCGCTTTTACCGGCGACGATGTGGCCTCCTACCTGACGGAGATGTTGAACGTGCCGATTATCCTTTGGGCCCCCTACGAGGTTCCCTTTGAGCGGGACGACCGGCTATACGCCAACGCGCTGTGCGCGATGACGATGAACGCCGCCGCGGTGCGCAGGCTCGGAGCTGTGTGCCACACCGTGTACGGCAGCAAGGAGGACTCCCGGGCCGCCGGGAAGGTCAGAAATCTCCTTATGGCCTACCACGTGGTGAAGGCTATGCGGCACACGAACTTAGGACTTCTGGGATACCGCCCCACTGCATTTTACAACTGCAGCTTCGACGAGAGCCTGATCCGCAGAACCTTCGGCGTGAAGATCGAGGAGACGGACCTAAAGGTGGTCTTCGACAAGATGGACGCCCTCCTGAGCGAGGCCTACGAGGCCGATATGCGCAGGATGGAACAGACGTACAGCACCGATCAGCTGCCGGAGGGACATCTGGAGAACCACTCGAAGCTCTACCTGGCCCTGAAGGAAGTGATGAGAGAGCAGCAGTACGATTTCGGAACCCTCAAGTGCTGGCCGGAGATGGGAAATCTCCACACTACGCCCTGTGCGGTTTTAGGGCGCCTGGCGGACGACGGAATCAACATCGGCTGCGAGGGCGACGTGGACGCGGAGCTGACCCAGATGGCGGAGTACTACCTGACCGGGCAGCCGTCCTTCATCACCGATCTGATCAACATCGACGAGAAGGAGAATGTGATCACCTTCTGGCACTGCGGAAACGCGGCCCCGTCCCTGTGCAACCCCAAGTACCCGGTGGAGATGAGAAACCACCCGCTGGCAGGGCAGGGAACGGCGTTCTACGGAGCGCTCAAGCCCGGCGCGGTCACAGCGGCCCGCTTCTCCAACATTGACGGCAAATACAAGCTGTTCCTGTTAAAGGGCGAGGCGGTGGACATGGACCGCTACACCAGGGGAATTATGGCAAACGTCAAAACCGAGCGCCCGGTCCGGGAAGTGATCGAGCGGATTATCGATGAGGGAGTGCCCCACCACTACAGCCTTGTGTGGGCGGATGTGGCGGAAGCGTTAAAGCAGGTGTGCGCGCTTCTTGAGATCCCGGTGATTGAGGTCTAAAACAGAAACATACGGTTGACAACCCCTGAAAATACATGTATATTTTATATATACACACGAGTTTATGGCAAGGAGAGTTGTGCAGATGAACCAAAACGGGGAACGCGTAACGAGAGCAGATGTAGCCAGAGAAGCAGGGGTCAGCGAGACGATCGTGTCGTATGTGGTGAACGACAACCGCTATGTGGCGAAGGAAAAACGCGCCAGAGTGGAGGCGGCCATCGAGAAGCTCCACTACCGGCCGAACAATGTGGCCAGGGCGCTAAAGGGCAAGAGGAGCAACCAGCTTCTGTTCATCGCCGACCAGATCACCAACGAGTATTTCAGCCGGATTGTCAGTGAGATGGACCGGTACGCCTACGAGGCGGGGTTTCTGATTTCCCTCTGCGCCAACCGCAACACGCCGGAGTTCGTGTCCCAGGTGGTCAGCCGCCAGTACGACGGAATCATCATCAGCTCCACCAGCATCCCGATGGAGTACGTGGAGTATTTCAGCAAGGCCGGGATCCCGGTGGTCCTGTTCGAACACCGCAGGCACGACAAGCTTCCCGCCAATGTGGCCACCCTGGCCTCCGGACTTTACCCCGGAGCGCGGATGGGGGTGCGGCACTTAATTGAGACCGGGCGTAGAAATATTATCTACATCGACCGGATCAGCCGTCGCGGAAATGTGAGCGGCCCCACCGATTTAAGGCTCAACGGCTACCTCGACGAGATGCACGCCCACGGCCTTCCGGCGGACAGTAGCACCGTGATCGCGGGCTGCCACAACGAGGAGGAGCTGGCCCGGGCGGTGGAGGAAACGCTTCGCAGCCGTCCGGTGGACGGGATGATCGGGCGCAATGACATGATGGCCTGTATCGCGATGAACGCGGCCATCGCCGCGGGATATGACGTTCCGGGAGAGATCGGGGTGGTCGGGTTCGACAATTCCAGCATCAGCCGGTTCTGCAGCCCAAAGCTCACCACCCTGGAGATGCAGCGGGAGGAGATCAGCCGGGCGGCCATTGAGATGATTACGGAGATGATGGGCGGCGGAGTGCCGGGGAACGCCCAGTTTGAGACAAAATTGATTGTGAGAGACAGTACGTGATTTCCGAATATTTTATAGAAATCGCGGTCTCTGCCACAGATATACACACGAGTGTATTAACGCGTGTAGGCGAAAATGGCCAGGGCGCTGCGGCGGAACCGGAGATTTTTATAACGTAGATAAAGAGAGGAAGCATTTCAGAAAGAGAGGGTATGACATGAAAAAAAGATTAATGGCGATTACGATGGCGGCCACCATGGGTTTTGTGACTGCATGTTCCGGCGGCGGTGCACCGAAGCAGACGGAAGCCCCCAAGGCGGACAGCGGGAAGACGGAAGCGGTTACGGAGGCGAAGACAGAGGCCCCGACCACGGCAGCGCCGGCGGAGAAGACGGAGCCGGTTACCATTAAGTTTGCAAACTATGCACTGCTGGAGCAGGGCTACGAGGAGTTCTGGAACGGCGTGAAGACGGATTTTGAGGCCAAGAACCCCGGAATCACCGTGGAGTTCGTGACCGCCCCCTACGGCGAGATCGTGAACCAGGTGATCAACATGGCCGGAGGCGGCGACCGGGTGGATATGATCTTCGGTGAGATCGACTGGGTGCCCGGGCTGGCGGATGCGGGCCTGACCGTTCCGGTGGACGAGGTGCTCCCGGCGGATTATCTGGCCGACTTCTACCCTGCAATCCTGGATTCCTTCAACATCGACGGAAAGCCCTACGGGCTGCCGATGTACGTTTCCCCGTACGTGCTCTACTACAACACGGAATTATTCAAACAGGCCGGCCTAGACCCCAGCGCGCCGCCCACCACCTACGACCAGATGCTTGAGTACGCGGAGAAGCTCTCCCAGTTAAAGGATTCCAACGGAAATCCGGTCTACGCCTTCGGACAGACGACCGCCTCCGTGCCGGTATCCGGTTCCTCCATCAACGGCATGATCTTCAACTTCGGCGGAACGCTTCTGGCGGACGACGGAACCTTAAGCGTTGACAACCAGGGCTTTAAGGATGCCATCACCATGTTAAAGACCTTGAACGAGAAGGGCTACAACCCGCAGAACGCCAAGCTAAAGGATCTGAGAAACTTATTTGCACTTGGACAGCTGGCAATGTACTATGATCAGTCCTGGGGCTTCAACGGAGTCCAGGCGATCAATCCGGACGCGAAGAATTTCACTGCCTCCGCGAAGCCGCTTGCAGGCGGATCCGGCACCGGCCAGAGTATTCTTCAGGCGCACTGCCTGATGTACGTGGACAACGGCGATGCCCAGAAAGAGGCCTGCAGCAAGTTCACCCAGTATCTTGTAACCTCGGATGTGCTGAACGATTACCTGGCGAACATCACGCCCGCCTACCCGGCCAAGAAGTCCATGGAGGGCAGCAAGGACATGAATCCGGTGCTCGCAGGCGCAGCCGGTTCCGCAGAGAATGTAAAGGCGCAGACCTTCGTTCCCCAGATCAGCGATCTGAACCTGGAGCTGTGCACACTGGCACAGGCAGTCACCGTCTCCAACAAGGACGTGGATACCGCCATTGCGGACTTCCAAAAGGCAGCGGAGGCAATTCTGGCAAATCAGTAAAATGTAGTATGGAGGGGTTCATATGAGTCGTGGCAGCGGTCTGACCAGGACGGCAAAGGACAAATTATTCTCGCTGGTTCTGGCACTTCCAGCGGTGCTCATGACCGTGGTATTTATTCTGGTACCGGTCGTGGATTCCGTGATCAAGAGCTTTACGAAATATCAGATTAAAAATATTATCAGTGGAAAACCCGGTACCTGGAACAATTTTGGAAACTATATCAAGCTGTTCCAGAATGCAAAGCTGCCGCAGGCGATTATTAACACCTTCATTTTCGTGATCGTTGTCGTGCTCAGCGCGTTTGTGCTCGGCATGATCCTGTCACTTATTTTAAGCAGCAATGTGAAGGGCGCAAAGATTATCCAGGGTGTCATGATGACACCCTGGGTGATCCCCACCGTTATATCGGCGCTCATCTGGATGTGGCTGTTCCAGCCCCAGTACGGCCTGATCAAGTACCTGGTTTCCATGGTGACCGGCGGGCGCGTGAACAACCTGGCGGTGCTCAACAACCCGCAGACGGCGCTGTTTGGAATCAGCGTGGCGGCTCTGTGGAAGCAGGTGCCCCTGATGACGCTGCTCCTCTTAGCGGGACTCCAGAACGTGTCGGAGGACCTTCTCGAGGCGGCCACCATGGACGGGGCCAACGCCGTGCAGCGGTTTTTCTACATCACGCTCCCCAGCATGAAGAGCGTGATCAGTATTGCGGTCTCTATGTCGATTATCGAGAACTTCAAGCAGTTCCCGCTGTTCTGGACCATGACCGGCGGAGGCCCGGACGGGGCGACCACCACCCTGGCGATTTTGAGCTACCGGGAGGCGTTCGTGAGTCAGGATCTGGGAAGCGGCGCGGCGGTGACAACCGTCTGGATGCTCCTGATGATCGGAGTGATCTTTGTCTACAACAAGATCATGAACAAAAACGTGAGCGATTAGGAGGGCGAAGAGGATGAAAAATAAAAAAACCGCCTTTAACAGCCTGCGGTACATTGGCCTGGTCCTGATTCTCATATTCCTGTTGTTTCCGATCTACTGGATGGTCGTGACCGCGCTCAAATCCAATATGGAGGCGTACTTGTTCCCGCCCACGTTCATTCCAAAGAACCCGACGGTAGCCAGCTTTTACAGCCTTCTCACAGTCAACAATCAGTTTTTTGTGTACTATAAAAACAACTTTATTGTATCCGGCTTTTCTGCACTGATTTCGACGTTTATTGCACTGATCTCCGGATATGCACTTTCCAGGTTTCATTTCAAGTGGAACCGCTGGATCATGGCGGCGCTTTTGTCCTCCCAGATGTTCCCGGTGGTCAGCCGAATGATCTCCCTGTACGGCCTTCTGGGTAAGGTCCACCTGATCAACACCAGGACCGGCCTGATTCTGGCGGTCGTGGCGGCGCAGATTCCCTTCTGTGTCATGCTGATGGCGGGCTTTTACGACGGTGTCCCCCACGAGTTGGAGGAGGCGGCGGAGATCGACGGCTCCAAGCGCTTCCAGACATTGTTCCGCGTGATCTGCCCGCTTGTGAAGCCGGGAATCGTCGCGGTGGGAATCTACTCGTTTCTGATGACCTGGGACGACTATCTCCACGCGGCCACTTTAATTCAAACTGATTCCCTCAGAACGCTGTCCGTGGGAATCGCCCTGCGCTACCTGGGCGAGCTTTCCTACGACTGGTCGCTGGTCAACGCGATTTCCGTGATCGGTGCGCTGCCGATGATTCTGCTCTTTATCTTCTTCCAGAGGTACATGGTGAAGGGGCTGGTGGCAGGCGCTGTGAAGGGATAACAAAAAAGGAGAAACCGGACTATGATCGTGACGAATAAAGAAAATTTAATCAGGGCTTCAAGGGAAGGGTACGCTATTCCAGCCATCAACACCCAGGGCGGAAATTTCGACATCATCTGGGCGATCTGCCGGGCAGCCGAGGAGCTGCACTCACCGATTATTTTGGCCCACTACGTTTCCACGGGCGCTTACTCGGGGAACGACTGGTTTGTGGAGGTCTGCAAGTGGTGCGCGGGCAAGGTGTCCGTGCCGGTTTCGATCCATCTGGACCACGGCGACAGCTTTGCGCGCTGTATGGAGGCGCTGCAGCTGGGCTTCACGTCCGTGATGATCGACGGCTCCACCAGGCCGGTGGAGGAGAACGCCGCTATGACCAACGAGGTGATCAAGGTGGCCCACTGCTTCGGGGTTCCGGTGGAGGCGGAGATCGGGGAGCTACTGCGCTTAGACAACATGGGAACCACCATCGAGAACAAGAATATCGTGGACCCGGAGGAGGTGCGGCGCTTCCTGTCCCTGTGTGAGCCGGACTCCCTGGCCATCGGAATCGGCAACGCCCACGGGTACTACAAGGGCGAGCCGGACATCCATCTGGATGTTTTGGAGGCGGTCCGCAAGTTTACGGATATCCCCCTGGTGCTGCACGGGTGCACGGGGATGAATGAGGACGTGATCCGCGAGGCCATCCGCCTGGGCGTGGCCAAGATCAATTTCGGGACGGAGATCCGCTACAAGTATGTGGAGTACTACGAGGAAGGGATCAGGACGCTGGAGCACCAGGGCCATTCCTGGAAGCTGTCCCAGTACGCCAACGCGAAATTGGTGGAAGATGTGAAGAAGATTATTCTCCTGGCGGGCTCGGACGGCAAGGCGTGACGGTGGGAGTGTGGAAGGAAAGGATACTGGATCGATGATGGACAAGAAAAACAGTGAGGTAACCTACAGAGAGATTTACGGGCAGCCGGAGTCCTTTGAGGCAGTTAACGCCAGGCTCCCGGAGATCTTTGCGGTGCTGGACCAGGCGTTTGCCGGGGGGTACGACGAGCTCATTTTCACCGGCTGCGGAACCAGCCTGTATCTGGCGCAGACCGCGGCCCACGCGTTCTCCAGCTACAACGCAATTCCGGCAAAGGCGGTGTGCTGCTCGGAGCTGTACTACTTCCCGGAGGTCTATTTAAAGGGAAAGCGGGTGTTGGTTCTGCCCATCACCAGAAAGAGCTACACCACCGAGGTCCGCATGGCCATCGACAAAGCCAGAAGCTTTCCGGGCGTCAAATCCCTGGCGATCACCTGCGACGGGGACAGCGCGCTGTACAACGACTACATGATTCTCTCCCCGGAGACGGCGGAGGACAGTGTGATCATGACCCGGTCCTTCACCAGCATGGTGTACCTGGCGGTGATCATGGCCATGTACGTGGGCGGCAAGCGTGACGAGATCGCCGCCATGGCAAATTACGGGGACAGCGCAAGGGATGCGCTACAAAGGATGGATGATCTGGCGCGAAGGATCATCGCCGGTCATGAGAACCTGAACTTGTTTATCACTCTGGGGCAGGGCATCTATTACGGCGTGGCCAATGAGTGCATGAACAAGATGAAGGAGATGGGCCTCTCAAACTCCGAGGCGTACTACTCCCTGGAGTACCGCCACGGCCCCATGAGCCTGGTGGACGAGAACACGCTCATCATATTCCTGAGCCACTCTGCAGCGGTGCAGGAGGATGCGAAGCTCCTCCGGCAGATGAAGGAGTACGGCGCGGTGACGCTGGCCATCGGAAACAGCGCCACGGAGGACTTTAAGGAGTCGGATTATTGCCTGGACCTGCCCTACGGCTACAATGACGCGCAGAACGCTGCGCTGATCGGGTTCATCGGCCAGTTTATCGGCTACTATATTGCTGAGAAGAAGGAGATCGATGCGGATACGCCGAGACATCTGTCCCAGGCGATTGTGATTAAGTGAATATAGGGTGCCAAATTGGCCCCGCCGGCAAGCGCTTCTGCGCTCCGGCGGGGCCGTCTGTATGAATGTGGGGGGACAAATTCCGCCCGTTTTTTATTTTTTCCCGCTCCAGCAGTAGGTGCACAGCTTGCAGGGGGATAAGCCGATGGATTCCACCAGGTCGTCCAGGCGGTGGAAGCTTAAGGTGGTGAAATTTAAGCGCTTGCGGATTTCCTCCACCATCTCCTTATAATTCTGGCTGTCCGGGTTGGCGTAGTCCAGCAGCACTTCCTCGGACACGTCGTCCCCCTCCCGGTCGCGGATGATCCGGCGGGTGATCAAATCCAGCTCCGAGGAGGAGCGGGAGAAGTTTAGGTAGGGGCAGCCGAACATGAGCGGCGGGCAGGCGGGGCGGATGTGGACCTCCTTGGCTCCGCTCTGGTATAGGAACTCCGTGGTTTCGCCGAGCTGGGTGCCGCGCACGATGGAGTCGTCGATGAGCAGCAGGCTCTTGCCGCGGATCAGGGCGTCCACCGGGATCAGCTTCATCCGCGCGATCAGGTTGCGCTGGCCCTGGTTGGTGGGCATGAAGGAGCGGGGCCAGGTGGGGGTGTATTTGATGAAGGGTCTGGCGAAGGGGATTTTCGACTCGTTGGCGTAGCCCACCGCGTGGGCGATGCCGGAGTCCGGGACGCCCGCCACGATGTCGGGGGTGGTGTCGCCGCCCTGGTCGCGCTTGGCCAAAAGGCGGCCGCACTCATAGCGCATCTGCTCCACGTTGATCCCCTCGTAGGAGGAGGTGGGGTAGCCGTAGTAGACCCAGAGGAAGGAACAGATTTTCATCTCCCCCCTGGGGGCGCTCAACATCTCCACGCTTTCCGGCGTGATAAAGTCGATCTCCCCGGGTCCCAGCTCCTTGTAGTCGGTGTAGCCCAGATTGATGTAGGCAAAGCTTTCAAAGGACACGCAGTGCGCGCCTTCTTTTTTTCCGATGACGATGGGGGTTCTCCCGTAGCGGTCGCGGGAGGCGTAGATCCCTTCGGGAGTCAGGATGAGGATGCTCATGGACCCTTCAATCTTCTCCTGCGCATACAGAAGCCCCTCCACCAGCGTGGGCTTCTGGTTGACGATGGCGGCCACCAGCTCCGTGGCGTTGATGCGCCCGTGACTCATTTCCATAAAATGGATGTGACCGTTCCGGTAGGCGTCGGCCACCAGCTCGTCCATGTTGTTGATCTTTCCCACCGTGGTGATGGCGTAGCTGCCCAGGTGGGACTGGATTAACAGGGGCTGCGGCTCGTTGTCGGAGATGCAGCCGATTCCGATATTGCCCTCCAGCTCGTCTAGGTCCCCGTCAAATTTTGTCCGGAACGGCGTGTTTTCTATGTTGTGGATGGAGCGGGTGAATCCCTGCTCGCCGTATACCGCCATCCCCCCGCGCTTGGTGCCAAGGTGGGAGTGATAGTCCACGCCGAAAAAAAGATCCAGTGTGCAGCTCTGCTTTGAAGCAACTCCAAATATTCCGCCCATTGTTATATCCCTCGATTCTGTGTGTTTGTGATAGGAAACGATTTCAGATTTAATCATAACATATATTAGCATTACAGGACAATAGGGTTTGTATATTATTTATACTTATTAATTCTTATTGGTATAGCAGATCACACACCGGGTTTGCGGGAGATAGTAGTCATAAACCGGGGCATGTCTCATATACTGAGGTAAAAGGAGTGAGGCGGGATGAACCGGAAGGAAGAAATTCTGAAGCTGTTCCCAAAGGAACTGCGCGCGCTGCTGGGACAGGTCCCGGCGGAGTTTGAGGAGATACAGGAGATCCGCCTGCGGGCGGGGCAGCCGGTGTTTATGGTCTGCCGGGATCGGGAGTACATTGTGGGAAGGAGCGGAAATCTGCTGGAGTCGGGGCGTGTCCCGCCGGCCGGGAGCCTCAGCCCCTACGTGGCCACGCGGGAGGAGCTTCGGGCCGCGGTGGACTACATGAGCAGCTACTCCCTGTACGCGGCGGAGGAGGAGATCCGGCAGGGGTTTATCACCATCCAGGGAGGCCACCGCATCGGCGTGGCCGGGCGGATTGTGGCGGACCGGCAGGGCGTCCGGCTGATGAAGTTTATCTCCTTTGTCAATGTGCGGGTGGCTCACCAGGTGAAGGGCTGCGCCGACGGGATCATGGAGTATCTGTACGCTCGGTCCGGGTCGGGCGTGCGGTTTCGCAACACGCTCATCGTGTCGCCGCCCCGAAACGGAAAGACCACGCTGCTGCGGGATGTGATCCGCCAGGTCTCCGAGGGCGGACCGGACACCCCAGGCATGACGGTGGGGGTGGTGGATGAGCGGTCGGAGCTGGGAGCCTGCTACCAGGGGGTGCCCCAGAACGACTTGGGGCCGCGGACCGACGTGCTGGACTGCTGTCCCAAGGCCCAGGGCATGATGATGCTGGTCCGCAGCATGGCCCCCCAGGTGATCGCGGTGGACGAGATCGGAAGCCGGGAGGACATAGAGGCCATCGACTACATCCGCAGCTGCGGCTGCGCCCTGGCTGCGACGGTCCACGGGGCATCGCTGGAGGACATCTGCAGCAAGCCGGTGTTGGGGCGCCTGGTGGAGGAGGGGGTGTTCGAGAGGTACGTCCTCATGGAGGCGGGAGCGGACCGGAGGCGGAGCCTTCGGGTGCTGGACCAGTTGGGGCACCTTCTGACGCCGGAGGGGACAAAAGCATATCCGATTTTGGATCATATCCAGAGAGAACAGGGGGAGCGCCTATGATGCTCAAATGTCTGGGCGCGGCCCTGGTGCTGATCTCCGCCCCGGGCCTGGGCCTGTGGCTGGCCGGACAGTGGAAGGAGCGTCTGCGCCAGCTGGAAAAGCTGCGGCAGATGATCTATTTCCTCAAAGGGGAGATCACCTACAGCCACGCGCCGCTGGCGGAAGCGCTAGAGCGGGTGGGCCGCCGCTCTGGCGGCCCGGTGGGACAGCTGTTTATCCGGGCGGCCGGGCGGATCTGCGGCCAGGAGGGCGAGAGCCTCCAGGAGATATGGGGGCAGGAGACGAAAGCGATGGCGGAGGAGACGAGGAACCTTCCGTTTACCAAGGAGGATTTGGAGCAGCTGGCGGCACTGGGGGAGCATCTGGGGTATCTGGATCTGGACATGCAGGAGCGCACGCTGCTTCTGTACCTGGAGCAGCTGGATTTGTCCATCGGGTACCTGCAGACGCACCGGCAGGAAAAATGCCGGCTGTATACCAGCCTGGGCGTGATGGGCGGGATTTTTCTCGTCATCGTCATGTGCTGAGGCCGGATGAATGAGGATTGGAGGCAGTCATGGGGGTAAACCTGATTTTTAAAATTGCGGCAGTGGGGATTCTGGTTTCCGTCATCTGCCAGGTATTAAAGCACAGCGGAAGGGAGGAGCAGGCGTTTTTGACCAGCCTGGCGGGCCTGGTCCTGGTGCTTTTCTGGATGGTGCCATACATATATGAACTGTTTGAGACGATCAAGAACCTGTTTGCGCTGTGACGGCCTTTGGCTGTCGCGGCAGAGGTAGAAGGGGGCGGGATTTATGACGGTAATAGCCATCGGGGCGGCCGGGATCGCCGCGGTGCTCATGGCGGTACAGCTAAAAGGGCTGAAGGGAGAGTACGCCACCTATCTGGTCATCGCGGCCGGATTTTTTATCTTTTTTTATGGGATCTCCAAGCTGGAGTCCATCCTGGACACCGTGGAGCGGATCCAGGGCTACATCCGGGTGAACCGGGTTTACCTGGCGACGCTGGTGAAGATGATCGGGATCACGTACGTGGCGGAGTTCGCGTCCGGGATCTGCAAGGACGCCGGCTTCGGCTCCCTGGGCTCCCAGATCGAGATCTTCGGCAAGCTCTCCATCCTGGCCATCAGCACGCCGATTCTGTTGGCGCTAATGGAGACATTGGAGGTATTTCTCACATGAGGTGGGGATGGGGGTGGCATTGGCTGAAGCGTTGGCTGGCGCTGGGGGCGGTTGTGGTGGCGATTGTGGTTGCGGGCGCAGGAATGGGTGCAGGCGGCGTAGCGTATGGGATGACGAGGGCGGACGCGGGCGGGGGAGCGTATGGAGTGACGGTTGCGGGCGCAGCGCCCATCTCCGATACTCCCGCCCCCGACTTCGACTCGGCCGCGGCCCAGCTGGGGATTGACGGCGACCTTACGCGCATCCAGGAGTACCTGGACTCCCAGCTGAGCCTGGAAGGCGGAGCCGGAAGCTTCTCCTTCACCGCCCTGATGAAATCGCTTCTCACCGGGGATTTGAAATCGGTTTTGGGACAGGCCGGGCTGGGGCTAAAGAACGGCCTGGTGCGGGAGGTGCACTCCGCCAGCGCCCTGCTGGCCCAGGTGGTGGTGATCGGCATGGTGGGGGCGGTGTTCACCAACTTTTCCTCCGTCTTTAAGGGGGGACAGATTTCCGACACCGGCTTTTTTGTCACCTACCTGCTGCTGTTTACCTGCCTGGCGGCCAGCTTTTTTTCAAGCCTGGAGATCGCCTCAGGGGTCCTGGGGCAGGTCCTGGAATTCATGAAGCTTCTTATGCCTTCCTACTTCATGGCGGTGGCCTTCGCGGGCGGAAGCGTGTCCGCGGTGGTTCTCTACGAGGGCATGACGGCGGCGGTGACGCTGGTCCAGTGGCTGTGCGGCAGCCTTCTGCTCCCGGTGGTGCGGATCTATGTGCTGCTCGTCCTGGCGAGCCACGTGGCCAAGGAGGAGATGCTCACCAAGCTGACGGAGCTCCTGGAGCAGGGCGTGGGCTGGGCGCTTAAGACCCTGGTGGGCCTTGTGCTGGGATTTCACGTCATCCAGGGCATGGTGGTCCCCTACGCGGACAGCGCCGGGCAGGCGGGGGTACGCAAGGTCATCGAGATCATACCGGGGCTCGGGCAGGGAGCGGGCGCTGTGGCGCAGATGGTCCTGGGATCCGGGGTGCTGATCAAAAACAGCCTGGGGGCCGCCGCCGTGGTGGTTTTGGTGGTCATGACGCTGATCCCCATCGCCAAGCTGGTGGTGCTGATGCTCTTCTACCAGCTGGCGGCCGCGGTGATGCAGCCGGTGTGCGACAAGCGGGTGGTGTCCTGCGTCAGCGGCGTTTCCTGCGGGCATAAGCTGCTGCTGAAGATCGTGGTGAGCTCCCTGCTGCTGTTCGCCATTGCGATCGCCATCACCTGCGCGGCCACAAATGTCAACTACTATACGGTCTGAGGCCTCCTTGGGGGCCCGGGCATGAGGCGGAAAGGGGAACACACATGTCGGCGGTCTATGAGTGGGTGCGCAATATCACCTATTACATGATTTTTATCACTGTGGCGGGCAACCTGCTGGCGAATTCCAAGTATGAGAAATATCTGCGTTTTTTTGCGGGCATAGTCCTGATCCTGCTGGTTTTAAAGCCGCTGACCAGCGGCCTGCGGCTGGACGAGCGGATCGCGTATCTGTTCGAGTCCATCAGCTTTCAGAAGGAGGCCGACGATTTTAAGGAGAAGCTCTGGGGCATGGAGGATGAGCGCCTGGAGCAGGTGATGAGTGCATACGAGGACGCGGTGGCGCTGGACCTGCGCGGGATGGCTGAGGACGCCGGGTTTTCGGTGAAGGACGTGCGGGCGGCCATCGAGTCCGACCGGGACGATCCGATGTACGGTCATGTGACGGATATCTATATGAAGCTTGGCGCGGGGAGGCCGGAGATGGGAACGGGAAACGGCGGGGGGACGGCCGTGCAGGCGGAGGAAGCCGGGGATGATGCCGGTGAGGAGTCATCCGCCGGCCCGGATGTCTCCCCGGTTGGAATCCCGGCGCAGCAGATAAGGGTTGAGCCGGTGCAGCTGGGGAAGGAGGCGAGGCAGGCGCGCGAGCGCGCGGCCACCTTCCCGGCGGATCCGCAGGTGCGGTCAAAAATAAATGGATTGATTCGAAAGGTGGCGGGATATTATGGACTTGAGACAGCACATGTCCAGGTTGAGTGGGAAGATGACTAAGGAGCGGTGGCTGTTTTTGCTGTTCATCGGCGTGGTCTTGATGATTCTGTCATTTCCGGTGGGAAAGGGCAGGACCGGCGGTTTCTTGACGTCCGCGAAGAAGACGTCCGGGGCGTCGGCTGTGGAGATCCGCGGGGCGGATAACTCCTCCGCTCTGGCGGGCCAGATTCCCCAGACTGCGCAGATCGCCGGCCAGGAGATGCGCGGCGGGGGTGGAGGCGGCGGTGGAAACATGGGCGGAAGCGGCGGGGGAGGCGGCGGAAACGGCGGCGGAAGCGGTTCCGGGTCAAATGGCTCCGGACTGGGAGCGGGAAACAGCGGTGGAAACACGGGCGGAAATTCCAGCGCTTCCGCCCTCCCCGGGACCGCCTCAGAGGACGCCCAGGCGGCCGCCGCCAGAGCGGGGGGAGAATCGGCCTACGAGGTGCAGCTGGAGGCGCGTGTGAAGGAGATTTTGAGCCATGTGGACGGCGTCGGCAAGGTGGACGTGATGATCGTGCTCAAGTCCTCGGAGGAGAAGGTGCTGCGGGTGGATCGCAACGCCAGCATAAGCGACACGGACGAGAAGGATTCCCAGGGGGGAACCAGGAGCGCGAAGAGCAGCCAGACCCAGGAGAACACGGTGCTCACCGGGGGCGGTTCCGGCCAGGGGAGCGTCCCGTTTGTGGAGAAGGAGCTGCGCCCGGAGATCTCCGGGATCGTCATCAGCGCCACCGGAGGGGGGAGTCCCACTGTGAAAGCGGAAATTTCTGCGGCGATGGAAGCATTATTTGACCTTCCGCCACATAAAATAAAAGTATTAAAGCGGGTGGAATAAAAAGGAGCGTTGGATATGAAGAAGATGAAACAAGTCAAAGAGCATATGAAAGAAATCAACATGAAACGTCTGTTTCGGCGGAATCAGATCATCATTACCACGCTGGCTGTGATGATCGCGGCCGCCGGGTATTTGAACTACGCCGGGAAGCGGGAGTTAGCCAGCAATGATCAGGTTTATGAAGCCGGCGTGATGGATATCTCGGATGAGGATATTCTGGCAGAGAACCAGGCGGTGTTAAACAGCCAGGGCGGCCAGATGATGGAGATTCCCAGCTTGGATGACCCGGATGACGGAAGTCAGATGGCACAGGCCGGCACGGACGGCGGGCAGCAGGCGGCGGACACGGGGGCGCAGGCCCAGGCGGGGCAGACCGGAGCGGACGGCGGACAGCTGGCGGCTGCGGATTCCGGCAACGCGCAGGCCCAGGCAGATTTGACCGGGGCGGACGGCGGACAGCTGGCAGCTGCGGATTCCGGCGCGGCCGAACAGACGGGCCTTGAGAATCCGGGCGAGGCGGTGCTCACCAGCGGT
The DNA here is from genome assembly GCA_900555045.1 of uncultured Clostridium sp. Taxonomy (GTDB): domain Bacteria; phylum Bacillota; class Clostridia; order Lachnospirales; family Lachnospiraceae; genus Enterocloster. The sequence goes on along the minus strand of USJW01000008.1, from coordinate 1,070 downwards.
ATGAGCGTAGCGGACTACATAGCCAATGTGCAGCTGAACAGGGAGCAGATCCGGGCAAAAAATAAAGAGACTCTGATGAATATGATCAACAGCCCGTCCATCGACGAGGCGGCGAAGCAGCAGGCGATCCAGGATATGATCGATCTGACCGAGGTGTCCGAGAAGGAGAACGCCGCCGAGACGCTTTTGATGGCAAAGGGCTTCTCCGACCCGGTGGTCAGCATCACCAAAGACAAGGTGGATGTGGTGGTCAACGCCGCAAACATCACGGACGCCCAGCGCGCGCAGATCGAGGATATCGTCAAGCGCAAAGCGGAGGTGGGCGCGGACCAGATCATCATCACCCTGCTAAACCTGGCGGAATAATCGAAAACAAAATGTTCACCCCAAAAACTCCGGCCATACGTCCTGCTGCGCGCAGGCGATGGCCGGAGCTTTTTCATGCAATCCGCCAAATCCCCCAAAACTAAGCCTATGCAAACGACGGTATTTTTGATATAATAAAACCAATTAAGGCCTTTGGCGGCCTTGCGGCGCGGGGAGATCTCCGGATGGCCGCGGGCAGCCCACAGGGCCTCGCAAATTTCAGACAGGAGGGAATTGTTGTGGCAGAAGCGGAAAATCGCAGTACCCATAAAGTATACGAAAAAGACAAAATCGGAGAGGTGCAGATAGCCGACGAGGTGGTGGCGATCATCGCAGGGCTGGCGGCCACCGAGGTGGAAGGCGTGGCGTCCATGGCGGGCAACATCACCAACGAGCTGGTGGGCAAGCTGGGCATGAAGAATCTGAGCAAGGGCGTCAAGGTGGAGGTGACGGAGGAGCACGTATCCGTGGATCTCTCCCTGTATATCCGGTTCGGATACAACATCCCCGAGGTCAGCGAGAAGGTACAGGACAAGGTGCGCACGGCCATCGAGAATATGACCGGGCTCACCGTGCTGGATGTGAACATCAAGATTGCCGGCGTCAGCATGGACGAAAACCGGTAATCACATGGCCTGCACGGCCCGATACCAGACTCCCCGGACATGGGCGCCGGGGAGTTTTATACATTTTTAATTGTTTTT